>WLFD01000099.1 GCA_009703925.1 Actinomycetota bacterium | reverse complement strand
CTCAAGCTCTGCATGTCCGAAGGCGGCATCGGTTGGGTCGCCGGCCTGATGGATCGCCTCGATCACATGCTCAGCTATCACGACATGTATGGAACGTGGGTCGGAACAGATCTCACTCCGGCTGAAGTCCTGAAGCGGAATTTCTGGTTCTGTGCGGTGGAGGATCCGTCGGCCTTCGTGCAACGCGAGCGCATCGGTGTCGAGAACATCCTTCTCGAAAGCGATTATCCGCATTGTGATTCGACGTGGCCCAACACGCAGGAAGTCGTGAAGAAGGAGATCGGTTGGCTTCCGGAAGAGGATGTCCGTCGCATCACCTGGCAGAACGCGTCCGAGCTCTACAACTTTCCGGTGCCCGAGTCGGTGCAACTGGATCCGGAAAGCTACTGAATCCGATCGCTTCGGGTTCCCCTACGATTGGCCCATGGCCATTCGGGGGAATCGGATCTACCACGTCAATTCGAACTGTTCCGATCTTGATCGGTCGGTGCTTTTCTACGAGGCACTCGGACTCACCCGCGTCCTGAGGACGGTCCCCAGTCGTGCCCAATCGGGTCTGGCCTTCGGGCTCGACGAAGTGTCATGGGACGCATGGATGATGCATTCGGATGACGGCATGGGAGGACTCTCCCTCGACCTTCTCGAATGGAAGATTCCCGCACCGATCGGTACTCCTCCGTCAACGACGGGTGAGCCCGGGTTCAATCGGCTCGTCGTGGCAACCGCAGATCTCGACGGAGCGATTGCGAAGGCGCTGGATTCCGGTGGAACGCTGGTCGGAGGCCCGATTGGAGCCGCAACCGGGGGTGTCTTCGGACGCGTTGCGATGATGCTCGATCCCGACGGCGTCGCGGTGCAGTTGGTGGAGGGCGATCGAACATCGATCGTGCAGGTCGTCGTGAATTGTGCCGACATCGAGGTGTCCCTCACCTATTACCGGGATGTCATGGGCCTGCGGCCCGTCGGTCCGGTGGAAACGGTTTCGCAGCCCGCGGAGTTGCACGGCCTCGAGCGGGACGGGTCGATGAAGTCGGTCGTTCTCGCCGATGCCGGTTCCGTTTTCACCGTGGCCCTCGTCGAATGGATCGACCCCTGCGTGCAGGTGGAGCCACGGGTGCCTTCGGCGAACGAACTGGGTCTCTTCCGGATGGCGTGGTCTACGGAGGATTGTGCCCATGACGAGGAGATCGTCCGGGCCGCAGGTTCGGTCCCTTTCGCGCCGACCGGCGAACTCTCGGTCGGCGACAATCTGCCTCTCCTTCTTGTTCTGTTCTGGCCCGGACCGAACGGTGAGTGCCTCGAGGTCATCGAAGTGACTGGACGCTCGGGTGCCCTGTAACACCACCGTGGTCCGACGAGTCGCTACGGTTGCCAGATGAGCACGTCAGACACCCGAGCGCGGATGCTCGAAGTTGCGATCAGCGCGATCGACGAAAAGGGAGAGTCGGGCGTCCGCGTCAACGACATCGCCACCGAAGTCGGCGTGGCGATCACCTCGCTATACCACTACTTCGGAAGTCGCGACGGACTTGTCGTCGCAGCGCAGACGGAGCGTTACATACGAAGCCTCGGTTCCGAGAACGAGCGGATCGCGGAGGCACTGACCGTTTGCGAGGACAGGGAGCATTTCCGCGAACTGCTCCTCGCGCTTCACCGTCGTGTCAACGATCCAAGCCGCGCCCCTTATCGCCTGACCCGGGTGAGCGTGCTGGGGAGCACCCTCGGCCGACCGGATCTTGCCGCCGCGGTCGGGAAAGCGCAGGACGAGTTCACCCACTCGTTCTCGAGCTTCATTGCCGCCGCGAAGGAACGGGGCTGGACCCGGCCGGACCTCGATCCGGTGGGAGCGAGCGCTTGGTCGATGGGCCAGATTCTCGGCAGGATCATCATCGAGGTCGGCGAGAGTTCCGTCACCGACGAGCAATGGGCGGTTGCGAGCGAGACGGCGCTTCTCGCTGTCGTGCTGGGCGAAACCTGAGCCCGAGCCGTCCGAAAGACCGGGTCCCCTTGCGGTGCCCGCTGGTAGCGTCGGGCGCCTGAGAGATCCGTTTCCCGGATCTCCATGACGAAGCGGAGTCTTCCCGATGGCCGATCAGATCGATGTCGCCCTTTCGGATATCGACCTTTCCGATATCGAGTTCTGGGCCAAGCCGTGGGACGAGCGCAACGCAGCGTTTGCGACGCTGCGGCGCGAGAAGCCCATCGCCTTCTTCAAGGAACCGATCATCGAGCCGTTCCCGCAGGGTCCGGGTTATTACGCGATCACCCGGTTGGCAGACATCCTCGCCATCAGTCGCAATCCGGAGGTGTTCTCCTCGGCCTCCGGCGCGGTTTCCGTTCTGGATCTGCCGGCCGAGATGAACGAGTTCTTCGGTTCGATGATCTCGATGGATGATCCGCGCCACGCCCGTCTTCGCAAGATCGTGGCCGGAACCTTCACGCCGCGCATGTTGGCGAAGATCCTCGATGACGTCGAGAAGACAGCGAAGACCGTCATCGATTCGGTCATCGAAAAGGGCGAGATCGATTTCGTGGCCGAAGTCGCCACCAGATTTCCGCTCCTTGTCATCTGCGACATGATGGGTATCCCCCTGAGCGAGTACGACATGGTGCTGACCCAGTCGAACGTGATCCTTTCGGGGGGCGATCCCGAGTTCATTCCCGAGGGGGCGGATCCGGTCGTCGCCTTCCTGGAAGCGGGAACACTGCTGGCCGGGCTCATGAACGAACTGGCAGAGAAGGTCCGTGCGAATCCGACCGATGACCTCCTCTCCGCGCTCGTCAACACTTCCGTCGAAGGTGAGCAACTCACCCCGGAGGAACTTGCGTCGTTCTTCATCCTTCTCGCCGTAGCCGGGAACGAAACGACCCGGACTGCGATCAGTCACGGCGTCGCCCACCTCTCGGCCAATCCCGATCAACGCGCGATCTGGGCCGCGGATGTCGAAGGGGTCATGCCGACCGCAGTGGAGGAGATCGTCCGCTACGCGTCGCCGGTGGTCTGGATGCGTCGCACCGTCACCCGGGACCACGAACTCTCGGGTCACCAGTTCCGTGCGGGCGACAAGGCGATCCTCTACTACGGCTCGGCCAACCGCGACGAGGCGGTGTTCACCGATCCGGACCGGTTCGATGTGCTGCGCAACCCGAATCCCCATGTGGGTTTCGGCGGCCCCGGACCCCACTTCTGCCTCGGTGCCCACCTGGCCCGGCGCGAGATCACGCTCATGTTCCGCGAGCTGTTCACCCGGATGCCCGATCTCGAACTCGCCGGCCCTCCGGTGCAGCTCCGCTCCAATTTCGTCAATGGCATCAAGTACATGCCGGTGACCTTCACGCCGGGTCGTTAGTCGTGGGCGGATCATCGACATCTGCGGCCGATCCCCGGGCGTCGTTCGCGCCCGAGGTCCTCGATTCCCTTGCCGAACTGTGTTCGGTGGCCCGCTCCGCAGCCGATCCTTCGCTTCTCGAACTGGCGCGTCTCCGGTTGGCGACGATCCTCGACAACGACACGGAGTCCGTAGCCCGCCCATGGGGACCGCTCGACCCGGAGAAGCGGGAGGCCCTTGTTTCCTGGCCGACATCGGAACTCTTCGACGACCGGGAACGTGCTGCACTCGCATTGACCGAACAGTTCGCGATCGATGTGGGTGGCGTCGCCGCCGGTCCTCTCGGCCCTTCGGCTGCCGTGCTTGGTGCGGACGTCGGTCCTTTCGTGCAGGCGCTCTACGTACTCGACGTCGGCCAGCGGGCAGCAAAGGCTCTGGCGGCATTGTTCGATGTGCCACTCAGTTCCAGTGACTGGGCCTGGCCTGCGGTCGATGCTGAGTCCGGTGCCGACCAGATGGCAGCGATGATGCGTCTGCTCGGTGCCATCGGGCGCTTGCAGACCCTCGATCCCGTACTCAAGGAACTTGTTCGCCTTCGGGGAGCCCGTCTGCACCGGTGCCGACGGTGTCAGTCGGTGCGCAGTGTCGCGGCGCTCAATGCCGGAGCGGATGAAGGGCTTCTGTCATCGGCTGCGCCGGAGGAGATCGCGGATCTCCCATCGGCCACACTCGCCGCTCTCGACCTCGTCGATGCACTTTTGGCCGGTCCGGCGACGCTCGATGATGAACTCGTCACCCGCCTGCGCAACTCGTTCGAGCCGAGTGAACTCGTTGAACTTGTTTGCTACCTGATGCGCAACGCCGCCAACAAGATTCCGGTGGCGTTCGGCGTCGACGATGCGATCGTCGAGTCGGGATTCGAGTTGCAGATCATCGATGCCGACGGCGAGACGCTGACCGTTGACGAGACTGCGTTGACTGCACGCTGACCGTTTCGATCAGCGTGCAGTGCAGAGTTCGGATCAGGCGGAGACGGACTCGGCGGGTGTCTCGGCGACGGGTCCCGCTGCGGCAGTGATCTTCGCCGCTTCGCGGTAGGTGAGCCAGTGGCCCTCGTCGAAGTCGTACAACTGGCACGCCCGCGTGTTGGAGACGAAATCCCGGAAGCGGAGCGGCTTGTCGTGAACCGTGCCGGGGAATGCTTCCTTGATGGCATCGGTGGCGAGTTCGAGGTTGTACATCGGGATCCGCATGTCGACGTGATGGGGGACGTGGACCATGATCCAGTGGAAGAAGAAGTTGAGGCCGAAACGGGCCCGGAGCACGGTTGTGCCTTCCATCTGACCCTTGAACTTGGTCCACTCGCGGCGCTTCCACCAGCGGATGTCGGGCTGGACATGGTGCACGTGCACGAACGATGCGATGACGTAGGAGAAGGCCAGGAACGGCACGACCAACACCTTGAGGATCATCCAGGCGGCACCGAGGACGGTTCCGTACTGAACCCATCCGGCCCATGCGAGGAGGGTGGAGGCCACACCGACAAAGCTCCAGACGATGATGCGATCGCGACGGATGGCCGATGCCCAACGGGCCGGCGGATCGCCGACGATCATCTTGTGCCACCACACCTCACGCAGGTAGTAGGCACCGGCGCCGATCCAGGACCATTCGAAACGGTGACGCATGCGGCCGAAGCGGGACATCGCGTTGAACTGCTCGACGGTGTACGGGTGCCAGACGAAATCGAAGCCTTCGCGCACGGTGTACGAATGGTGGATGCGGTTGTGACCCAGCACCCATCCCTCGTAGACGTGCCACGAGGGAAGCATCGCGATGGTGCCGACGACGCGGTTCATGCGCTTGCTGGAGAAGAGGGCGCCGTGCGCGGCATCGTGGGCGACGATGAACAGGCCGGAGATGACCATGCCCGAAAGGACCCAGAGGGCGATGGTGGCGAACGGGTTGTTGAACAGGAGAAGGCCGGTGACGACAAGGGCGTAGACGACAAGATCGCGGCCGAAGTAAGCGAGACCCTTCCAGGTCGGATTGTCGTAGGCGGCGGCGGGAATGACGTCGATGACGGGCTTGAGCGAACCCTTGCCGTCAGCGCGCTCCTTGGCTGCATACGGGGTGTTCGAATCGTCAGCGGTGTCGGATTCTTCTTGAGTAAGCGAGGCATCGGTGGATGTCATGAACTCAGCCTACCGACTGGTAGGTAGGTGGAGCCAGCATCGGGGACCACTTTTCCTCCCCTGGCGGTTTCAGACGGTTTCGGGGGCGGTTGGCGACCCGAAACCGGGGTCGAATTCGGCGGCGGTGAGCGGGCGGGTGACCGTTTCGAGAGGAGTCGAGGCGGGTATCTGCTTGGCCGAACTGACGCCGTGCTCGGCCAACTTGCGGGCGGTGACGAGCACCCGGCCCTCGAGCGATCCGATGGCGTCGTTGTAGGACTTCGAGGCCCCATCGAGGGACCGACCGACCTTGGCGAGGTGCTCGGCGAAAACAGCGACCCGCTGGTGGAGGTCCTGGCCCAACTGGGCGATTTCGGCGGAACTCTCGGCCAGCCGCTCCTGTCGCCATCCGTAGGCGATCGCCCGCAGGAGAGCGATGAGGGTGCCGGGAGTGGCGAGGAAGACGCCGCGGCCGATGGCGTCGTCGAAGAGCGTGGGTTGGGCTTCGAAAGCGGCGGTGAGGAAGGCGTCGCCGGGGACGAACATCACGACGAAGTCGAGAGCGCCGTCGACGTAGGTGCTGTAATCGCGCCGCCGCAATTGTTCGACATGCGTGGCAACGGCCTTTGCATGCCGCTCGAGCAGGGCGCGCTCGGTGGCGGGGTCATTGCAATTGACCGCCTCGAGAAAGGCCTGCATGGGGACCTTGGAATCGACGACGACCGCTTTGGATTGCGGGAGGCGCACGACCAGATCCGGTCGCAACGCACCGTTCTCGCCATCGAACGTGGCTTGGGTGACGAAGTCGCAATGCTCGACCATGCCGGCGAGTTCGACGACGCGTTGCAACTGCAGTTCGCCCCACGAGCCGCGGGCCCGGGTGTCCTTCATCGCGGTGGCGAGGATCTTCGTTTCGCTCTGGAGGGTGTTGGTGGTGAGGTGCAGTTGCCCGAGCATCTCTGTGAGACGGGCCGAATCGGCGGTGCGGCGACGATCGAGCTCGACCAGCGCATCCTGGAGAGTGCCGAGTCGGGTGTCGATGGGCGTGACGAGATCGTTGACGGCTTTCTCGCGGGCCTGACTCTCGCGGCCGGCGGCATCCTCGAGGGCCCCGAATCGGAGTTCGGCCAATGTGAGGAACTGCTCGCTGCTGGCCGCCAGGGCCTCGGCGGACAGGGCACGGAATTCGTCGCCCTGTCGCCGTCGAACGGCGTGCATGCCGATCGCGCCGATGACGATGCCGACGATGACTCCCAGAACTGTTGCCAGAGCGATGACCATGGACGAGACGCTAGGTGGAGGGTGCGACAGGCCTCCGGGATGCTGCCGGCCCACTTCCGATGAACCGCAGATCACGCAACACCGGCCGCCCGGTCATGCAAAGATCGATTTTCGATCATTCCCGGACCGAAGGAGCACCATGTCCAGTCAGACGTCAGCAGGTCGGAACGCAGCAGGCCTGTGTGAAGGACGAATCTGCATCGTGACCGGTGCCGGTCGCGGCATCGGCCGGGAGCACGCCATCATGCTGGCCGCCGAGGGCGCCAAAGTCGTGGTGAACGATCTCGGTGGAGCGATGGACGGATCCGGAACGTCGGCCGGTCCGGCGCAGGATGTCGTCGACGAGATCATCGCCGCCGGTGGTCAGGCGATCGCCAACACCGACGACATCAGCGAGTGGTCCGGAGCGGAACGCATCGTCAATCAGGCGATCGACACCTTCGGTGGACTCGATGTGCTGATCAACAATGCCGGCATCCTGCGCGATCGCATGTTGACGAACATGAGCGAGGCCGAGTGGGACGCCGTGATCAAGGTGCATCTCAAAGGCACGGCCGGTCCATCACATTTCGCCGCCGCCTATTGGCGCGATCGCTCGAAGGCCGGCGAGACAAACACAGCCCGCATAATCAACACCACGTCACCTTCGGGCATCTACGGCAACATCGGCCAGACGAACTACGGAGCGGCCAAGGGCGGCATTGCATCGTTCACCATCATCGCCGCCGATGAACTGGCCCGCTACGGCGTCACCGTGAATGCGGTTGCCCCGGCTGCGCTGACGCGCCTCACCGAGAACCTCGGCATGGGATCGGCCTCGGATGAAGCGAAGGAAGCGATGGGTCCGAAGTGGATCGCTCCGATCGTGGTGTGGCTGGCCAGCACCGAATCGTCCGATGTCACCGGGCGAGTGTTCGACGTGCGCGGCACGTTGCTCGCCGTGAGCGAAGGATGGCATCAGGGACCGAAAGTCGAAGGCACTCTCGATCCGTCGTCGGTCGGGCCGCTCGTCGAGGAACTCATGGGCAAGGCCCGACCCAACGCCGACATGCTCGGCATCGACCGGAAGTAGGACACTCCATGCCCATCAATCACGATGCCGTTGGCGCCACCGGTGCACCAGTTGTTCATACCTGGACGTCAAAGGATGCGCTGCTCTACGCCGTTGGTGTCGGAGCGGGTATCGATGAACTCGCGTTCACGACCGAGAACACCCACGACACTCCCCAGCGCGTCCTTCCGACCATGGCAGCGGTGATCGGTGCCGGGGTATCGGGTGCGATCTCCGCAATCGGATCGTTTGATTTCGCGATGCTCGTGCACGGTGAGCAGTCGTTCGTGCAGCATCGCGAGATTCCGGTCGAAGGCTCGCTCACCGCCACCGGCACGATCACGGGGATCTGGGACAAAGGATCGGGTGCTGTTGTCGCGGTCGAAGGCGAGTGTGTCGACAACGCGACCGGTGAACTCCTTCTCACGGTCGGGTCGGCGATCTTCATCCGCGGCGAAGGCGGATGGGGTGGAGATCGTGGCCCGTCCGGCGATCGCAACGCGGCCCCGGACCGCGCCCCCGATCATTGCGTCACCTACGCAACCCGTGCCGATCAGGCGCTCACGTATCGCCTCTCCGGCGATCGCAATCCGCTGCACAGCGATCCGTGGTTCGCGGCTCTGGCCGGTTTCGACCGTCCGATCCTTCACGGTTTGTGCACCTACGGCTTCACCGGTCGGGCGCTGCTGCACTCGATGTGTGGTTCCGATCCGGCGAAGTTCCGATCGATGGAAGGTCGTTTCGCCTCTCCGGTGTTCCCGGGTGAGGAACTCACTGTCGAGATGTGGAACGAGGGCGCGGGTGAGTGCGTGTTCCAAACTCGTGGCCAGGATGGTCGCATCGTGGTCGTCGGCGGACGCCACACCTTCGACGCGTGAACTACGGCCCTTTCGGGGGATCCATCGATGGCGACGTTTCCTCGATCGGCGCGAACCGATCGGGGAATTGTGTTCCCGCATCGAGGTGCCGACCGAGCTCGGTACGACGACCATCGCTGGTGAGTTTCGACGGCCAACCGTTGTGTACCTGGAACGCGTTCGCGGCGTAGGTCATCAAGGTTCCGAGGTGACGGCGTCGCCACTCCTCGGCGATGAACACCTGATCCACGACGCCGTCGAGATGCCACCATCGGATTGCGCCGACCTGCATGGAGGTCGATACCGGCAGCGAGAAGAACTCCGGGTCGGTGAGCACAGTCCCGAACGGGACGTCGTCGGTGGCGAATCCGACCAGCGTCATCGCCGGTTCGGTTGCGGTGAGCTCGGGGATGACGACGAACCACAACGGCGGTGCGCCGGGGAACGTGCGGGGGTTGAGGTTGATGACCGAATGCCCGGCAGCGTCGACGCCGACGCGCCACAACTCGAAGGCCCCGTTCGTCTCGACCGGCCCGTCGAGAACGGTGGCATCGGGATGGGTGTTGTCCACGATGCAACGGGCACGCCAGCGATTTCGGGAACACGCCTCTTCACGCACGTTCCACGGATTCGTTCCCGGCGGGGGAACCGGAGTGTCGGGGAAGGACCCAAGCCAATCAGTCGACATCGAGTGG
The DNA here is from genome assembly GCA_009703925.1 of Actinomycetota bacterium. Lineage (GTDB taxonomy): Bacteria > Actinomycetota > Acidimicrobiia > Acidimicrobiales > Acidimicrobilacustridaceae > Acidimicrobilacustris. The sequence goes on along the minus strand of WLFD01000099.1, from coordinate 80 downwards.
CGCGGTCAGCCCGCGAAGGAGGGTATGACCGGTTCCGCAGCGGCGGAAGTCGTGGTGGTCGTTGTTGCGTTGGGATCGGT
>WLFD01000098.1 GCA_009703925.1 Actinomycetota bacterium | reverse complement strand
CGGTCACCCCTTGGGTGCCACCGGCGCCCGCCTGATGACCACGCTCCTGTTCGAACTCGAGCGCACGGGTGGCCGCTACGGACTGCAGACGATGTGTGAAGGTGGCGGTCAGGCCAACGTCACCATCATTGAACGCCTGTAATCAGTCCTTCTCGGCACCGAGCAGCGAGATGAAGCTCACCATCTCACCCGGGTAACCACCGAGGTTGTGGGTGAGCGCAAGCTTGCGACCGGCCGCAAGGCTGTCGATCGTGCGTTCTTCGGGGGCTTCGCCGCGCAGTTGCAGAAAGGCTTCGAACATCATGCGCAGACCACTGGCGCCGACGGGATGGCCGAAACTCTTGAGGCCACCGTCCGGATTGACCGGCAGTTCCCCCTTGAGATCGAATACGCCGTCGAGGACGTCCTGCCACGCAGTTCCGCGTGCGGAGAACTGGAGATCCTCCATGAGCACGAGTTCGGTCGGGGTGAAGCAGTCGTGGACTTCGGCCATCGCCACTTCGGTGCGGGCATTGGTAACGCCGGCCTGGGCATAGGCATCGATCGCACAGGCGGCGATCTCGGGGAAGGTCGTGTAGTCGTAGGACGGATCGATGAGCCCCGAGCCGTTGCCGGCGACGAATGACAGTGCCTTCACGAAGATCGGCTTGTCGGTGTACTTGTAGGCGTCTTCGGCGCGACACACGATCGCTGCCGCGGAACCGTCGGCGACACCGGCACAGTCGAACACCCCGAGGGTTCCCGCCATCTTGGGGGCCTTCTCGATCTGTTCGGCGGTGATCTCCTTGCGGAACTGCGCACGGGAGTTGCGGGCACCGTTGTAATGGTTCTTGGCGGCGATGTGCGTGAGGACCGAGCGCATGGTTGCGTCATCCACGCCGTACTTGTTGCCGTAGGCGGGAACGATCATCGAGAACATCGCGGCCGCCGTGAGCGTGCGGGCGGTGCCGTCGTTCGGGATCGGGAAGGCGTTGAGGCCCTGGTAGCCGGTGTCCTTGACCTTCTCGGCACCGACGACCATCACGAGGTCATAGGCACCCGATGCCACAGCGTATGAGGCCTGCCGCAATGCTTCTGACCCGGTTGCGCAGTAGTTCTCGACGCGGGTGACGGGCTTGTTCTGCAGTTGCAGGGCGCGGGCGAGCGGGATGCCGCTCATGCCGCTCTGTGCGGTGCCGAACCAGTAGGCGTCGACATCGTCCTTGGTGACACCAGCCGACGCGAACGCGTCGTTGCTGGCGTCGATCATCAGATCGTCGAGGCTCTTCGGCCAATTTTCGATGAACGGGGTACAACCCATTCCGACGATGGCGACGCGGTCGCGGATTCCATGACTAGCCACGGATCAGCTTCCCCTTCCAGAAGTAGTTGTGAATGCCGTCAGCGGTGAACAGGCGACGGAAGGTCATTTCGACGCGACCACCGATCTGCACTTCGTCGGCATCGGTATCGGTGAGTTCGATGGGAAGTCGCCCGCCGCCGTCGAAGTCGACGACTGCGAACACGATGGGCGGACTCGGTGAGTACGCAAGACGGTCGACGGTGAAGGTGGCGATGGTGCCCTTGACGTCGGCCATGGGTGCCGGTTCCATCTGATCGGTACGGGTGCCGTCGAACGACACACGCGAGGGAGGCATGAACACCGTGCCGTCGACGCTGTCGCGGCTACCGACGAATCCGAACTTCCAGTCCTTCGAACGGGCCGCTGCCGTACCCGAGGGTCGGGCCGGTTCGGGACGACGGGGCGGTTCGACATTGATCATGCCGCGCCACGAAAGGAAGCGGCCGTAGGCGAGCGGTGCGCCACCTTCGAGTTGTTCGGCGATGGGCTTGGCCGGGCGGTAGGTGGCGAGCGCCGGTGTCGTGCGGAAGATGAACACCTCGGCACCGTCACCCAGGACCACGAGAGCGATGGTCTGTCCGGGTTCGGCGTTCTCGAGGGCATTGATGAGCAGAACTGACGGCTGGGCGGCACCGGTGGCGCCTACGACGTCGGTCAGATCGGCCACGACCCTGGCTGCTCCGAGTTTGGAGGCGAGAGCCGAACCGATACGGGTGGTCGGAGCGGCGACGACGACGGCATCGATGGCATCGGCAGCGAGACCGGTAGCGGCGAGGGCATCGGCGTATGCGGAACGACCGAGGGCGACGTAGGTGACCTCGGAGAACTTGTCATCCCACACCTTCGAGCGGATCTCGCCCGGCTGGCGCCAACGGTCGAGGAACTCGTCGGTGGCACTGGCGCCACCGAGGTAGTCGGCCACGACCGAATCGCCGTCACCGAGGAGGAGGGCAGCGGCGGCGTCGCCACCGGCAGACTCGTCGGCGGAACCGGCAAGGCCCGTGCGCTGGTCGGCGGTCACGACAAGGCGGCTGCCGGTCGAGAGGAGCCCGAGTCGCAATGCTCCGGCCGCCGAGCGGACCGAGGAACCCATGTCGAAAGCCGGGACCGACCCGGGAAGGCGCAGCGCCGCGTGGATCGTCGTGGCATTGGTCTTGTCGGCATAGGCCGGCATCACCGTGCTGAACAGCACCGCTTCGGGCACCGTGTCGGAACCCCGCAACGCGAGGCGGGAAGCCTCGACTCCCATGGTGGTCGTGTCCTCGTCGAAGGATGCCACCGTGCGGGTTCCACGGCCACCTCCCTGGCCGATGAAGGCCGAGATCTGGGTGCGATCGAGTCGTCGATATGGGAGGTATGCCCCCCACGAAGTGATGCCGCGCATGTCTGCGAGGCTAACTGATAGACCGTCAGAACTCGAAAAGACCACGATCGAAGGAATGTGCGTGCCCAAATCATCAGAGGTTCTCGACGAGCTCGGTTTCTATGCGCTGCCCGGACAACCCGATTCGTCCCGCGACCTCATCGAGGAAGTCCGCGACGGTGAGGCGATGGGCCTCGGCACGGTGTTCATCTCCGAGCGGTACAACAAGAAAGAGGCGGCGACCCTGTGCGGCGCCGCCGGCGCGGTCAGCGAGCGCATCCGCATCTCGACCGCCGCCACGAACCACAACACCCGCCATCCGATCGTCACGGCCGGCTTCGCCCGCACGATGCAGAGCCTCACCGGAGGGCGTTTCACCCTCGGACTCGGGCGCGGCATCGCCCCGATGCAGGACGCATTCGGCATTCCCCGTATCACCACCGCCCAGATGGAGGACTTCGCCGGCATCATGCGACGCCTCTTCCGCGGCGAGGTCGTCTTCGGCCATGACGGTCCGGCTGGATCGTGGCCCATCCTCCATCTCGATGCGACCCTCGACGAGCACCTGCCCATGGGGACGGTGGCCTTCGGACCACAGACCCTCGAGCTGGCTGGCCGCTGCTTCGACGAGGTCGTCCTACACACCTTCTTCACCGACGAGACAACCGCCCGATGCGTGCAGACGGTCAAGCAGTCGGCCGAACGGGCCGGTCGCAATCCCGACGATGTGAAGGTGTGGTCGTGTTACGCCACCATCGGCGATCACATCGGCGAGGACGAGCGGCTGATGAAACTTGTCGGCCGACTCGGCACCTATCTCCAGGGATACGGACACCTCCTTGCCCGCACAAACAACTGGGACGAGACGGTGGTGGACCGGTTCCTCGCCGACGAAGTGATCAGTTCCGTGCGGGGTCTCGACGTCGTGGGAACGATCGAACAACTGCAGCACGCTGCAACGCTCATTCCCGCCGAGTGGCTCGAGTGGGCCGCGGTCGGATCACCGGCCGCTTGTGTCGCCGCCATCCGCAACCAGCTTGCGCTCGGCTGCGACGGCGTCATCATGCACGGTGCCACACCGACCGAGCTGGCCCCGATCGTCGCCGAATACCGGCGCACGCAGGCGTAAGCGACTACTTGGTCTTCGGAGGATTTGCCGAAATGCAAGGCGCGAGCGCCCGAAAGGAAACATTCGAGTCGTCGTGGAAAGGACATCCGGGATGAGTTCGAAGAACACTGGACTCCTCGTCGATAAAGTCGTCGTGATCACCGCAGCAGCCGGAGCGGGAATCGGATTTGCCACCGCGAAACGGGCTCTTCAAGAGGGCGCGATCGTGGTTTTGAGCGATACACACGATGGGCGCCTTTCCTCCGCCCGAAGCCAGCTGCTCGAGATCAGTCCCGACGTGCACTCTCGCCGATGCGACGTAACGTCGCAGACCGATGTCGATTCCCTCTTCGAATCCGTCGAGGACACGATCGGTCCCATCGACGTCCTCGTCAACAATGCCGGCCTCGGAGGAAGTTCCAGTCTTGTCGACATGAGCGACGAGGAATGGAACCGGGTGCTCGATGTCTCGTTGACCGGGACCTTTCGATGCACACGGGCAGCGATGACACTCATGTGTGGGCGCGGGAGCGGAGTCATCGTGAATGTTTCGTCGGTCACCGCGTGGAGGGCCGAATCGGGTCAGAGCCACTACGCCGCAGCAAAGGCGGGAGTCATGGCCCTCACCAGAAGCGCCGCCATGGAGGCAGCGCCGCATGGAGTGCGAGTCAACGCGATTGCGCCAACGTTGGCCATGCACCCGTTCATCGAGAAAGTCGCTGATCCCGAAGTCCTGGCGCACTGGATCTCGGTTCAGCCCCAGCAACGTGCCGCAGAACCCCGCGAGATGGCAAACGTGATCATCTTCCTTTCAAGCGATCTTGCCAGTTACATGACCGGCGAAATCGTTTCAGTAGGCAGCCAGAAAGCCTGACCGCTTCTGCGCTCACGACCCGGGCAGCCTCGGGTCGACGAGTGGCGAAGTGTACGCACGGGCAACAGAGGGTCGGATCACGAGAACGACACGTTCACTCCACTTGCGGCGGCCGAACGGTTTCCCCAGATACTTCTGCGAAAACTCGTCGAGAACAACCATCTCCCGGTCGGAGCGCACCTCGATCACCCGCCCACGAATCAGCAACTGGTCATAGGGATTGTCGAATGCGATCACCGACAGTGCAACCCGCGAATCCTTCTCCACGTTCGCCACTTTCATCGAATTCGCGTCGCTGGTGACGAGAATCGTCTCTCCGTCGCGGGCAACCCAGACTGGATCGACCTTGGGCGAGCCATCAGGCATCAGCGTCGAGAGGTGTCCGAAATTCGGATCGTCAAGGATGCGCTTTGCGTCATCCGAAAGTGGTTTCATCATCGTCTACCGCAACATCCCGCCATCGAGGAAGACCGACCGACCCGTCATGAACGCCGAGGCATCGCTGGCGAGGAACAGAACTGTTCCGACCAGATCATCCGGTTCGGATATTCGGCCCATCAGGGTTTCCGCTGCCATCGACGCGACGAACTCTTCCCGTTCGGCGGGATCGCGGGGAAGGATCATGTCGGTTGCCACTGGGCCAGGTACGAGCATGTTGACCCGCACGTTCGAGGCCGCCCACTCCTTCGCCATCGTCTGGGTCCAGTTGACCATCGCGGCCTTCGCCGAACAGTAAGCACCGATTCCCGGCATGGGCTGGAACGCCCCGAGCGCAGAGATGTTGATGATCGAGCCACCTCCCGCAGAGAGGTGCGGGAGTGCGGCTGACGACAGGAAAACCGGCCCCTTCACGTTCGTCCGGAAGATCTCGTCGAACTCGTCCTCGGTCACCTTGGTGGTGAAGTGGGGCCTCAGGACGCCGGCGTTGTTCACCAGAACATCGATGCCACCGAATTCGCTCACGGTCCGTGTGACCAGCGAATCCCTCGAGTCCGCGTTGCCAACATCGGTGACGACAGCGACTGCCGCGCCACCATTGGACCGAATCGACGCAACGACCGAATCACACGCATCGGCTGAACGGGCCGCGACGACAACCAAGGCTCCCGCATCGGCAAGGCCCCGGGCCACCGCCGCGCCGATCCCGCGACCACCACCGGTCACGATGGCAACACGCCCCGCCACATCGAAGCGATCAACTGTCATCGCGACTTCGGCTTTCCGGCCAGAACGCCGCCATCCACCACGAAATCCGAACCCGTGCAGAACGACGACTCGGAACTGGCGAGAAAGAGGCACATGGCAGCGACTTCGGATGGATCGCCCATCCTTGCGAGCGGATAACCGTCATAGGCGGCGCCATAGTCCTCTTCTGTCCAACCTTGTCGCTCCGTCATCGCTGTCCGTGTCGGACCGGGAACGACATCGTTGACCCGTATGCCGAATTCACCGAGCTCGATCGCCGCACAGCGGGTGAGGCCGCGGATGGCGAACTTCGACGATGCGTAGGCAGAAAACCCCTCGCGGCCTTCGATTCCCTGAGGCGACGAAAAGTTGATGATCGAACCTCCGCCACGAACCTTCATCGAGGGAACCACCGCCTTGATACCGAGAAACGACCCGATCAGATTCGTATCGATGACCTTTCGAAACATGTCGAGGTCAAGGTCCTCGATGGGTGCGACACGAATGATGCCGGCACAGTTCACCAGCACATCGACGCCACCCCCGAACCCATCAAGAGCGGCCATGATCGCGTTCCAGCCCGACTCGTCGGAAACATCTGCTTCGATGAACGTCGCCCGTCCCGGCCCGGAATCCGTCAACTGCCCGGCGAGCGCGTCTCCGAGTTCCACACGTCGATCGACGAGCACCACGTCAGCTCCGTTTTCCACAAAGAGTCTTGCGGTAGCGGCACCAATTCCGCGGGCAGCGCCGGTTACTACCGCGACTGTTCCCGTGAGCCGCCGGTCGGATGAAGTCATCGCGTGACGATCCGCTCGCCGCGGACAAATGCATCGCGGGCTTCATCACCATCACCATGCAGGTTGAGCTCGTAGGTGAATCCCTGTTCCAGCCGGTAGTGCTCGGCCATCCGGTAGATGTCGATGTTGTTCAGTGCCTGCTTTGCCGCTGACAGGACGCGCTTCTGCTTCTTCGCAATGGTTTGTGCCACCGACATGGCTACATCCATCAATTCGTCCGGCTCCGTGAGCCTGTAGACGGTTCCCCATTCGAAGAGTTGTTGTGCCGAGACAGCCTCACAGGTGAAGACCATCTGGCGAAGCTTGAACGGCGGAATGAACTTGGCGAGATGCGAGGCACATCCGAGTGCACCATTGTCCACCTCGGGGAGCGCAAACCTGGCTTGCGTGGAGGCGATGAGAATGTCGCAACTTCCTACGAGTCCCACCCCCAGACCCATGCAGAAATCGTTGACTGCAGCAATCACGGGTAGCGGAGTTCGATAGATCTCCTCGAAGGCGGCGAAGCAGGCCGCGCCAGAACCGAGAAGATGATCGAATCCGTCGACCGACTGCATCTCCTTGATGTCGATGCCGGCGTTGAAACCGCGACCCTCGGCGGTGAGGATGATGACTCGCACCGCAGAGTCGCGCCCCAGATCCGCGAACGCGTCTCGTATCGCCCACGTATCGGCCACAGTCAACGCGTTCACGGGCGGATTCTTCATGCAGACCACAGCAATACCGTCGTCATCCACCTTCGTCGTCACCGTCATGTCCGGGCCTCACTCTCTTTTGGAATCCCCATTCTGGCGTTGTTCGCCGGGATGGCTCAAAGAGAGTCTGCCCCCGGGCTCTCGTTCCCGTCGATCAAGGAACTGCAGCTCGGACCCTCCATCGGATCATGGTCGCAGGCGACATGCCGACTTGATCGATGGCCGCCCGGCCAACACCGGGCCGGAGATAGGGTCGCCCACATGACGACTCGACACCGAACCTATTGCCGACTCTGCGAAGCCGGCTGCGGAATCGTCGCCGAAGTCGCCGACGACGGAACCGTCGAACGCATACGGCCAGACAGCGATCATCCCGTCACGGCCGGGTTCGCCTGCAACAAGGGCCTGTTGTGTGGCGAGATCCACCACGATCCCGATCGGGTCGACCATCCGCAACGCAGCACCGGCGGCGGTCACGAGCGCGCCACCTGGGACGAGGCGAATGCCGACATCGCCGCGCGGGTCAACGCGATCATCACCGAGCACGGCCCCGACGCCATCGCCGGATACATCGGAAACCCGGCCGCGTTCAATGCCACTGCTGGCCCGGCGCTCGCGCTGTTCATTGCCATGTTCGGTTCGACAAGCCTGTTCACCACGGGCAGTCAGGACTGCTCGAACAAGTTCGCCGTCGGCGAGATGCTGTGGGGAAGCCCCCAGATCCATCTCATCGCCGATGTCGACAACACCGATCACATGTTGTTGTTCGGAACGAACCCCCGCATCAGCAAAGGGTCGTTTCTCGCCATGCCCGATCCCATCGGACGTCTCGGTGCGATCGAGAAACGCGGCGGCACGGTGCGGTTCATCGATCCCCGCCGCATCGAACCGAACGTCGGTGATGTCATGCAGGTCAGACCCGATACCGACGTTTACCTGCTCGCTGCAATGCTCCACGAGATCGACGTGCGTCGCGGTTTTGATGACGACGGCTCGGAGCGCGTCACGTCTCTCGACTCGTTGCGCGGGTTCCTCGGACAGTTCCCCGCCGAGCGTGTTGCGCCCGTGGTGGGCATCGATGCCGACCAGATCGTGCAACTCGCCCTCGAATTCGCCGACGCACCCACCGCATCGGTTCACATGTCCACCGGTGTGAACATGGGACGTCAGGGAGCACTCGCCTACTGGCTCATGCACCTGTTGTCGCTGCTCACCGGAAACTTCGACCGCGTCGGTGGCAACATTCCATCGGCGCGCGGCACCGATCCGGCGCCCGGCACGATCGATCCCGGTCCCGAGTCGTTCATCGACAGCCCATGGGGCCCGTATCGACCGACCGTTTCTTCGCACCCGTGCGCATTGCTCATCGACATGATCCGGAGCGGGAAAGTTCGGGCCCTGTTCGTGGCGGCCGGCAATCCGGCGTTGACCATGGGCGGTGGACCCGAACTCGCCGAAGCACTGGCGTCGCTCGACCTTCTCGTCACCGTCGACATGTACCGCAACGCGACCGGCGAGCTGGCCGACTGGGTCCTTCCGGCCACCGACTGGTTCGAGCGCGAGGATCTCAACACGTTCGTGCAGGGAACGCAGGTGACCCCCTATGTGCAGTGGGCGGGACCAATCGTCGAACCGATCGGCGAGCGACGGACCGAACGACAGATCTTCACCGACATCGCCGAAGCCGCCGGAGCGCCGATCATGTTCGGAAACGACGTCGACATGCTGGCGATCATCAACGACGGTGCACTCGCCCGTCACGGTCTGTCGATGGCGGAACTGCGCGGACTTCCCGACGGCATCGCCGTCCTCGAGCAGGTCGCACCGGGTGGTTTCCTCGATGCGATGCGCCCCGGCGGCACGATCGACGGCGAGCCGGCCATGATGGCCATCGCCAGAGAGCGAGCCATCCAACTGTTCGACGAACTCGAGACCGAACCTGCGGGAACGCTCAAGCTCATCACCCGCCGCACCGCCCACACAATCAATTCGGCGCTGCAGAACGTCGAGAAACTCAAGGCCAAGGGCGCCGCCGACAACCCTTTGTACATGGCGCCGATCGATGCGATCCGGCTCTCGCTCGTCGACGGCTCCGCTGTCCG
>WLFD01000097.1 GCA_009703925.1 Actinomycetota bacterium | reverse complement strand
CTTCGGATCCGGTTGTGTCCCGGGTCATGAGCGGAACCTCGCCGGCGCGCATGGCGATGTCGCCCACGGTCGTTTCATCCCGCTTCGCCGACGACACCTCGCGGATCTGTTCGAGTCCCACGAGTCCAACCAGTTCGCCCTCGTCGTCGATCACCGGAAACGCCGAGTGATGCGTGCCCAGCACGTACTCGTGGATGAGTTCGCCCACGCTGCAATCGCTCTCCACCGTCACCGGCTTCGCCGTCATCAATTCACCCACGGTCGTCGAGCCGAGAACATCCATCTGCACGACGGTCTTGGCCTCGGCGCGTCCCATGGCATCGATGAACCAACCGAGAAGCATCAGCCACACGCCCGACACGATGAATCCGCCGAACGCCACGACCACGCCGATTCCGATGAGCATCCAGGCCATGACGCTTCCCAGTTGTGCGGCGATCTCGGTGGCCTTGACGCGATCGGTTCGCATCCACATGTACGACCGGAAGACCCTTCCGCCGTCGAGCGGATAGGCGGGAAGCAGGTTGAACAGGGCGAGAAGAAGGTTGATGAAACTCAGCCACACCAGTGAATCGGGAACGAGCTCGGGGAGGCTCACGGCCGATGCGAACGCACCGAGCAGACCGAACCCCGCCGCCAACCCGATGCTCGCGAGTGGTCCGGCCAGCGAGATGCGGAACTCGGCCTCGGCCGTCGGGGCCTCCTCGCCGAACTGCGACACCCCGCCCAACAGCCACAACGTGATGCTCTCCGCCGTGACCCCGTATCGACGCGCCACCAGAGCGTGCGACAACTCATGCAATAAAAGCGATGCGAAGAACGCGCCGGAAGCGAGCACCCCCGCCACCCAGTAGCCGGCAGTCGGCGAGTCAGGGGAAAGTTCCGGCAGGACAACGCCCGCCAGCGTCCAGCACAACAGTGCCGCAATGATCACGACACTCCAGTTGACCGCGATCGGAATTCCCGCCAGTCGACCGAGTCGAAAACTTGGGTTCATCGCACCTGCACCTCACGGCTCGAATGAGGGCAGGGTACGAGTGGACGCGGAGCGTCCGGCCGAAAATCACCCGATCGCGTGAATCTCGGCCGTGTTCGGCGGGAGACAACCCCACCGGATACCTAGGTTCAGCGGGCCCGCGCGGCGAGGCTCTGCGCCTGGTTCACAAGTCCCCGGTAGCGATTCACGTCGCCCACTCCACGAACGGGAAGTTGCGTCATGTGTACGACGTCGCCTGCTCGGACCGACACTTCCACGAAACCGCGCACCTTCTGCTCCTTCACGAGGAGGAATAGCAGGCCCAACAGGCAGGCGAGGGCGAACACGATTGCCATGACAATCGCCCACGTCGGGATGACCGATTCGACCTGCGTGCGATCGGTGACGATCCACTGCGAGCCGGCCAGCGGTCCGTTGCCGTTCGGAGTCACCACGGTGTCCTGGGTGACGCCGATGTCGCCGATGGTGATCAGGAATCCCTGCTGTGTTGCTGCGAGCGGCGGAGGCGCCGGCAAATTCGAGAGCTCGGGGATCGCCGACTGGGGCGGATACCACTTGCCATCGGACGCGATCCACCAGTCGGGACCCTGCGAAACATCACTCATCTGTCTTCCGCCATTCGTGAAGGTCTGTGCATCGCCGTTCGAACACAAGACGCAACGAGACAGTAGCCACATCCCCGGGCCGAGCCGATTGCTGTTTTGGAAGGCCACTTGTGCGAAGATGTCAACGAGCCATTCCGGCTCTCGTGCGGATGCATCGGCGGATGCCCAACAAGGAGATTTCTCTTGACTGATACGCCTAATGGCGACGTTGGTGACCCCAACGCGCCCGTAACACCCCCTCCTCCTCCCCCTCCGTCTTCACCGGCGGCCTCGGGTTCGGTGCCACCGCCGCCCCCGATGCAGTTGGAGGCCGAAGCCGGCAAGTGGTTCGAGGCAGTCGGAATTGTCATCCTCAGCCTCGTGTGTTGTGGACCCCTCGGCTTGGTGCTGCTCTGGACCAGCAAGAAGTTCACCCAGAAGACCAAGCTGATCGTCACCGGCGTCATCGTCGGTCTGATCCTCGTCGGCGGAATCGCCGGTATCGCCTCAGGCGGGTCGAGTTCATCCTCTGGCTCCAGCAGCACCCCGAAGGTCACGACCGAAACGACCGCCAAGGGCAATTCGTCGACGACAGCGGGCTCGGCCACACCGGCCGCTCTCTGCAAAGACACGGCGGACGCAACGACGTTCGACTCCAAGAAGCAAGGCCTATATGCAGCCCGCGTCGGAGTCACAAAGGATGATCACGAGGCAGCCCTCGGTGACTGTGTTCGTGTCGCCGGCGAGTCCGGTTACGTGAATTCCGTCAAGGTCATCAATGAGACGTACGGCTCGGACCAGGGCATCCTCGTCAACGTGACCGTTCGCAACCGCGACAAGAAGCAGAACGATTACGGCATGTTCGACTGGAAGATCCAGACCCCGGCCGGGATCATCGACTCCGCCACGTTCTTCGTGGGCGACACCAAGCCCGATCTGAGTAGCGGCAAGCTCGTCACCGGCGGTGAAGTCACCGGAAACGTGGTGTTCGACTACGCCGGTCCGGGCACCTACTACATCATTTGGGAGCCCGACGTCTTCAACGACGGCACCGGCATCTGGGGCGTCGTACTGCCCTGAGTGGATTTCGGCCGGCTTTCTCCTCCTTGGCCGCAGGGAGGGGGAGGTCGGCCGTTTTCGCGCCCCCGCTCAAGTCCACGCCCGGAGCCTGCGGGTTCTACGCTCATCCGGTTGCCCATTCTCTCTTTCGGAGCTGAACCACCATGTCGATCGCCATCACCGAAGACCATCGCATCCTCGCTGAAGTCACCGCCGATTTCCTCGAACGTCACGATTCGAAGGGCGCGGCGCGCGACCTGCTCGAAGCGGACACCGACGCACTTCCCGCCTACTGGGATCAGCTGCGCGAACTCGGCTGGCTCGGCCTTCACGTCGACGAATCACTCGGTGGTTCCGGGTTCGGAATGTCCGAGCTTGTCGTGGTTGTCGAGCAACTCGGCATGGGTCTCGCTTCCGGCCCGTTCGTGCCCACCGTCATCGCCAGCGCCACCATCGGCGCGGCAGCCGCCGGTGACATCGCCGCCCGCTTCCTTCCCGGTCTCGCCGACGGTTCGGTTGTCGCCGGCATCGGCGTCGACGGCAACGTCACGTCATCGGGCTCCACCGTTTCGGGCACGGCGAACACCGTGCTCGGCGCGGAACTCGCCAACCTGATCGTTGTGTCGGTCGGCAACGACATCGCCATCGTCGATCGCACTGCCACTGGCGTCACCGTCACGACCGCCAAGAACATCGACCCGACCCGGCGCTGTGCGCATGTCACCTTCGACAATGCCGAGGCCGTCATCGTTGCCGGCGGGAACCAGACGCTTCTCGACATGACGCGTCTTCTGCTCGCCGCCGAAGCAACCGGCATCGCCCGCGCCACCACCAACCAGGCCGCCGACTACGCCCGCCAGCGAGAGCAGTTCGGTCGGGCCATCGCCATGTTCCAGGCCGTCAAGCACATCTGCGCCAACATGGTTGTCGAAGCCGAAATCGCAACATCCGCTGTGTGGGACGCAGCCCGCGCCGCCGCTGCCGGTGGCGACGAGTTCTCCTACGCCGCTGCTATGGCCGCCACGCTCGCCACCAATGCCGCCGACCGCGACGCGCAGATGAACATCCAGGTGCACGGCGGCATCGGCTTCACGTGGGAACACGACGCGCACATGTACCTGCGCCGTGCTCTCGCCATCGAAGCGATCATCGATCCGTCACACGCGGCCACGAACGTCACCGATCACCTTCGCAACGGCGTGAAGCTCACCCGCGCCGTCGAACTTCCGCCCGAAGCAGAGGCCTACCGCGACGAAGCGCGTGCCGCCATCGCCGCGGTCAAGGACCTCGAAGGCAAAGAGCGCGTGCAGGCGCTCGTCGCCTCCGGTTATGCCGTTCCGCATTGGCCGGCTCCGTGGGGTCGCGGTGCGAGTGCGACCGAGCAACTCGTCATCGAGGAAGAGTTCAACCGGGCCGGCGTGAAGCGCCCGTCGTACCAGATCACCGGTTGGGTCATCCTCACGCTCACCCAGTACGCCAACGACGATCAGGTCGAACGCTGGATCAAGCCCGCCCTCAACCAGGACCTCATCTGGTGCCAGCTGTTCAGCGAACCCGACGCCGGTTCCGATGCCGCCGGCGTGAAGACGAAGGCCACCCGCGTCGACGGTGGCTGGCTGGTCAACGGACAGAAGGTGTGGACCACCGGTGCCCACCTTGCGTCGTTCGGCCTCATGACCGTGCGCACCAACCCCGACGTGCCAAAGCATCAGGGCATCACCACCATGGTCGTCGACATGCACGATGAGGGTGTCGAGATCCGTCCGCTGCGCATGGTCAACGGTGGCGCCGAATTCAACGAAGTGTTCTTCAACGATGTGTTCGTCCCTGATGACGATGTCGTCGGCCCCGTCGACGCCGGCTGGACCGTTGCGCGCGGCACACTCGGCAACGAGAGCGTCAGCATCGGCAGCGGTGACGGCGCGATCGTCATTCCGCCGGATTCGTTCATCGCTCCGCTCGACGCCCATCCCGAACGACTCGAAGGTGGCGCGGCTCGTGTCGGTCGGGCCATCGCCCGCTCGCAGGCAGCCGAGACGCTCAACGTCCGCAGCGCGCAACGCGCCGTGGCCGGTGGCGAACCCGGGCCGGAAGGTGCAGTCACGAAACTGCTCCTCACCTCGAATGCCGAAGAGGCTGCGGCGATCCTGTTCGCGCTCTCGGGTGACGACGGTGCTTATCTCGATGGTGGCGGCATCTTCGGTGGTTCGTTGCAGTTGATGCACCGCGCCCTCGCCATTGCCGGCGGCACCTCCGAGATCAAGCGCAACCAGATCGGTGAGCGCATCCTCGGTCTTCCTCGCGACCCACTGATCAACTGATCCGCGGCGCGCGGCGCGCAAGCAATCTGCACCACACACATCGCAGTGACTGTCCCAAATACCTGTTGTCACCTACGTGATAACACCTATGACTCTGCTGCCGTCTGGTTGTCGTTCTGTGTGCCCTGTGCTTCGCGCGTTGCACGCAACCGGGACCACGTGAACCGGCAGACACACTGAAGCGGGCTGTAGCGTGCCAACTGTTCATATTGGTGAGCAGGGGGAATGACGTGAAGAGGTACTTGTGGCTTCTGCTCAGTGTCGCTTGCGTGTCGGCCGGGGTCGCGGTTGTCATCGTCCTCAGTTTTGGGGGCAGTGGAAATGATGTGTCGCAGCCGGCGAGCAACCCCGCAGACATTGATTCTGTTGAAGGCGTGTCCCCGACGACGACCATCCCCACTTCCGATCTCGTTGTCGCTGCTGTTGCCGCCTCACATTCAACGAGTTCGGAGGATTCGACGAATGACGAGTCCACCGTCAATACCCCGACGTTGACTCTTGGGAAACTGTGGGTGCAGCCGGGAGATCAGCTTCAGGTCGGTACTCAAGGTCTGGCGCCGCAATCGAATGTTCGGATCTCGATTCGGTCCGAAGTCGTCGAACTCGGTGAATTCATTGCCGATGCATCGGGAATAGCGTTCATGGATGTCACCATCCCGACTTCGTTCGCCGATGATCCTGGCCTGCACACGATCGTGGCCACGGGGATTGACGAACTGGGTCAGCAAGTCGAAGTGATGCAGCCAATTCGTGTCGGCTTCGACTCGAGCGCACCATGGATTGAACCCATCGGTTCCGCAGGTGCGATTTCACTTTCCGCCGACACGGTCGATGTGACTGCAGAAGGACAAGTCATCACGATGACGTCGGCCGTATTCGATGACCTCTCTGGATTCGACTCGGGCTCGATCCAGTGGCGAGGCCCAAACGACACCATTTTTTCTTGTATTGCCACCCGAATTTTTCTCTACGGGGGAGGTGCCTGTGTCATCTCCGCCGGCGACGACCTCAACGGCCTCTATTCCTCCCCGATTGTTCTTCCGTCCTCCAGTCGCCCAGGAGCCTATGAGTTCATCTCGCTCGGGCTACGAGACAAGGCAGGCAATCAGGTCAATTATGTCGACCCGATCCATTCCGAAGTCACGCCCGGATCGGTCGACATGACAACGCTCGGATACCGGCCAGGTGCATTCGATTTCACCGTTACTTCGAGTGGCATCATCGACTTTGCCCCACCCACAATTTCACCTTTCGGGTCGAATGGTGCGATGACTCTGTCCGCAAGGAACGTCGACACATCGTCATCATCGAAGACGATTGCAGCAGAATTGCAAGTCCAAGACGATCTGTCGGGCTTCAGCCGTGGCGGTATCAACTGGTCGAATGGCGACAGGAGCATTGCCACCTGCATCTCCGATCAGACCTTCCTTTTCGGCGGCGGCGAATGCAAACGAACTTCAGGTGACGAGTTCGATGGTCTCTACTCCTCGCCCGTCAACTTTCCAGCCAATAGTCGGGCCGGTGTTTACCGATTCACATCCATGACTCTCATCGACAATTCCGGGAACCAGGCGACGTACTTCGATCCTGCCAACGTCCAGACGAGCGATTCCCGATGGGTGGACATCACCACGCTTGGTTACAGCTCAGGCGCCTTCGACATCACCTCGACAGGCACCGGCGACTTGATTGCCCCGTGGATCGCTGCGTTCGGGTCGCCGGGGGCGATTTCACTGTCGACCAACTCCGTGAACTCCTCGACAGGCGCCCAGACCGTCACTCTTTCACTCGGAGTGAGCGATGACCTCTCAGGGTTCGAAAGCGGCACAATCCAGTGGACCAATGGCGATATCACCCTCTTTTCCTGTGTCGCGGAGCAGATCTACCTCTACGGGGGCGGAGCCTGCACCCGCACCTCCGGAGACGGAATCTCCGGCAACTATTCGTCGCCGGTGCGCCTGCCGGCAAATGGCAAAGCAGGCATTTACCGCTTCATGTCACTCACGCTCGACGACAAGTCCGGCAACCGAGTCACGTACTACGACCCAGCTAACGCTCCTGCATGTGGTGCTGATTGTGTGGACATCACCACGCTCGGATACAGATCTGGATTTCTCGACATCAGCAACGGTCCCTGAACTACGCAGATAGACAACCGATCTATCGATCAGCGGGTTGCCGCAGGGAGCTCATGTCAGGGGCCACTAGAACAAGCTGACCGAGCACACTCGGCCTCTTTTCGTGCGTTGGAAAATTGAACGCAGAAACGAAAGGTGGTCCCGATGGCTACAGACGAAGTACAGGGTTATCTCGCTGGCGAAGTTCCGTGGAACGAACTCAGCAACCCCGCCCGCATCTTTCTCGCCAATCTTCAAGGCGACAAGGAAAATACCGAGCTGGCAGCGAATCGAATCCGTGATCATCGAGCCGAAACCGACCAGTCCGGCCCGTTCAACCGAATCAGCACAATGCTCAATCTGCTGTCAGGCGAGAGCAGCGAGTGGATTACCGCTGCGGAACTCGCTGCATCCATCGCCGACGAGGATGTCGTGGCGAAATGGATCGCTTCAATCGCCGGACTCGCCAGCATCTCCGAGGAACGCGTCATCGCGCTCACCATCGACACATGGAACACCTTCAACCTTGACGGGGCTCTGCCTAACGACTTCGTCATCGACGTGTCCTTCGACGACGACGGGCCCGTCTGGCGAACCGTCCACCCGCCGCTCACGCTGCCGGTGGGCCTGCCCGCCATCTTCACCGAACTGCTGGTGCGAGACCACTTGGGTGAGTTCTGCGCAACCGCAGTCGGGCGCACGCAGGTGTCCCTTTCCGATCTCGAAGTGTTCATCGCTACCGAGGACGATCCGAGCCTGACGGAACTCACCTTGGCCGAATCTCCAGTCAGACTCAGCGCAATCTGCGGGATGGAACTTCGCCCACCTGACGACGAGAGTCTGGAACTCGCCATCAAGGTGTTTCTCGCCGATCCGAAGACGCCCCGCGATCTCGGAATCGAAATCACCGAAGGCGTCGGAGTTCAGGTGTGGCTCGACCGCCTTGTCACCCGACGCTCGCTGGCACTGGCCGAGCCGGCCGATCTGCTCAGCGGCTTCATCGCCGAGGCCAGGCGTCTCGCTGAAGCGCTGACGCCGTGGGAACACAACCCGGCGAGCGCGCGCTGAAGTCCGATCAGTTGATCCGGAGCACCTCGGGTGCGGGGCGATCGATTGGCGGGGCTTCACCGACCGGCCAACCGAGGTAGATGAGACCGACCATCGTGTCGGTCTCATCCATTTCACACACCGAACGCAGGCGATCGGAGTGCATCGCTGCACCGGTCGACCAATATGACGCCAGCCCGGCGGCCGTCGCGGCAAGCAACAGGTTCTGGACCGCGGCGCTGACTGCGTCACGATTTTCTTTGGTCAGTTCCTCGGTATCGGCGGCACGGGAGGCGACCGCCAGGACGACAGGCGCTCGCAGGTACTTTCCACGGGCTTTGATGGCCTTGTGTTCGGGCTCACCGTCGGCCTCGAGATCGGCGGCGAGAGCCGCACCCAGACGGGCCCGACCATCACCAGTGACAATGCGGAACCGCCACGGGAAGGTGCGCTTGTGGTTCGGTGCCGTCGCCGCAATCGCGATCAGGCGATCTAGCAACGCGTCCGGCACCTGACGACCGGGATCCACCTGCAGATTCGTGCGACGCCGTGTGGCGAGATTCTCGATCACGTCCAGCGAGTCGACGGTTGCTGCTTCGGTAGTCATGATCAGCACAGTACCGGGCGGCGTGAAATCTGACGGGCGCAACGATGCATCGGCGGCGCACACCTCGACGTATTGGTTGGGCCACCACCGATGTCTCCTCTTTTCTCAGCTTCGGGCCGTTTTCTCGATGTACTCGTAGGTGCCAACGCGGAATGGAACCAGCCGAAGGACACCTGCAAGGGCAGTCTGTTCAGTGAAGACGACGTTCGGAAAATATGAGCTCACCGGAACCATGTCCGCCATAGGCGGACGACTCGCCATCGGGGCAAACCGCAGGTCGACCTGATGATCTCCCGACGAATCGATCACGAAAAGGTCTCGAGGATGCACGAAGTGCATGAGAGCCTCGGTCGGAGCTGCAAGTACCGATTCCGCGACCCTGTCACGGATGATTCCTTCGTCAGCCCAAATGTCCTTGACAAGCTTCTCGCGTCTGCGAATGCCTTCCTCATCAATGACTTTTCGCCCGCCAGCGAGCTTCCGTGGCGTCTTAATGATGATTCCTTCGTTCATGGTGAACTCAACGAGCCCGGTGAGGGATTGTTCAAGGTCGTCATCGATCAAATCGCCGACCTGCTTTCGAACTCGCTCCCCGCCTTTTAGTTGATCAAAGTGAAGGTGGAAGGCCTGTTCGATGAGAGCTAGAGCGTCCCTGCGCAGAATTCCTACTACCTCTCCGAAGTTGCGATAGATCCCAACGTCACGGCCCTCATTGAAGTCCACACGAATTTCTTGGTTGACGCCCCGTTCTAATTCCTTCTCATGAAAATCGAGCTTTGACGGGCCGGTAAGGACTTCAAGAATCTTCTCGCTACTTGATTCCAAAATGGCAAGGAGCGCCTCAAATCGAACTTCGGTCTCTGTCCTGAGTCGGTAGAGCGCCCAATCGTT
>WLFD01000096.1 GCA_009703925.1 Actinomycetota bacterium | reverse complement strand
CTCACCCTCGGCATCGGACTCTCGCATCAGATGGTCATCGAAGGCATGCTCGGCATGGAATGGGACAAGCCGGTGCGTCACCTGCGCGAATACCTCGAGATCCTCCAACCGCTGCTGCGCGGCGAGGCGGCCGATTTCACGGGCGAGACCCTTTCCGGCCATCTCGCACTCGAGATTCCCGATTCGACTCCCGTACCGACACTTGTCGCGGCCCTCGGAACCCAGATGCTGAATGTGACCGGTCGTCTCGCCGAAGGAACGGTCACCTGGATGACAGGCCCCGGCACGATCGGCAACCACATCGTTCCGACGATCCGCGCCGCTGCGGCCGAAGCCGGTCGCCCGGAGCCCCGCGTTGTCTGCGCGCTACCGGTCTGTGTGACCGACGACGAGGCGACGGCCCGCGCCAAAGCCGGCGAGCAGTTCCAGATCTACGGCTTCCTTCCTTCCTACCGAGCCATGCTCGATCGTGAAGGCGCCGCTGGCCCAGCCGACGTGGCGATCGTCGGTGACGCGGCAACGGTCAGGGCTGCAGTCGAGAACATCTTCGAGCAGGGCGCCACGGAATTCGTGGCCATTCCCTATTCGAACCGCGACGCGACCGTCGAAGTTCTGCAGGGGCTGCTCTGAGCGGTTGCCCGACTCAGACGGGCGCCTGGGCGTGACGCATCTCGATCGGTTCGACGAAGTTGGCGGCCAGATCGAGAAGGAGTTCGTCGCGTAGCGAACGACGGGCGGGATCGTCCCAGAGATTCACGTGCATCAACGGATCGTTGGCGAGGTCGTAGAGCTCGCCTTCGGTTCCGTCGTGCACGGTTCCGGGTCGGTATGTCGTGCACACCATTCCGTCGCGAGTGATCGAACGGAGGTGCATCGCGGTCCCGTCGGGCTGACGGCTGTCCCATTCGGTCAACACCCGTTCGAAGCCGCGGGCCTGTGCATCGGCGTCGTCGACGGGAAGAGGTGATCCCTCCATCCATTCGGGAACGTCGACTCCGGCGATTGCACAGAATGTGGGAGCGAGATTGATCAGGCCAACCGGCTGTGACACGCGGGCCACGGCGTCGAGGCCCCCGCCGGCGCTGGGCGCCGGGCGCCAGATGAGCGGCAGTCGCATGAGCGAATCGACGTGATACGGACCTTTGAAGAGGAATCCGAAGTCGCCCTGGAACTCGCCGTGGTCGGTGGTGAAGACGACATCGAGATCATCGGCCCAACCTCGCGCGGCGATGGCCTGAAGGACTTGGCCGATCGCTTCGTCGATGAGTTCGTTTTCGACGTGCACGAGCGCGTTGACCTCGAGGATCTGCTCGGCAGTGAGGGTGGCCGGCACCCATTTGGCGGGGGCCTCGTAATTGCCGACGAGTTCGCCGTCGTACCAGAGGCGCCAATGACGCGGCTTGGAGTCGATGATGGCCTCGCGGGTAGCCGCATCCTGCGGGTAACCCTCGGGAAGATCGAGATCGCGCCAGTTGACGCGGTGGGTCTCCGAGGCCGGCGGATCCCAGGGGTGATGCGGATCGGGGAAACTCATCCAGCAGAACCAGTCGTCGTCCGCTTCGAGTCCGTCGAGCCACGCGATCGTCCGATTGGCGACCCAGTCGGTGTGATACCAATCCCGCTCGATCGGGTTGACCTTGACCTGCGGCGCGCCGGTGTCACCGCCGGCGACGTCACTCACTTCGAGATTTCCGTCGAGAACCTGGAAGAATCCGCCGATCGTCTCCGGATGGTTGTCGCGGATCCATTTCGCGTAGTGGGTGAAACCGACGGCACCATGCGTGGCCAGTTCCATGTGATGGAAGCCCCGATGGCCTTCGGTCTCGCCGGTGAATCCCTGACGGTTCTCCTCGAAACGCAGAAACGGGTCGAGCAGAGGCTCGAAATGACTCTTGCCGATGAGCGCCGTCTTGTAGCCCGAATCGGCGAGGACGGCGGCGACACTCGGGGCGTCGACGGGAAGCGGTACGCCGTTCATCCACACGCCGTGCGTGCCGATGTTCTGCCCGGTGACCATGGTGGCGCGCGACGGCATGCACACGACGTTCTGGGGTTGGGCGCGGTCGTAACTGATGCCCTCCGCGGCGAGCGAATCGATGACCGGGGTGCGGGCGACCCGGCCGCCGTTGGCGCCGATCGCGTCGTAACGCATCTGGTCGGTGGTGATGAAGAGGATCTTGCGGCCCATCAGCGTTGCTCCTCGGTGTGTTCGTCGAGCATGCGGGCAAGGTTTGCGATGCCCTCGGAAATGACGCCGTCGAGAACGAACGCCATCGGCTCGGGGACGATTTCGGTGGAGTACATGAGCAGACAACCGGGTTGGCCGTCATCGATGACGTCCATCGTGCCGAGGTGGTACGTGACGGGTAGTGGCCCGGTGATCGAGTACTGGAATCGTCGGATGTCATGATCGAGGGTCACGATGTCCTCGAACACCGGAAGCCCGGACTTGGTCGTGAGCGTGCGCACGCCGTCCTCGACCGTCACCGCGTCGAGACCGGGAAACCATTCGATGATCCGCGAGGGATCGCCGACGACTTTCCAGACATCGTCGGCAGATCGTTGAATTCGGGCATGCGTTCGCAGTGTCGCCATCGGGTCCCCTTAGATAACTTCTCTACTCTAGAGCAAAACTGTAAGTAGATGCCGACTACAAATGACACCTGACAGCAGAAGTGACGATAGTGCCTGCGCGGGAGGGTCCCGGGGAGCGGTACTAGCGTCTCTTCCCGTGCCCGGACCGTCCCCCGCCCCCCTAAACACCCGATGGCAACGGATGACGACGTCGCTCATCCACCGTTGCTGGAACCGGGTGAAGACCCGGGGCGCGGTCAACTGGGAGCATCCGTTGGCCCGAAAGTTCGGCTCGATGGGCGAGGGCAGCTGGATGGCCTTTCCCCCGGGGGACTGCACCAACGCCCACGCCATCCACATCGGGGCCAACTGTTTCATCGGCGCCGGGGTAACCCTGGCTGTGGGCATGCCCACCGAGGTCTATGCCCCCGGGTGTGATCCCGTCATCGAGATCGGCGATCGCACGACGATCGGCAAGGACTGCTGGTTCGTCGCCCGGCACTCGATCGTTCTCGAGGACGACGTCACGATCGCACCGAACGTGTACTTCACCGATCACAATCACACCTACGCCGACCCGTGGCTCCCCGTCGGACAGCAGATCCTGCAGGGGCATCCGGTCCGCGTCGGGGCCGGCACCTGGATCGCCACGAACGTCGTGATCCTTCCGGGCACGACCATCGGGCGAAATTGCACGATTGCCGCCGGTGCCGTCGTGCGCGGCGACATCCCGGACCATTCGGTTGTGGCCGGCATCCCCGGCCGCGTCATTCGTCGCTGGACGAAGGCCGACGGATGGGTGCCCCCGATCACCAACGAGGTGGTCGTGATCGAGGGCTGGCCGGTCGGCATTCCCCCGGAAGAAGCCGGCGAGTAGCGCCGGACAGTTCTTCGAACGGGCCTACTTCTTCGAGCTGCTCTTCTTGATCGCAAAGGCGCCGACCAGTTCCGCGTTGCTGAACGCCTCGCCGGTCGGAAGGCCGACGGCGAAACGGTAGAGCGCCGTGCGATAGATCGCGCTGAGCGCCGACATGATCGAGCCGATCACTGCGACCCAGATGATCAGCAGCGGGATACCAGCCAGCGGAATAGCGAACGACACGGCACCGAACACGAGGATTCCCGGAAGCATGATCAGGAATCCGACGAGGCCGAGACCCATCTGGGCGAAGAGGTTCTCGCCCCACGTCGACTTGAGGAGGATGGCGGAACGCTTGACGGCCGCGATCGGTCCGATGCCTTCGACGATGATGATCGGAAGTACGAGCCAGGTGACGACTCCCCAGGCTGCACCGATCATTCCGACAACGATGTCGCCGATGAATCCGGCCTTGTCGCGGATCGCATTGAGGACGACGCCGACAGTGGAGTTGATGGCAGCCCAGCCGAGAACGGGAGCGACGCGGGTCGATGCTTTGGAGACGGCGCTCCTGAGCGTGGGGTTTCCACCCTCGAGGCGCTCGTTGGCGCCGGCGACAAGCGTGGCCGCGAAGAACTGGGCGATCATCCCGAGAATGAACAGGCCGACGATGCCGACAACCCAGGTGGCGGGCGTGGCGGCGAAATCGTCCTGACCGGGAACGGGATCGGATATCTGGTCGACCGTCAGGAGCATGCCCCCGCCGACGGCGAGTGCCACGACACCGCAGGTGATTGCCGATACGAGAGGAATCGCCGCCAGTTCCTTGTCCTGCTTGAGGACACCGAAGCTTTCCTTGGCGAGGCTGATGCTGTTCGAGAGTTTGCCCATGCCCGCACCTTATGGCAGAGCGCCGACCTGAGATGGCGGAATCAGGCCTGACTGATCGGATCGATGTCGACGACCTCGCCCGCACTACCGTTGGGGAGAAGCAGGGCCGCGACCTCGGCGCACAGAAGGTCGAGTTTGTCGGCCGTGGCGCGATAGACGTCGAGGCCCTCACCGACAGGGTCGGCAATGTCGTCGGAGGCAAGGCCGGCGGGTCGGTTGGGTTGGCGGAGGGCTGCGGCCTCGGATGCCCAACTGCGTACCGTCTGCTCATCTCGTCGGGGCCCGATCTTGCGACCGAGGCGAACGATCTCACCCATGACAAATGTCCGGGCGAGCGCGGCACGATCGTGGATGATGACGCCATTGACGTGATCGCGGGTCATCCCGATGATGAGATCGGCCTCGCCGACATCGTCGCCGGACATTCTCCGGCTCATGTGTTCGGAAAGATCGAGCCCGCGGGCAGCGAGGGTTTCGACCGCGTGGTTGGTCGCCGGGCCGCCCCAGCCGAGGGTCCCGACCGAATGCACCCGCGCCTGCATTCCGCGTTCGGCGAGATGATGCGCGAGCAGACCCATCGCCATCGGTGAGCGACAGGTGTTTCCGGAGCAGACGACAAGGATTTCGATTGGAGAATCCTAGAAGGCGCCCGCGGGGGCTGATTCCTCGAACACGCATCGCCAACGCGACCAGTGCTCCGACGCTGTGATTGCGTCATGGGCGGGAGCGTCTCCCAGCGACTCGGCAAGGCGGACACGCGGCCCTTGACTCGCCCGGTAGGAGCGAACCGTGATCGGGAGAGCGTCCGTCGCCGCCGCCCCTGAACCCGGGAAAGGGGCGCCTTCGGGACGGGTGATCATGAGAATTTCCGAAAAGGCCGTTCCCGACCACCAGTCGACCGGCGTGGCGGATTCCAGCTCGCAATCCAGCCGGGCCATGCGCAGTTTGCCTCGGAGGAATTCGGGAAGGCCGCCCGAGTTTCGCCCGTGTTCGACATAGGGGTCGCTGGAGAGCACAGCCAGATCGGCGGTTTCGTACATGGTCAGGAACTGGGCGTCGTCGCCGGCGGCGGAGCCTTCGACGAACGCGAGACGTCGGGCCCGCATGAACCCGGGCACGGTGAGAAGTTCGCGATGGTGATCGTCGCACCAGCCGGAGAAGGCGTCATGCAACTCGTCGGGGAGCCATGTGCTCAGGAGAAGCAGGCCAGTCGGCGAGGGACCCATCGCTTTCGTACTCACCCTTCAAAAGCCGGGAGAGTGGTGAGGGCGGTGTCGGTTTCCATCTCCTCGAGGCGTTCGTGCTCTTCTTGTCGTCGTTCGTCCGGAGTCAGCGAGTTCAGGCGCGACCGGGGCATGACGAATGTCATCGCAACGGTGGCGAGCAATGCCGCGATCAGCGTCATGGTGAAGACGGCGGAGAATCCTCCGATGTTCCACATGGTGACCTCGAGGCTGATGCCCGCCGTCGAACCGAGGAGGGCGATCATCCGCATTGTCGCCATGCCGACGCCGAAGAACTCGGGGGCAAGGGCCGAACCACCGGCAGAGGCCATCGCCGGCCTGACGAAGCCGTTGGCGATCCCCTGCACGATGAGCGCGGCGACGATGACGAAGAGCGTGCGCGAATGGAATCCGACGAGGAACAGGACCATCGAAGACGCCATCGAGATCGACCCGATGAGCCCGCCGGTGCGTTCGCCGAGCCGAGCCGCTACGCGTCCGCCGGCCAGGGCGCCGACGCACATGCCGAGCGGCAGGGGAAGCATCGTGAGAGCGGTCTGGGTGATCGATTGGTCGAACCGGTCATGCAGCAGCAGGGGAGCGCCGAAGAAAACGGCGTTGCTCGATATCTGGCACAGGAACTCGGCCGTTACGGGAGCGGCGTAGGCGCGGTTGCGCAGCAGACCGGTCGGAAGCAGGGGTGACTTGGCGCGTTTCTCGATCCGGATGAAGGCCATGGCCGCGACGGGGAAAACGGCGAGGGCGATGTAGGTCGCCGGAGAACTCCAGCCCCAGGCACTGCCGCGATCGAAGAAGAAAAGAATGGATCCGCTGGCAATCATCAACGCGATGCCGCCGGGAATGTCGAAGCCGACGCGCTTCTGTTTCGGCGTTTCGGTGAGCCATCGCTGGCAGACAGGGAAGAAGGCGAGTGCGATCACGCCCTGGAGGATGAAGACGCCGCGCCAGCCGACGGTGGCGACGATCGGGCCTCCGAATATCAGGCCGAGCGCCGGTGAACCGGCGGTGACGAAGGCCCAGATCCCGAGCGCGCGCGGCCGCTCCGCGAGGGGGAACTTGTCCATGAGCAGGGCGATGGCGGTCGGAGTGGTCGCCATGCCGCTTGCCTGGCTGAGCGTCCGAAGTGCGATGAGCGAACCGGCGTTCCATGCGAATGCGGTGAGGATCGCGCCGAGGCCGCAGACCCCGAGGCCGATGAGGAAGACGCGTCGTTGTCCCTCGAGATCGCCGAGTCGACCGAACGTGGGGAGCATCACCGAGCTGACGAGCATGGGGAGCGCGATCACCCATGCGATCGTCGAGGTGCTGGCGCCGAGATCCTGGGTGATCTCGGGAAGCGATGCGACGAGGATGACGGACGGCCAGGCGGCGACGAAGACGCCGAGCATCGTTGCGAGCAGCGTGCGCCGCTGGATTCCCCGGTCCATCGGGCAACCCTATCGGCGCATGCGTGACCGCCGAATTCCGAGGGCGATGGCGATGACGATGGCGATGACGACGAAAACGGCGACCAGCAATGGAGCGTTCGATCGGGTGGATTCGTCTACCGACTCCGTCCGGGAGGACAGTGTCGTAGCGCCCTCGCTGGTGATGCTGGTGCCGACATCACCGACACCGAGAGCGCCTCCGGATGCGGTGGTGTCGTCGGTCGGGACGGGGTCACCCGCTGCAGGAGGTTGAGCGGAAACCGGTGCAGATCCGGGCGAGTCCGGAGATGGCGGTATCAACGGCGATGCCGCCGACTGGCTGGATCCGGTCGCGGTTGTCGGGGGTGACTGGGCGGGCGCAAAAGTCGACAGGAACGCGGACTGTGTCCAGAGGACCTCGGCTCCGCTCGCGTCGCCGTGCCCATTGCCGGGAAGCGTCGCGTTGTATGTCTGGACGATCGGAAAATACGCGGGACCGGTGACCGTCGTCGGTCCGAGAAGGCGGAGGGTGAACTCCTCGTCCTGGCCACTCGCCGCTCCGACATTGTTCGTGAAGGTGACGACCGGTCCCGTTGTGCACGACCAGACCGAACCGCCGTTGCAGCCGACAGCCTGCCAGCCGGCCGGAATCTGGACCCGAACGCGGATGTTGAAGAAGTCGTCGCCGTATTCGTGGGGGACGGTGAGTGTGACTGCGGATTCGATCCCCACGGGAACAGCACCCTGACCGAATTCGGCGTGGGCCGAAGCTACGCCGGCGATGCCGCCGAATCCGACCCATGCGATCAGGGCGAGGCAGATGAACCGAGTTGTCTTCACCCCGCTCTGGTCCGCGCTCGGGACGATCTGGTTCCCGAAAATTTTCGGGAACTTTCGTGCACCGGGAGAGACCACAGGAAGCGTTCGAGGATTCGAGCAAGACACTTCCGACAAGCAAAGGAATCCAGATGTCCGAGATGGTTCATTCCGTTCCACGAAAGTCGTTGCGACGCATGGCGGCCGCTTCGGTAGTCACCATCGGACTGCTCGCCGCGATGGCGATACCCGCGTCGGCACATGCGGGTTTCTCCTCGTACAGCGCTAACGGATACCTCCCCAACCCCGCCGGCGGTATCGGCGATGCTGCGGTCACGACTGCGGCACATACCGCTCCGTATGCCGCGAACACCACAGTGAACATGGTCGTTCGGGCCAAGGCCGAAGCGGATCCGACCTGGGATCCGACGATCTGGAGCAACGTCGAAGTTCAGGTGAACGTGCCGACAGGATGGACGAATCCGACATGTGGTTCGGCAAACCTGCAGGTCAATGACGTGACCACGAACAACACGAATCAGCCCGGCGCAGTTGCGGCCGGCTGGAACTGCGAGATCCTCCGCAGTGAAGGTCATGACATCGTGCGATTCTGGGGTCCGGCGCTCGCCCAGGGAGCGCTCGAAGCCGATTGCGCCGCCTTCTTCTCGTTCGGTATCACCACCCCGAAGCCGCTGACGCAGACCACCTACAGCGGTGAGACGGCAGCAGCCGAAGGGTTCATCGTGGATCAGACCTATGCCAGCGGAAACAACTCGCACTGGTACCCGAATGCGAATTACGTGGGTTCGGTTCCTCCGGGCACGCAGCGCAGTGAGTTGTCCGGCGGCCTTGTTCGTACGGTGGCGGCTTACGTGGCTCCAGCGGTTCCGGTCGACACGACTGCAGCTTCGACTCCGGTGACACCCTCCTTCACCGGCTGATCCATCGGAGCCGTCGGAGCGATAGCGTCTGCGCCGACAGGAGCAGACGATGGTTGACGAAAACATGACGGTTGTGATCGGTGCCGATCGGGGCATCGGCCGGGCGATCTTCGACGGACTCCGCAATGCGGGGTCCGTCGATGTTGTCGTGGGTCTCGGTGACGAGATCGATTTCTCCGATCCTGCTGCGGTTGCAGCGTCCTTCGCCGATATCGCCGCCCGGGGAACGATCGGTCGGGTGGTGTTCTGTTACATCGATGAATCCGCTTTCGTCCCTGCTCCGATCATCGAGATGGACGAACCGGCGTGGGATGCGACTGGTGAACGCTCGCTGCGTGCCGCGTTCGTCACGCTTCAGGAAGTGCACCGCAACATCGTCGATGGCGGTCGAGTGATCCTTGTGCTCCCCACCGTCGGAGCAGTCGGTGTCGCCGGTCTTGTTCCGCTCTGTTCGGCAGTCGAGGGAATCCGCGTGATGGCCAAGGCCGTTGCACGCCGGTGGGGAGCTCGTTCCATCACGGTCAACACCATCGAGGTGGAACTCTCCGCGTTCATCCTCGGTGACGAACCGGTCGGCGATCGGATCCTGCCCGCGGTCTCCACGCTCGGAGCCGCGGCCCTTCCCGCCGGTTCGGCGGTCGGTGATGTCGTCGGTCTGATCGGGATGCTCTCCACGGAAGCGGCGGGAGCAGTGACCGGCGCCCTGCTCGTCGCGGACCGTGGAACGGTGATGTTGCCATGACCGGGCTTCTCGATGGTCGGGTCGTTCTGGTGACGGGTGCCGCTGCGGGTGTGGGTCGAGGTGTCGCTGTCGCGATGGCCGAGGCCGGAGCAATCGTCGGAATAGGTGTACGTCGTCCGGAGAACGCGGTGGATGTCGCCGATGAGGTGGCAGCGGCCGGTGGCACGCCTGTG
>WLFD01000095.1 GCA_009703925.1 Actinomycetota bacterium | reverse complement strand
TGAACCCGATCTCGAGGTTCCCCATCCGCGGATGCGGGCCCGTCGATTCGTGATGGCGCCGCTCTTCGATCTTGCTCCGGAGATCGCCGGTTCGGACTGGAAGGAACGAGCCGAGGGCCACGTCGATCTCGTCGGATCATTCGACGCCCAACCGGGTTGACAATGGATTCCCCACGGGCGATCCGGGTGATCGGTCCGGGCCGGGCCGGTGGTTCGCTCGGCGACGCGCTGTCGCTCGCTGGATGGAACGTGCAAGAACCGATCCGACGGGGTGACGATGTCTCCCGTGCCGCGTTCGGCGTGGATCTCGTGATCATCGCAACGCCGGATGCGGCGATCGCCGAAGTGGCGTCGCAGATAGAACCCGTGCCGACGACCGTCGTTACCCACATGGCCGGATCTCTGGGGCTCGACGTGTTGGGCGATCATCCGAGGCGCGCCGCCATCCATCCGCTCGTCGCCCTTCCGGATCGGGAGACCGGTTCGCTACGGCTCCGATCGGATGCGTGGTTCGCCGTAGCCGCGGACGGCAGTGAAGCACTCGGGCTCGTCGATGAACTCGTGGCCGCTCTCGGTGGCCGTTCGTTCGTCGTCGCCGACGATCGGCGGGCTGAGTATCACGCCGCCGCCGTCATCGCCTCGAATCATCTCGTCGCACTTCTCGGCCAGGTCGAACGGGTGGCGTCGAGCGCAGGAATCCCCTTCGACGCGTTCCTCGAGCTCGCCCGATCGACCATCGAGAACGTCGCCCGACTCGGACCGACGAAGGCATTGACGGGCCCGGCCGCCCGTGGCGACTGGGCGACGATCGAACGTCACAGGGCTGCTCTTCCCGACGACGAGCTGGAGGCATACGACGCGCTCTTGCGGGCGGCCCGTCGATTGGTTGACGGGGCCGAACGCGGCAACGATGTCCTCCCCGACAACGACTAGCGAGGCATCGATGCAGGTCTGTTCGACGAAAGCCGAATTCCGCGGATTTCTCGACAACGTGCGCGCGCTCGGGCGAACCGTCGGCCTCGTTCCCACGATGGGCGCCCTTCATGACGGACACCTTTCGCTTCTGCGGTCGGCTGCCGCCGAATGTGATGTCGTCGCCCTCACGATCTTCGTCAATCCGCTCCAGTTCGCAGCCGGCGAGGACCTCTCCGCCTATCCGCGGCCGCTCGAACGTGATCTCGAACTTGCCGAAGCTGCGGGTGCCGACGTCGTCTTCACGCCGAGCAACGCCGAGATGTACCCGGTGCCCGTTGCCACGACGGTTCATGTCGACGGCCTGACCGCCCCGATGGAGGGTGCGGCGCGGCCCACCCACTTCGACGGCGTGACGACGGTGGTCGCGAAGTTGTTCAACATCGCCGGCACGTGCCGCGCGTATTTCGGCGAGAAGGATTTCCAGCAGCTCGCCGTGGTCACGCGGATGGCATTCGACCTCGACCAGCCGGTGACGGTGGTTCCCTGTCCGATCATCCGCGAGACCGACGGTCTCGCGATGTCGAGTCGAAACGCGTACCTGGATCGCGCGGATCGCGAAGCCGCCACAGTCCTCCATCGGGCCCTGCGCGCCGGCGCCGCGATGATCTCGGCCGGAGAAACCGATCCCGGCATCGTTGCGCGACACGTTGCTTCGGTCATCGAAGCGGAACCCCTTGCGTCACCGGGGTATGCCGAGGTCGTCGATCCTGCGACTCTCGAAACGCCGACAGTTCTCGTCCCGGGTTCGACCGTGCGTCTGCTTGCGACTGCCCTTTTCGGCTCGACCCGCCTTCTGGATAACCTCGAGGTCCCGGTTCCCTGAGGAGCCGGATCGGTTGTGTCCGTACGGTGACCCGAGTGGCACCAAACATCAGGGAGTCCCATGAACCGCAGAATGATGAAGTCCAAGATCCACCGCGCCAGGGTCACGGACGCCAATCTCCACTACGTGGGCTCGATCACGATCGACACCCGCTTGCTCGAACTGGCCGACATCCGGGAATGGGAACAGGTCCATGTTGTCGATGTCGACAACGGGGCGCGCTTCGAGACGTACACGATCCCCGGTGGCCCGGGCGAGATCTGCCTGAACGGCGCGGCGGCCCGATTGGTCCAGCCGGGTGACCGGATCATCATCATCTCCTATGCCGATTACGAGGACGCCGAACTCGATGCCTACGTGCCGATCGTCGTGCATGTCGACGCAGCAAACGAGTTGGTCGACGAACTGGAAGCGGCATCGATCACGGCACACGAGGTCGGGGTTCGATCCTGAGGTTCTCGGCCATCGACCGCAGGGTGCAACACGGTCGGCCCGGGCGCGCAAGACTGTCGAACTGTGATCAAGCCCGCTGAACTCGATCTTCTGGTTGTGGGCTCCGGTGT
This sequence comes from Actinomycetota bacterium, assembly GCA_009703925.1. Lineage (GTDB taxonomy): Bacteria > Actinomycetota > Acidimicrobiia > Acidimicrobiales > Acidimicrobilacustridaceae > Acidimicrobilacustris. Next base: position 7,379 of record WLFD01000095.1, on the reverse strand, counting down.
CGCCGGTCTCTCCGCCGCGGTCCGGGCCGCCGATGGCCACGGGTTGCGGGTGGGAGTCCTCACGAAGGGCGCGCTCGAACAGGCCACGACCCGCTGGGCGCAGGGCGGTGTCGCCGCGGTATTGGGGGGCGATCCGGATTCGACCGATCTCCATCTGGCCGACACCCTTGCCGCCGGTGACGGCCTCTGTGATGTCGATGCGGTTCGCGTCCTCGTCGAGGAAGGTCCCGGGCGCGTGCAGGATCTCATCGCCCTGGGTGCCGCCTTCGACCGCGACGAGCAGGGGCGCTTCGAACTCGCCCGCGAGGGAGGCCATTCATTGGCCCGAGTCGTTCATGCTGGCGGTTCTGCGACCGGTGCCGAGATCGAGCGGGCCCTGGTGGCCGCGGTGCGCCGTGCCGCCGTGGTCATCCACGAACACGCATTCGCCCTGGATCTTCTGATGGAGGACGGTGTGTGCGTCGGGGTGCGGGCCGCAACCGACGACGGCGTGATCAACGAGGTCCGTGCCCGTCACGTCCTGTTGGCGTCCGGTGGCGCCGGCCAGTTGTTCGCGGTGACCACCAATCCGCTCGAGTCCACCGGCGACGGAATCGCAATGGCCTTGCGCGCTGGAGCGGCAGTGGCGGACATCGAATTCGTCCAGTTCCATCCGACCGCGCTCCACTCGCCGCGAATGCCGCAACCGCTCCTGTCGGAAGCGTTGCGCGGCCACGGCGCGTTGTTGCGCGACACCACGGGCGAACGCTTCGTCGACGAGCTTCTTCCCCGCGATCAGGTCAGTCGGGCGATGACCCGTCGCATGCTCGAACTCGATGTCGATCACTGCTGGCTCGATGCAACCGGTCTCGCCGAATTCCCGCAGCGCTTTCCGAACATCGCGGTGGCGCTGGCCGAGGCCGGGCTCGATCCGAGCATCGACTGGTTGCCGATCGCTCCGGCCGCGCATTACCTCTGCGGTGGAATCGTCACCGATCTCGACGGCGCTTCGACGATCCCGGGCCTGTGGGCCGCGGGTGAAGCGGCCTGTTCCGGTGTGCACGGAGCGAACCGTTTGGCTTCGAACTCGTTGCTCGAGGGCATGGTGTTCGGTGCGCGCGTTGTCGAGGATGTCGAGCGCGGAACGGAAACGGCATCGCCGACCGGCGCCATGCGCTCGGCGACCGGAACCGAACAGACAGGCATCATCGGGGGCTGCCCGGTCGAAGGCTGGGCTCGTCCGGCGGAACTGACCTTCGACACCGACGAGTCGACACTGTCGGACATAGCGGCGGCACGCGACGCACTCCAGAGGGCCATGACGATCGGCGCCGGAGTTCTGCGCAACGAGGCATCTCTGGCCGCGACCGCCGAGGTGGTCCAGCGGGCGGGTTCGGTGGCGGCCGCCGGCACAGGACCGGCGGCGTGGGAACTCGCGAATCTGGTTGCAGTGGGATCGGCATTGCTGGCCGCGGCGAGTGCGCGGACCGAATCCCGTGGGGCCCACACCCGCGACGATCACCCCGGAACCGACCCGGATTTCGTCTGCCGTCTGGTGTTGCGCTGAAGAGTTCGACCGGAGGTCGCGCCACAGGGCAGGCTTGCGGAGTGAACCACGCCGTGTATCCACCCCAGACCGCTGTGCTCGAGGCCGTGACGCGCGCGATCGCCGAGGATCTCCTGCCGCTCGGTGATCTCACGTCGGCCCTGCTCCCCGACGATCTTGTGGCCACCGCATCGTTCGTGGCGCGTGGCCCCGGTGTTGTCGCCGGTCGTGCCTGCGCCACCGAGGCCTTCCGACAGATCGACGCTTCCATCGAACTCGTCTGGTTCGTGGACGACGGCGATCCGGTCGTCCCCGGGACAATCATCGCGACGGCCGCCGGGAATCTGGCGTCCATCCTCACCGCGGAACGGACGGCGCTGAACTTCCTCGGCCATCTTTCCGGCATAGCGACCCGCACCCGCACCTTCGTCGACGAAGCGGCCAAGGGTGGAGCAGCCCGGATCTGGGACACGCGCAAGACGACTCCCGGCCTTCGCTCGCTCGAGAAGGCGGCAGTGCGCGCCGGCGGCGGTGCGAATCACCGCGGCAATCTTTCGGACTGGATACTGCTGAAGGACAACCACATCGCACTCTTCGGAATCGCCGATGCCGTTGAGCGGGCCCGAACGATGTGGCCGGCGCGCACCGTGCACGTCGAATGCGATCGACTCGACCAGGTGCACGAAGCGCTTGCCGCAAACGCCGATGCGTTGTTGCTCGACAACATGACCCCCGACGAGATCCGCGCATGCGTGGCGATCGCGGCGGAGTCGCCTCGGCGTCCGCTCCTCGAAGCGTCCGGCGGAATCACGTTGGAGACGGTTGCGGCCTATTCGGCGGCCGGCGTCGACTGCATCTCGATCGGCGGACTCACGAACTCTGCGCCGGTGCTCGACATCGGCCTCGACATCGAACCGGCCTGACGGCCTCCAGGAGAAACAGTGCTTCTCGCCGTAGACGTTGGAAACACACAAACGGTCATCGGTCTGTACCAGGTGACGGGCAAGACGGCGGCGGGCTGCCGACCCGAGGAGAATCTGCTCGACCATTGGCGGATCTCGACCGCAACCGATCGAACCTCGGACGAACTCGCCGTTCTGTTGCAGGGTTTCCTCGCGCTTCGTCGGACAAGTTTCAGCGAGATCGTCGGCATCGTGGTGTCGTCCGGTGTTCCCCGAGTCACGGCAACGTTGCGCGATGTCGCTGAACGGCATTTCGACTTCGAACCGATCGTGATCGAGCCCGGAGTACGAACCGGCATCCGCATCGAATACGACAATCCGAAGGAAGTCGGTGCCGATCGCATCGCGAATGCCATCGCCGCATTCGACCTCTACGGCGGGCCAACCATCGTCGCCGACTTCGGGACCGCCACCACCTGCGATGCCGTTTCCTCCGATGGCGTCTACCTCGGTGGCGCGATCGCTCCCGGCATCGAGGTGTCGATGGACGCGCTCATCGGTCGGGCCGCGGCCCTGCGCGCCGTCGAACTCCGTCCGCCGCGCAACGTGTTGGGAAAGTCGACCGTCGAATCGATCCAGTCCGGCGCGGTCTATGGCTTCGCGGCACAGGTCGACGGTCTGTGCGATCGCATCGAGGAGGAACTCGGCCCGTGCACGATCGTCTCCACCGGTGGCCTCGCCGAGATGATCACGCCATTCTCGAAGCGCATCCAGCACACCGAACCGTGGCTCACGCTCCACGGCCTACGCCTGGTCTACGAGAAGAACCTCTGAACTTCGAGGTTCCGCCAGCGGCTCTGCGCTGACGCGAGGATCAGGCGGCGGAGCGGACGGTGCCGAGAAGGTGTTCGGCAGCCGCCTCGAGTGCCGTTGTGGCTTCGGTGCCCGCATAGGGAGCGAGAGCGCGTTGGCCCTCTTCGACGAATGCCCGAGCTGTTTCGAGTGACGACTGCACGGCGGGCGACGAGCGCAGAAGGAGACGTGCCGCTTCGAGCGATTCGGGATCGTCGACAGGTTCGATCGAACCGTCGGTGGGGGCGAGCTTCACGAGAAGGTCGCGCAACTCGGACGCCTGCGGGCCACCGGCGGCAAGCGTGCGGATGACGGGAAGCGTGTAGGTGCCTTCGACGAGATCGTGACCGGCGGGCTTGCCGAGTTCCTCGTCGGTCGAGGTGACATCGAGAAGGTCGTCGACGATCTGGAAGGCCATGCCGAAGCTGCGGCCGAACGTGGTGAGCGCATCGATCTGGGGGCGGGGGAGTCCGGCGACAATGGCGCCGACCCGGCACGAGGTTCCGAGGAGCGATGCGGTCTTGCCGTCGATCGACGAGAGATAGGCGGCTTCGGAGCGTTCGAGGCTGAAGGCGTGCTGGAGTTCGAGGATCTGGCCCTCGCAGAGCTTGCCGATGGTGGCGGCGAGCAGGCCGGCCACTTCGGTGCCCAGGGAAGCGGCGATCTCGGAAGCCTTGGCGAGGAGATAGTCGCCGGCGAGGATCGCCTTGAGATTGCCCCAGCGGGCATTGACGCTCTCGACGGTGCGACGGGTCGTCGCGTCATCCATCACGTCGTCGTGATAGAGCGATCCGAGATGGACGAGTTCGACGGAAACGGCTCCGAGAACCACATCGGCGGAGCTGGCACCCATCTCGGCCGAGGCGGTGGCCGCCGCCGTGACGCAGAAGGCGGGCCGAACCCGCTTGCCGCCCGCGAGGATCAGATGGCTGGCGACTTCGGTCAGGAATGGATCGTCGGTGACGACCGAGGACTTGAGGGCGTCTTCGACGCGGACAAGATCGGCCTGAAGGACGGGCAACTGGAGGAGGGGGGACACTGCGGCCACGGGCCAAATGTAGGCGGCGGCGGCCGGAAACCCGTAACCGGGGACCCGAACTCCGGGTCCGACGATCCCGCGAACGGTCGCCACCCGCCCGAGGAGGCGATGTCGGGGTCGCTGGGTACACTCGGAACACGAATCCCCCGTCATGGGAAGCAGGTAGCAAAGTGTTCGAACGGTTTACAGACAGGGCCCGCAGGGTTGTGGTGCTTGCGCAGGAAGAGGCACGCCTCCTCAACCACAACTACATCGGTACCGAGCACATCCTCCTCGGTCTGATTCACGAGGGCGAAGGTGTCGCCGCGAAGGCGCTCGAGTCACTCGGCATCTCGCTCGAGGCCGTGCGGTCGCAGGTCGAGGAAATCATCGGCCAAGGCGGATCCTCGCCGAGCGGACACATCCCCTTCACGCCGCGCGCCAAGAAGGTCCTCGAGCTTTCACTGCGCGAGGCCTTGCAGCTCGGTCACAACTACATCGGTACCGAGCACATCCTCCTCGGTCTGATCCGCGAGGGCGAAGGCGTTGCCGCCCAGGTTCTCGTCAAGCTCGGCGCCGACCTGTCCCGCGTGCGCCAGCAGGTCATCCAGTTGCTTTCGGGCTATTCCGGCCCGGGGCCGCAGGGCGAGAAGGCCGGCGCCACCGCCGGCGGTTCCGGCGAGCAGACCCCTTCGGGTTCCGCCGTGCTCGACCAGTTCGGTCGCAACCTCACCCAGCTCGCCCGCGAGAAGAAGCTCGATCCGGTCATCGGTCGGGCCCGCGAGACCGAACGCGTCATGCAGGTGCTCAGCCGTCGCACCAAGAACAATCCGGTGCTCATCGGCGAGCCCGGTGTCGGCAAGACCGCCATCGTCGAAGGCCTGGCCCAGGCCATCGCCGCCGACGAGGTCCCCGAGACACTCCTCGGCAAGCAGCTCTACACGCTCGATCTCGGCGCACTCGTCGCCGGTTCGCGCTACCGCGGTGACTTCGAGGAACGCCTCAAGAAGGTGCTCAAGGAGATCAAGACCCGCGGCGACATCATCCTGTTCATCGACGAGATCCACACGCTCGTCGGTGCCGGTGCCGCCGAAGGTGCGATCGATGCCGCCAGCATCCTCAAGCCGATGCTGGCCCGCGGCGAGCTCCAGACCATCGGTGCCACGACGCTCGACGAGTACCGCAAGCATCTCGAGAAGGACGCCGCCCTCGAGCGTCGTTTCCAGCCGATCAAGGTCGAAGAGCCCTCGGTTGCCCACACCATCGAGATCCTCAAGGGTCTGCGCGATCGCTACGAAGCCCATCACCGTGTGACCATCACCGATCAGGCGCTGGTGGCCGCGGCCAATCTCGCCGATCGATACATCGCCGATCGTCATCTTCCCGACAAGGCCATCGATCTCATCGATGAAGCCGGATCGCGTCTGCGCATCAAGCGCATGGCGACACCGCCCGACTTCAAGGAACTCGAAGACGAGATCTCCAAGGTTGTGCAGGAGAAGAAGGACGCAGTCGAAGGCCAGCAGTTCGAAGAGGCCGGTCGACTCCGCGATCGCGAGAAGGAACTCCTCGCCCAGAAGGAAACCAAAGAGAAGGAAATGAAGGATTCCGGCATCGACCTCTTCGACGAGGTCGACGAGGAAGCCATCGCCGAAGTTCTCTCCCTCTGGACCGGCATTCCCGTCTACAAGCTCACGGAAGAGGAGACCGCCCGTCTCCTGCGCATGGAAGATGAACTGCACAAGCGGGTCATCGGCCAGGAGAACGCCATCAAGGCGGTCAGCCAGGCCATCCGTCGCACCCGGGCCGGACTCAAGGACCCGAAGCGTCCGTCGGGTTCGTTCATCTTCCTCGGCCCGTCCGGCGTCGGAAAGACCGAACTCGCCAAGACGCTCTCCGAGTTCCTCTTCGGTGACGAAGAAGCACTCATCCAGCTCGACATGAGCGAGTACATGGAGAAGCACACGGTGAGCCGTCTCGTCGGTTCGCCTCCCGGATACGTCGGCTACGAAGAAGGCGGCCAGCTCACCGAAGCAGTTCGGCGCAAGCCGTTCTCGGTCGTGCTGTTCGACGAGATCGAGAAGGCCCATCCCGACGTGTTCAACACGCTCCTCCAGATTCTGGAAGAGGGACGTCTCACCGACTCGCAGGGCCGATCGGTCGATTTCCGCAACACCGTGCTCATCATGACCTCGAACCTCGGCTCGTCCGACCTGCGCAAAGCCAACATCGGCTTCGGCAAGGCCGACGAAGCCGTCAGCTACGAGCGCATGAAGGAGAAGGTCAACGAGGCCCTCAAGGCGCATTTCCGCCCCGAGTTCCTCAACCGCATCGACGACACCATCGTGTTCCACGAGCTCTCCAAGCCCGAGGTCACCACGATCGTCGATCTCCTCATCAAGCGGGTCACCAAGCAGCTCGAGAGCCAGGGCATCGGCCTCGAACTCACCCAGGAAGCCAAGCTTCTGCTGGCCGACAAGGGCTACGACCCGACGCTGGGTGCACGTCCGTTGCGTCGTGCCATCCAGCGCATGGTCGAGGATCCGCTCTCCGAGCGGTTGCTCTGGAAAGAGTTCCGCGCCGGCCAGAACATCGTGGTCGACGTCGATATCGATCCCGAGACCGACGAGCGGGTCATCGTGTTCCGGGCGACCGAGGGTTTCGAGCCCCCGCCCATGGAACTCGCCGAGGCCGGCACCACCGAGTAAGGGCAAGCACAGCAAGTCGATCGGTTCACCATGCGATCAGGGCCCGGGCGAAATGCCCGGGCCCTGTCGCGAAGGCTCGAGTGGTTTTGGTCGGCTCGGTTTTGTTCATGTCGGTCGAACATGTAACAGTTGTACCCAGTCGGGCGGAGAATCCGGCTTCAAAATCCTCGGCACATCAGTGCCTTCCTAGGGAGACTTTCATGTTCCGTACTTTTGGTCGCATCGCCGCGGCCGCTTCACTTCTTTTCGCAACCGTTGCCATTACCACGGTTGCCTCGAGCTCAACCGCTGGCGCAGCGAATACAAACGTGACTGCCGACTGCACTGCGACCGGCTCAATGGAGACGATCAACAACAACGACACCCTCACGATC
>WLFD01000094.1 GCA_009703925.1 Actinomycetota bacterium | reverse complement strand
GTCGTGACGACGGTGGCGACGGCACGACGTCTGGGCATCCCCGAGGACCGGTGGGTCTTCCCGCTGGCCATGGTCGAGTCGAACTTCGTGCTTCCCATGCCGGAGCGCGCCGACATCGATCGCTGGCCGGCATCCGAAGTCTGCGGTGACGCGGTGTTCGACGCATCGGGAATCGACCGGGGCGAACTCGATGCTGTCGATCTCTACAGCTGCTTCCCGGCGGCGGTGCAGGTCCAGGCCCGCGAGATGGGCCTCTCTTCCTGGCTCGACACCGGCCGACCCCTGACCGTCACCGGCGGAATGACGTTCGGTGGTGGACCGTTCAACAATTACGCATTGCAGGGCGCGGCGGCGATGGTTCGGGTGCTTCGCGAACGCGGACCCGATTCGACGGGACTGACCTCGGCGGTGAGCGGGTTGCTCACGAAGCCGGCGGTGACGGTCTGGTCGACGGGAGTTCCCCGGCGTCCCTTCGTCGCGCTCGACGTCTCGGCGCAGGCCGAGGCGGCAACGGCCCGCAGGACGGTCGATCCGGATCTCGTCGGACCGGCGGCGATCGCAGGTGCCACGGTCATCGTCGAACGGGACGGGACCATGGTGACGATCGCAGTGGTCGAATCGGCCGATGGTCGGCGTTCGGTGGCCCAGAGCCGCGATCAGGTTCTTGCCGGGGCGATCCTCTCGGAGGACCCGGTGAGCATGGGCGTGAACATCATTTCCCCGGGAGAGTTCGCTCCAGCGTGACAACCGGGGGTCCAATCATGGCAAACTGACGGTTCGTCAGATTCCCGGGAAGGCCCGGGGATGACGCCAAGGAGGACAGCCCCATGGAGATCCCTCGCATCATCTCGGTCGACGATCACGTCGTCGAACCGCCCGATCTGTGGTCATCGCGTCTGCCGGTCGAATATCGCGACCGTGGCCCGCGCGTCGAGCGCAAGAAGGTCAACATGGGCATCATCGGTGGCACCTTCTCGTTCGAGGTCAGCGAGACCGAAGGCGTCGACTGTGATGTCTGGTACTACGACGATCTCGTCTACCCGTTCACCCGACTCTCGGCCGCCGTGGGCGCCGACGTCGTGCAGAACGAGCCGTGCACGTTCGACGACATCCTCCCCGGTTGCTACGACCAGACCGCCCGCCTGGCCGACATGGATGCGAACCACGTCGAGGCGTCGATCTGTTTCCCGAACATCCTCCCTCGCTTCTGCGGCCAGGCGTTCCTCGAGCGCGAGGACAAGGTTCTCGCCCTCCTGTGCGTTCAGGTCTACAACGACTGGATGATCGACGAATGGTGTGCAGGCGCTGCCCATGGCCGCCTCATCCCCATGACGATGGTTCCGCTTTGGGACGTCGAACTGGCCGCTGCAGAGATCCGTCGCTGTGCCGCAAAGGGCAGCCACAACATCACCTTCAGCGAGAACCCCGTGCCGCTCGGTCTCCCGTCGGTTCACTCCGGCTACTGGGATCCGATGTTCGAGGCGTGCGTCGAGACCGACACCGTCGTCAACATGCACATCGGTTCCTCGTCGAAGATGCCGTCGACTGCCCCGGATGCGCCGTTCATCATCTCCTCGACGCTCACGTTCCAGAACGCGATGGGTTCGGTCCTCGACTTCGTGTTCGGTGGCATCTTCGATCGCTTCCCCGATCTCCGCGTCGCTTACAGCGAAGGTCAGGCCGGCTGGCTTCCGTACATCCTCGAGCGTTCCGACAAGCTCTGGGAAGAGCGCCTTCTCGACGAGACGGGATTCGGCTCGAAGCTCTCGCAGCCGCCGTCGACGTACATGAAGAAGAACATCTGGTACTGCATCTTCGATGACGAGACGGCTCTGGCCAATCGCAACGTCATTGGCATCGATCGACTCACGTTCGAGGTCGATTACCCCCACGCCGACTCGACCTTCCCGCACACCAAGGACATCGCCGAGCGCATGGCGGCCAAGGCCGGTCTCAACGATGTCGAGATCCAGAAGTTCTTCCGCGGAAACGCTATCGAGCTCTACAAGCTCGACAAGTACTACGGCATCACCAAGTAGTACAAGACCTTCATGACTGATGTATCGAGCGCACCCGGTCTGCTTGCAGGCCGGGTCGCTCTCGTTTCGGGGGCGGGTCCGGGCCTTGGCCGCGCCACGGCACTGGCGCTCGCCCGCCACGGAGCGGATATCGCTCTGGCCGCTCGTCGTCTGGAGAATCTCGAATCGGTGGGAGCGGAGATCGCTGCGCTCGGCCGACGGGTCGTGTGGTGCGAAACCGACATCACCGATGCGGGCGAATGCGAGCGCGTCGTGGCCCGGGCCGTGGACGAACTCGGTCGACTCGACATTGTCGTGAACAACGCCCATCGGGGCGGAAGCAATCATCCCTTTGTCGAGACGTTCGGCATGACTGCCGGTGATGACGCTGCGGACGCATGGCATGAGGCGATGGATGTCAACCTCTGGGGATCGCTCACGATGACCAGATCGGCGATCGAACCCATGCGGGAGCAGGGTGGCGGTCGGGTCGTCATGATCGGCACGATGGCGGTCCGCGATGTCAGGGCCGGGCAGGGCCCCTATGCGATCTCGAAGGCGGCCCTGATCCAGGCGGCGCGCAGCCTCGCCGTCGAACTCGGGCCATCGGGGATCAGGGTGAACGCGGTGCTTCCCGGCTACATCCGGGGCGCTGCGGTCGAGTCGTGGATGGCGGCGGAGGCCGAACGACGCGGGGTGGATCTCTCGGTGGTCGAAGCCGATCTCGCCTCGAGCACGGCGCTCGGTTCGATCCCCACCGAAGACGAGGTCGCCGGCACGATCGTCTGGCTGGCCAGCGACCTGGCGCTCCCCGTGACCGGGCAGACGATCGACGTCAATGCCGGGCAGTGGCTCTGACCTCGTCCACTAACCTCCATCCGGATCCAATCATCGGCAGTTTCACTGGGGGAGATCATGAGTTCCGAAAAGCGTCTCGAGAATCGTGTTGCAGTCATCACCGGTGGTGGGGACGGAATCGGTCGGGGCATCGCTCGCCGCTACGCCGCTGAAGGCGCCCGCGTCCTCGTGGCCGAGATCAACGAAGAGACCGGCGCCGCAGTCGCTGCCGAACTGGTGGCCGACTTCGGTGTCGACGCACTGTTCCTCCGTTCCGATGTCACGAAGCAGGACGACAACGAGGCCATGATCGCCGAGGCTGTCGAACGCTGGGGTGGCATCGACATCCTCGTCAACAACGCGTGGGGCGGCGATCGTGCCGGTCTGCAGCGTGTCGACAAGATGCCCGATTCGGCGATGGAACATGCGTGGCACATGAACGTCATGGGTCCGTTCTGGGCGATGAAGGCATCGTTCCCGCACATGCGCGCCGCCGGTTATGGCCGCGTCGTCAACATCTGCTCGCTCAACGGTGTCAATGCCCACATGGGTTCGGTTCATTACAACTCGACCAAGGAAGCACTCCGGTCGCTCACCCGCACGGCAGCGCGCGAATGGGCCGGCTTCGGAATCACCGCGAACGTGATCTGCCCGGGAGCAAAAACGGCTGCGTTCCGCATGTTCGAGGAGATGAATCCTCAAGTTGCCGCCGAGTCCGAAGGTGCCAACCCGATGGGTCATCTCGGTGATCCCGAGACCGAGATCGCTCCGGTCGCGTTCTTCCTCGCCAGCGAAGATTCCCGGTACATCACGGGCAACACGCTCTTCGCCGATGGCGGAAGCCACATCAACGGTGCCCTCTGGGTGCCGGATCTCGGCGACTGAGCCTTCGCCACTTCACGCTTTCGTTTCTTCCCGATTCACGACCTGCGCTGCGGCGCCACGACACCAGAGGTAAGCAAAATGAAACTCGGACTCGTTTGGGGATATTGGCCGGCGCAGCCACCGAAGAACATGGTGGAACTGACCCGCGAGGCGGAAGCGGTCGGCTTCGATTCGGTCTGGACCGCCGAGTCGTGGGGCTCCGACGCATTCACCCCGCTCACATGGATCGCCGCCCACACCGAAAAGATCCGACTCGGCACCGGCGTCGCCCAACTCTCGGCGCGCACCCCGGTGGCCACCGCCATGGCGGCGATGACGCTCGATCATCTGTCGAACGGTCGCATGATCCTCGGGCTGGGAGTTTCCGGCCCGCAGGTCGTCGAGGGCTGGTACGGCCGTCCCTCGAACAAGCCGTTGGCCCGGACGCGCGAGTACGTGGACATCATCCGCAAGGCGTTGCTGCGCGAAGGCCCTCTCACCAACGACGGCGAGTTCTACCCGATGCCCTATACGGGTGAAGGTTCGAGCGGTCTCGGCAAGCCGCTCAAGATCATGACGCACCCGTTGCGTTCGGAGATCCCGATCTTCCTCGGTGCCGAGGGCCCGAAGAACGTGACACAGACCGCGGAGATCGCCGACGGTTGGCTTCCGCTCTACTACTCGCCGTTCCGCCAGGAGGTCTACGCCGAACAGTTGGCGAGCGCCAAGCCCGGCTTCGAGATCAGTTCGCTCGTGACCTTCAACGTCACCGACGATGTCGCCACGGGACTCTGGCCGGTCAAGGCCACCCTCGGTTTCTACATCGGAGGCATGGGCGCCAAGGGGCAGAACTACCACACCAAACTCATGGCGCGCATGGGGTTCGAGGAAGAGGCCTACAAGATCCAGGACCTCTTCTTCGCCGGCAAGCGCGACGAAGCCATCGCCGCCGTGCCCGACGACTTCGCCGACGAGATCTCGTTGGTCGGTCCGGCCGCCCGTATCAAGGAGCGACTCGAGGTGTGGCGCAGCAGTCCGGTCACCTCCCTGATGATCGCCCCGCGTGGGCCGGAAGCATTGCGTCTGGCCGCCGATCTCGTTCTCGGCTGATTGGCCAGCAGTTCCGTTCAGTTCCCGTCCCGTATCTGATCCAGGAGTTCCTCCGTCCATGTCTTCGTCACGCACCCCCACCTACAACCTCGGTGACCTGCTCGAACAGGTTGCCGCGTCGGTTCCCGATCGCATGGCGGTCATCGGAGGCGACACCAGATACACGTTCGCGGAATTCGACCGTCGTACGAACCAGGTTGCGCGCATGCTCATCGAGCAGGGTGTCGAACCCGGAGCGAAGGTTGCGATCTATTCCTGGAACCGGGTCGAGTGGGCGGAACTGTTCTTCGGTGCGTTCAAGGCACGCGTCGTGCCCATCAACATCAACTATCGCTATGTCGCCCACGAACTCGAATACGTGCTCGAGAACGCCGACGCGGAGATCGTGATCTTCGAGCGCGGCTTCGCCGATGTCATGGCCGAGGTGGGCCCGAAGCTTCCGAAACTCCGGGCGACGATCGTGATGGAGGACGGCACCGATCTCGACGCAGGCGATGCCCTTTCCTACGGCGCTCTCGTCGACGCGCAGGACAACGGTCCGATGGACATCGAGCGCTCCTCCGACGATCTCTATTTCCTCTATACCGGCGGAACCACCGGCATGCCCAAGGGCGTCATGTGGCGCCACGAGGACGTGTTCTTCGCAGCGCTTTCGAGTGGTCTGGGGCCGGAACCCATCTCGTCGCCGGGGGAGATCACCGAACGGTCGCTACCTGCCGACTTCGCCCTGCCGAGCCTCATCATCGCCCCGCTCATGCACGGTGCCGCGCAGTGGGGAATGTGCAACATGTTGTTTGCCGGGGCGGGGGTGGTGCTCTACACCGAGCACGGACTCGATCCTCATGCGGTCTGGGATCTCGCCGAGCGCGAGCGCGTCATGGGCATCACACTCGTCGGGGATGCGATGGGCCGACCGCTCGCCGATGCGCTCGCCGACGGCACTCGTACGTATGACCTTTCAGGTCTGTTCCGGATCGGTTCCGGCGGCGGTGTGTTCTCGCCGGCTGTGCAGGGTCAACTCAAGGAGAAGATCCCGCACGTCATGGTGATGGACAGCTACGGCGCCTCGGAAACCGGCGCGGGTGGCATGAGCGCCGAAGGGGGAGCCCGTCGTTTCCATGTTTCCTCCGAGATCCAGGTGCTGGACGAGGACATGAATCCGATCGATCCCGGCAGCGAGCAGATCGGGCTCCTCGCCCGCACCGGGCACATCCCGCTCGGTTATTACAAGGACGAGGAGAAGACGGCCAAGACGTTCCCGACCGACGGGACCGGCAAGCGTTGGTCGGTCCCCGGCGACTTCGCAACGGTTGACGCTGAAGGAATCGTGACGCTTCTGGGTCGCGGTTCGCAGTGCATCAACACCGGTGGCGAGAAGGTCTATCCGGAAGAGGTCGAAGAGGCACTCAAGAGTCACCCGGAGGTCTATGACGCTCTGGTTGTCGGTGTTCCCGACGAGCGCTGGGGAGAACGCGTCGTCGTGGTGCTCCAGCCTCGTAAGGGCACCCGCCCCGACCTCGAGGACCTTGCGGTCCATTGTCGAAAGACGATCGCCGGATACAAGATCCCGAAGGCGATCACCTACGTGGATGCGGTGAAACGTTCACCTGCCGGCAAGGCGGATTACCGCTGGGCCAAAGAAACGGCGATGGCGGAGTGACATCTGCTGCGGCCGTCGGCGGGCGTTGGCGCGATGACCTCAGGGCGCCGCTCCGACCGGGTCAGTGGTTCTTCGGCCTGCTCTTCTGGTGGATGTCGCTGTATCCGACGCTTCTGCCGCGCAACTCGTTCTCGCAAGGTGCCATCAGCGGCATCTCCGCAGCGTTGGGCCTGGCGGTGGGCGCACTGGTCGCATGGCTGGCTCGGTGTGTGTTCGTCGCCCTGAAGCGTCCGGTCCCGCAGATGTCGCGCGGATGGGGACCGCGCCTGCTTGGTGTCGCGACCTTCTTCGGGATCTTCCTGGGGCTGCCCTGGTGGATGGCCCGACAGAACGGCCAGCGGGGCCTTGTCGGAATGGAACCACTGGCCGCGGGATCGATCCTCGCCGTCGTCTTCTGGACGGTCATTGTCGGCGCCATCCTTTTCGTCATCGGCCGAAGCATCGCCCGGTGGGTTCGCAGTGCCGATCGTCAGGTGTCGCAGATCGTGCCCCGACCTGTTGCGATTGCGGTCACGGTCCTCCTTGTCGCCGCGATCGGAATCACACTGAGCCGCGATGTGGTGTTCAACCAGTTCGTGAACTGGGCGAACTCCAGCTACGGCACCTTCGACGACACCACGCCGCCGGGCATCGAACAGCCGACGACGGCGCTTCGCTCCGGCGGCCCGGGTTCCCTCGTCGCCTGGAAGTCCCTCGGCTACCAAGGTCGCAAGTTTGCCGGTGGTGGTCCCACACTCGACGAGCTTCAGCAGTTCGCCGGTCCGACAGCGACGGTCATGGAGCCGATACGCGCCTACGTCGGGCTGCAGTCGGCCGACTCGCCTGAGGCGCAGGCCGCGCTCGCCGTCGAGGAACTCGAGCGCACGGGTGCGTTCAGTCGCTCGGTACTCGCCATCGGCACCGTCACCGGTACCGGTTGGGTGGACCCGCTCTTCGCTGCAGGCCTCGAATACATGAACAACGGCGACACCGCGATCGTTGCCACCCAGTACTCGTATCTGCCGAGCTGGATCTCGTTCCTCGTCGATCTCGACAAGGCAAAGGCAAACGGACGGGCACTCATCGGAGCGGTGACGGCCCGTTGGTCGCAACTGCCGGTGGACTCTCGTCCGCGGCTGGTTGCTTTCGGTGAGAGCCTCGGCTCGTACGGTTCCGAACAGGCCTTTGTGGGCGGCGACGCGCAGTCGTCCGTGGATGACGCACTCGGGTCTGTCGACGCCGTGCTCTGGGTGGGACCGACATTTGCCAATCCCGTCTGGGAGCAGATCGTCGATGCCCGGAATCCCGGCGCTCCGGTATGGCGTCCCGAATACGGATCCGGCGATCAGGTGATGATCATGGGTTGGCCGGATCAGGAACCTGTCGCCGGTCTCGTCGGGTCGGGGTCTCACATCGTGTACGTGACGCATCCGTCCGACCCGGTGACGTGGGCGCGGGTCGACGCCCTGTGGAAGAAGCCCGAGTGGATGAACCACCCGGTGGGTTATGACGTGCCGAATGATGTGGTCTGGTTCCCCGGGGTCACCTTCGTCCAGACGGTATTCGATCTCATGGCCGGCTTCAGCGCACCTCCGGGGTACGGACACAACTACAACCCGAACGCCGCCAACGGTGTCGCCGCGATCGCGGCACCACCCGGCTGGAGCGCCGCCGACACGGTGCGACTCGACAAGATCCTCAACGCCAACCTCCAGTGAACAACCGACTCCTCGGGGGAACGGTCGTTGCCCTCGTTGCGTTCAACATCGCACGGGCTCTCCGCCTGTTCGGCGACTTCGCCGATGCAGTCGAATTCGTTCTCGCCTTCGTCCTGCTGGCTGCTGCGATCCGATCGGGTCTGACTCTCGAGCGGCTCGGTCTGGCCCGGAAGGATGTTCGACGCGGGTTGCTCTACGGGGCGGGAGCGTTCGCACTCGTCCTGGCGGTTGTGAGTGCCGCGGCACTGATCCCGGCGACTTCGGATTTCCTCAACGATTCCAGAGTCGATGTCGGGTTCGCCCGGATGCTCTTCGAAGTGTTCGTCGCCATCCTGTTCGGAACGGTGATACCCGAGGAACTCATCTTCCGGGGGGTTCTTCTCGGGTCGGCGATGGAGCGATGGGGAGGACTGAGGGGAGCGCTCGTGTCGTCGGCACTCTTCGGCCTCTGGCACATCTCTCCGACCCTCAACGATCTCGGCGGGAACGCGGGTCTTGCCGAGGCCGATTCGTCGCTGCTCGGCAAGACGGCGGCTGTGGCCGGGGCGGTAGTGGCCACGTTCTGCGCCGGAATGATCTTCTCCTGGTTGAGGGAGCGTTCCCGCAGTCTTGTGGCGCCGGTCATGGCCCACCTCTCGACAAATGGCGTGGCATTTTTCGTAGCGTGGTTCGTCGCCCGCTGACCGCTTGGTCTGCGATGCGGAACTCCCGGGCTGTTTGGGCGAGAATGTCGACCGTTCGTTTCGACGAGGGAGAGACTTTTCGATGGTGACCGGGCGAATGCTCACAGAACAGGACCTGCCCGCCGAGGGCGGCGTCGCGTCGTACATGGCCGAGCGGAACGGGGCCGGACGATGAGTGTCGATCTGGGTCTCACCTCCGATCAGGAAGCCATTGCGGAACTCTTCGACGGGTTCTTCTCGAACGAATCTCCGACCACAGTCGCCCGTGCCGCGGAGCCGTCCGGTTTCGACGCCGATCTCTGGGCGAAGGTCATCGAACTCGGCGCACCCGGAATGGGAAGCGCAGGCGAAGTTGGCGGAGGCGAGGCATCGCTCTCCGACCTCGTCGTGGTCGCGGAAGCCGTCGGTCGATCGATCGCTCCCATTCCCCTTATCGAACATCTCGCAGCGCTGGCCATCCTCGACGACGCCGACCTCGTGGCCGGATCGGCGATCGCCACACTTGCCCTGCGCCCGGCCGATGCCGACGGACTCTGGCGGCTCGTGCCCGCCGGGGCTGTCGCCGACGTTGTCGTGGGCGTCGATGGCGATGAACTCGTCGTCGTTCGTTCGGCGCCACCGATGACCGGTCCGCGCAACCATGCGAGCGCACCGCTCGCCGACCGGTCGGCCCGAACCGGTGATCGCACGGTGCTCGGTCCGGCGTCCGCCTTCCAACCGGTCATCGATCGATGGAAGGTCCTGACTGCCGCCGCTCTCGTCGGTATCGCCGAAGCGGCACAGAAGCTCGGGGTCGAGTACGTGATGGAGCGCGAGCAGTTCGGCGTTCCGGTCGGATCGTTCCAGGCTGTCCAACACGGTCTTGCCGATCTTCCCGTGCTGATCGATGGTGGCCGTCTG
>WLFD01000093.1 GCA_009703925.1 Actinomycetota bacterium | reverse complement strand
GAGCGGGATCGAACTCGTCGATGCGATCGGCGCGAGTTGTGCGGTTCCCGGTGTGTGGCCACCGGTCACGATCGGTGATCGGCGTTTCATGGATGGGGGAGTGCGCTCGATAGCGAACTCGGATCTTGCTGGTGGTCACGACGTGGTCGTGGTCCTTGCACCACTGACGGGAACACTCGGCCGCCCCTTCGCCGCCGAGATCGACGCACTGCGTGCATCTGGTTCCGTGGTCGAAGTGGTCGAAGGTGATGCCGCCGCGCTGGCCGCATTCGGTGCCGACCCGCTCGATCCGGCGACCCGCGTGCCCGCACTTGCCGAAGGGCGTCGGCAGGGCGCCGCATGCCGCACCCGGCTGGCGGAGGTCTGGAAGTGAGGACGGCGAGCAGCAGTGACTCGGCGGAGGTCCTGCGGAGACTGCGCGAGGACCTCGGTTCCCTGCGCCGCATCATCGGCAGCCAGCGGCTTGACCGGCTCATCGCCGTACGTTCGGGTGTTTCGATCGGTGTCGTCGCGGTCGCTGCCCTCGGCAAGGTGATCGACGACGGACCCATGCGGATGACCGATCTCGCCGAC
Organism: Actinomycetota bacterium; assembly: GCA_009703925.1. Classification (GTDB taxonomy): domain Bacteria; phylum Actinomycetota; class Acidimicrobiia; order Acidimicrobiales; family Acidimicrobilacustridaceae; genus Acidimicrobilacustris. The sequence continues at coordinate 9,307 of WLFD01000093.1, read as the reverse complement.
GCGGTGAGGATGCACCCTGCCGCCCTGACTCGACAGGTGCAGGCGCTGGAGACGGAAGGGTACGTCGAGCGCAGTGCGGATCCTCTTGACGGTCGAGCCTCGGTCGTGAGTGCGACGGCGATCGGCCGCGATGCACATCGCCAGATCGAGGAGGCGAACGACGAGATCATGGCCGAACAACTTGGTGACTGGTCGTTCTCCGACCTTGTCGAACTGGTCGATGGGCTCGACCGCCTCGTTGCCGACCTGAGGGCGGTGCCGGCCAAACGACGCGGAACGATCGGGGGGTGAGTTCGTCATGAACGACAACGAGGTCGACATGATCAGAGCCGATCCTGCGGATGCGGCAGCGTGGCGCGCCGCCGGATTGTGGGGTGACGACACCATCGCTTCGATGGTCGCCCGATCTGCGCGCACGCAGCCTCAGGCGATCGCTTATGTTGCCGACGGCCGGCGCTACACGTGGGCCGAGTACGAGCGCGACTCGGATTCGATCGCGCGTGTGCTGCTCTCCGGATCGTTGCTCCCCGGGGACCGGGTTGCGGTGATGATGCCGGACGGTCCCGCTGTACACGCCGTGTTCGTCGGGATCGAAAAGGCGGGCCTGGTCGCCGTGGGCATCGGTGCCCGTGCCGGTGACCGCGAGACGGCACACCTGCTTTCGCTTACAGGTGCACGCACCCTCGTCACGACACCGGACCAGCACAATCGCACTTCGGTGGATCTGCGTTCCGATGTTGCGGCGCTTGGTGCAACTCTCGATCGGATGGTGCTCGTCGGCCGCGATGCGCTGGTGGTCGATGCGGATCTCGCGGAGGGCGTTGTGGTCGATGATTCGATTCGATTGCGACCCTCCGATCCCGATGCGCTGTTCCTGCTCAACTCGACATCGGGAACGACCGGGCTTCCGAAGTGCGTGATGCACACGCAGAACCGCTGGTTCTACTTCCACGAACTCGCGGCCCGGGCCGGCCGGTTCGCCGATGACGAGGTGTTCTTCGGGGCACTTCCGGCTCCGTTCGGATTCGGACTCTGGACCGCACATTTCACACCCGCGATATTGGGATGCCCGACCGTCGTGATGGAGAAGTTCGACGCACACGCAGCACTCGACCTGATCGAGAGCGAACGCGTCACGGTGTTGTGCTGCGTGAGCACGCAATTCATCATGTTGCTCAATGCCCAGGCCGAGAAGCCGCGCGACCTGAGTTCGTTGCGCTCGATGTTCACGGGGGGCGAGGCGGTCCCGTTCGAGCGGGCGGCGGCGTTCGAGGACACGACCGGAGCGAAGGTCCTCCAGTTCTACGGTTCGAACGAAACCGGAGCACTCAGCCACACGACGCTGGACGACGATCGCGAACATCGCTTCGGCACCGCCGGTCGCGTGATCGGCGAAATGAATGTCCGACTGCTTGATCCGGACACACACGCCGACGTGGCCGAAGGTGTCCGTCGGGGGCAACCGGCATGCAAGGGGCCTGCCATGTGCCTCGGGTACTGGGGTGACGACGGGGCAAACCGGCAACTTTTCACCGATGACGGGTGGATGCTCATGGGCGACATCGTCGAGATCGATGCCGATGGCTATCTGAGTGTCGTGGGGCGAACCTCGGACTTCATCATCCGGGGGGGAAAGAACATCAGCGCTCCGGCTGTCGAAGCCGAACTGGTCACGCATCCGGCGGTCGCCATGGCCGCGGCGGTCGCGTTTCCGGATCCTGTCTTCGGCGAGAGGGTCTGTGCCTACGTTGAACTTCGCAGCGGGGCCGATCTGACCCTCGCGGATCTGGTTGCCCATCTCGCCTCGCGCGGGGTCAGTCGCGAGTGGTATCCGGAACATCTGGTGATCGTTGACGAACTTCCGCGGTCATCGGGCGGCAAGGTCGCCAAGGGAGAACTGAAGGACGACGCCAAGCGCCGTTCCGCCGACCTGAACGACTGACCCGGTCCCAGCCCGCACGCCCCAAAATCCAAGCTGGCTCGTTTCTGGTTGCCAGGGCAACCGAAACCGAGCCAGCTTGCGTTGGTGGGGTGGGTCAGCGGGCGGTCCAGCCGCCGTCGACGAGCATGATCGATCCGGTCATGAAGCTTCCGGCATCGGAAGCGAGCAGAAGTAGCGGCCCGTCGATCTCGTGGACGACTCCTGCACGTTGGAGGGGAGTGTTGGTCCTGATGAAGTCGATGCCGGCCTCGGAATCGAGCAACTCGTCGGTCATCTCGGTGGCGAACCAACCGGGGCAGATGGCGTTCACCCGAATGCCCTTGCGGGCCCATTGCAGTCCGAGTTCGCGGGTCAGGTTGATGAGTCCCGCCTTCGCCGCCGGGTAGCCCGTCTGCTTGCTCGGGGTGGCACCGACAACACCCAACATCGACGCGATGTTGATGATCGATCCACTTCCCTGCGACACCATTCCGACGCCGAAGAGTTTCGAGAGATGCCACGCGGCGGTGAGGTTGATCTCGATCATCGACTCGAAGTCCTCGAGCGACTCCTGCTCGATGGGCTTGGGATTCGCGAGTCCCGCGTTGTTCACGAGAATGTCGAGACATCCGAATTCGTTTTCCACCCGATCGGCGAGGTCCTGACGCGAATCGGCGTCGGCGAGATCGGCGACGAACGGATGGATCGACGGGTGCTCGCCGGCCAGTGACTCCAAGCGGGCCGTGCGGCGCGCCGTGACCGCCACAGTCGCGCCGGCATGAGCGAGGACGAGTGCCATGCGACGACCGAGTCCCGACGAAGCGCCGGTGACAAGTGCAGTCCTGCCGGTGAGATCGAAAACCTCGGCCGGGGAAGCTGGCGGCTTGATGGGGATCGGTGTGGTCATGTCGTCGAATCCTGCTGTCGTGAGCGGCGCAACGAATCGTTCAGATCGAGGCGATCTGGTCTGCGTTCATCATCGACAGGGCCGAGGCGGTGATTCCGGCGGCATCGAGACCGAGCTCGGACAGGATCGCTTCGGGCTTGCCGTGGGCGATGTACTGCGCCGGGATACCGAGCACCCGTACCCGAGGCTCGGCATGGCCGATGGTGAGTTCGGCGAGCTGGTCGCCGAGTGACATCCCGACGCCCCCGTCGCGCAAGCCGTCCTCGATCGTGAGGACGTGGGGATGGCGGGCGGCATCGGCCAGCATGACCGGATCAAGGGGCTTCACGACCCGTGCGTCCCAGAGCGTCACGGAGATGCCTTCGGCTGCGAGCATGTCGGCGGCGGCCTCGGCCGCATCAAGCATCTTCCCGACGCTCACGATGCAGAGATCGGTTCCGGACCGGAGTTGGCGGGCATTGAGTCCGCTGCCGACTTCGGATTCGGGGACCTGCCGGGCGGCGGTCTTCGCCCACCGGATGGCGACGGGCCCATCGGTGATCTCGAGCGCGTCATGCAGCATCTGCCCGATCTCCTGATACGAGGACGGGGCGAAAACGGTCATCCCCGGAACTTTCGTGAGGAGGACCATGTCGAGGATCCCGTGATGGCTCGGACCGTCGTCACCGGTGATGCCGGCACGATCGAGGCAGAAGATGACGGGCTCGGAATGCAATCCGGCATCGAGGTTGACCTGGTCGAAGGCACGGGTGAGGAAGGTCGAATACACGGCGAAGACGGGGCGGAGTCCGCCCATGGCCATGCCGGCCGCCGCGGTCACGGCATGTTGTTCGGCGATGCCGACATCGATCATGCGGCCGGGGAAGCGCTCGGCGAAAGGAAGAAGACCGGTCGAGTCCGGCATGGCAGCGGTGATCGCAACGAGTTCGGGACGGGCTTCGCCCTCTTTGAGCATCGCCTCGGTGAATGCCGCGGTGAACGAACCCGGCTTGGATTCCGAGGTGTCGTGGAGACGCTTGATGGGATCGTTCTCGGCGGGTCCGTACCCGCGTCCCTTCTGCGTGAGCACATGGATGACCTGGGGGCCACCGCTCATTTCTTTGGCGTTGGCGAGAGCTCGTTCGATGGCAGCGACGTCATGTCCGTCGAAGGGGCCTGCGTAGCGGACGCCGAGCGATTCGAAGAATGCGGTCGGCTCCCACATCTCGCGGATGGCGGCTTTCGTGGCATCGAGACCACGCTCGGCGATGCCACCGACAATCGGGATCTCCGCAAGAAGCTTCTCGAGTCGGGCCTGTCGGCGCATGTACACGGGATTGTTGCGGATCTTGACAAGACTCTCGCCGAGGCGGGAGACCGTCGGGGCGTACGAGCGACCGTTGTCGTTGAGGATGATGATGCAATCGAGTCCGGCGTGACCGAGGTTGTTGAGGCCTTCGAACGCCATGCCACCGGTCATCGCCCCGTCGCCGATGACGGCGATGACCCGTCGATCGGAACCCTTGGCCTTCTCGGCGGTCACGAGCCCGTAGGCCCAACTCAGGACGGTGGATGCGTGGCTGTTCTCGATCCAGTCGTGCTCGGACTCCGAACGCGACGGGTACCCCGACATTCCGTCGGCCTGCCGGAGTTTGGCGAATCCACCCGTCCGGCCGGTGACGATCTTGTGCGGATAGGACTGGTGCCCGGTGTCCCACAGGATCATGTCGTCGGGAGATTCGAACACCCGGTGGAGGGCGAGCGTGAGTTCGACAACGCCGAGGTTGGATCCGAGGTGTCCGCCGTGTTCGGTCACCGAGTCGACGATGAGTTGTCGCATCTCGGTGGCGAGGATCTCGAGTTGGCGATAGTCGAGGGCCTTGAGGTCCGCCGGCGAGTTGATCTTTTCGATGATCATGGGGTCATTCCTTGCCCGGATGACTCGCCCGGCCGGAAGGAAGGGCGCTCGCCGGGTGAATCCGGAGGGGAAGCCGGTCCTGCCATATCGGTCAGAAGGGACTTTGCTGGAACGGTATCTGCTCGGGCTGGGTCCCTCTGCATCGCGGCCGCCAGTTTCGAGCCGAGGAACCAGCCGATTGCGACGACAAGCGCCCCACCGACGGCATCGAGCCAGTAATGGTTCCCCGTGATCACGACCGTGACAATGGTGAGAACTGGGTAGAGAACGGCCAAGATCCGGGTGGAACGGTGCCGAACCCGGGGAACGAGGACGAGGGCACACCAGAGGGCCCAGGCGATGTGGAGGCTGGGCATGGCGGCGTATTGATTCGAAATGGATGCCATGGTCGACGTGTCGAACGACCAGAGTCCGCCGTGAACGGCCAACGTGTCCATGAATATGGGAAGCCCTGTCGACGCGGCGATCGGGCCGGCTCCGTAGGTGCAGTCGCACAAGAGCCTTGGGGGCATGAGGGGGAAGAGGGCGAAACCGATGAGGGCGAGCCCGGTCGCGATGAGGATGGTGTTGCGCCATGTCGGATAGGCGCGGGGATGTCGCCAAGCGAGCCAGATCAGGACCGATGCGGTCACGACGAAGTGAAACGACCCGTAAAAGATGTTGAGGACCCGGAGCAGAACCGGAACTCCGAGGAACCATGACTGGATGGTCGACTCGTTGAAGATCCGGAGTGTCTTCTCGATGTCGATGATGCGGACCGCATTGTTGAACGCACTGGAGGTGCCGACGGACGCGGATCCGAACCGATTTCGCACGAATGTGTACGCCGCGTAGAAACCGAGGACGTAGATCGTTTCCTTCCACCATTTCGGCTTTGGAGCCGAGGAGGTGGCGTCTTCCCGATCGTCGGTGCCGCGGTCCGGTGCGATCATTCCGATGCGGGGCGCGTCCGCCCACCGACGGCGAATGCGGGCGCACCACCGAGACTCACGACGAGATTGAGTCCGTAGAGCACCAGCCCGAGAGCGACGGCCTGCTCGGCGGGAACCCCCAGTGGAGTGAGGAAGAGAACGAACGCCCCTTCGCGTACGCCGAGTCCGGCGATCCCGATCGGCAGTACCTGGATGATGAGTACGGCGGGGTAGAACGCGAGCAGTGCGGTGATGCCGAGCCAGCCGAATCCGAGTCCTGCGGCGACCATCAGGGCGGAGACGCAGAGCGCCAGTTGGTAGACGAGTCCGGCGAGGATGACGCCGAACGTTTCCCAAGGATGGGTCCGGAGTTTGCTGACGCCCAGATGGACCGCGCCGACGAATCGGCGCCAGCCGTCCTTCTCCGCGAAGCGGCCGCCGAGTCTGGCGTTGTCGGCGACCAGAAGAACGCCGATCAGGGCGAGGAGGGTGGCGACGCCGACGGCCAGGGCGAGCACTGTTGCCTGGCCGAGATTCCGGAGCGGTGGATTGATCACGAGTCCGAAGAAGGTGATCAGTGGCAACACCAGCCACCCGGTGAGGCGTTCGAGCACGACGGAGGCGAAACTCGCGGCGGAATCGCCGTTGGACTTCGACAACCGCGAAACCCGCAGAACATCCCCGCCGATCGTGGTCGGTAGGACATTGGATACGAACTGGCCTGCGAAATAGAGGGGCACGAGGAACCGCAAGGTCGAGTGCATGTCCATGGCCCGCAGGACCTGTTGCCAGCGGACCGCCGACAGGACGATTCCGGCCGCCATCATGAGAGCGGCACCGAGAAGCCAGAAGATGGTCGAGATGCTCCATTCCGGGGCCACCTCGGACCATTCGAAATCGGGGAATCTCGTGTAGAGGATGCCGAGCATGAGGGCACTGGCGCCGAGTCGCAGGGGCAGGGCCCAACGATGGCGACGCTCGGGGCGCTGGCCCGCTGTCTCGACGGCGTCGATGAGGCCGGTGAGTGAATCCGACGCCAGATGGGCGAGACCCGGTTCCGTCCCGGTGGGGAAACCATCGGGAGGGGCGGCGCCATGGTCGGCTGCGGGAGCGGTGAGCCCCTCGTGCTCGACCGATGGCGGCGGTTCAGACATCGGGCCAGTCTAGGAACCGATGGACTTTGTCCGTGATCGTCCCCGGTTTGCGGGGTCGACCCCCCGGGTTCAAACGGTGCCGGCAGCCTTCGCGAGGAACTGTTCGGTATCGACGATGACTCTCGTGATGCGTCCGGCGGCAATGAGTCCGCGTTCATCGTTGACCGAGACGGTGAACATCACCCGTCGACCAGCGACCTTCTCGACGATCGCTTCGGCCACCACCCGGTTCCCGATGGCGGAAGGAGCGAGGTGGTCGAGTTGGATCTTCATGCCGACCGTGGTCTGCCCCGGCTCGAGGGCGCCGGCCACGGCGGTGAAGGCGGCCTGCTCACAGATTGCCGCCACCCGCGGCGTGGCGAGAACCGGGACTTCGCCGGTGTTCATGGCGACGGCGGTGTCGGACTCGCCGACAACGAGATCGACCTTTGCCCGCAGGCCGGGTTGGACAGGCATCAGCGGTACGCTACGTCGCTCAGCGCCGCCCCGGCCAGCCCGATCATTTTTCGGGATGGACCAACCCGATTGGTGGCGAAATGAAAGGACCGGCTGTGATCGAGCAATCTGTACTCGAACGTGTTCTTGGCGAGGCGCTTCGGACCGGTGGTGAATTCGCCGAGATCTTCGCCGAGGATCGTCGCAATTCTTCCGCTCTCCTCGATGACGGCAGGGTGGAGGAACTCACGTCGGGTCGCGATCGCGGGGCCGGAATCCGCGTGGTTGTCGGTGACACGACCGGATTCGCGCACACCGCCGATCTCACCGAAGCGGGGCTGCGGGCGGCGGCCGAAGCGGCAGCTGCGGCAGCACGCGGCGGCGGCGGTGGTACCCGGACGATCGCTCTGACCCGCCAGAGTGCGACGCGCGGATACGAGATCGAGGTGCTTCCCGGTGATGTGCCGAAGGCCCGCAAGGTCGAGTTGCTCACCCAGGCCAACGACACCGCCCGCAGCACCGATGGTGCGATCAGCCAGGTGTCCGTGAGTTATGGCGACACCCGTCGGCGAATTCTCGTGGCCAACTCGGACGGGCTCTTCGCCGAGGACGACACGGTGCGCACCTTCTTCTCGGTGAGCTGCGTCGCCAGCGGCGATACGGGAATGCAGACGGGTCGCGAAAGCATCGGCCACACGATCGGTTTCGAACTCTTCGACCGATATGACATCGACGAGCTGGCTCGCAATGCTGCCGGTCGGGCGATCACCAAGTTGGCGGCACGACCGGCACCGAGCGGGCAGATGCCGGTGGTCATCGGCAGCGGTGGCGGCGGTGTGCTGTTCCACGAGGCCTGCGGTCACGGACTCGAAGCCGATCTCGTCTCGAAGGGCGCATCGGTGTTCCGCGGTCGGGTGGGTCAGCGCGTCGCCAGTCCGGGCGTCACCGTGGTCGACGACGGAACGATGCAGCGCGAGTGGGGCAACATCGCCATCGACGACGAGGGCAACCCGGCGCAACGCAACGTCCTCATCGAAGACGGCATCCTCACCGATTACATGTGGGATCACCTTCGGGCCCGAAAAGAGGGTCGGGCCAGTTCCGGCAACGGTCGCCGTCAGAGCTACCAGCACCTCCCGATGGTGCGCATGACGAACACCTACCTGCTGGCCGGAACCGAAGACCCCGATTCGATCATCGCCTCCACCCAGAAGGGTGTGTACGTGAAACACCTCGGCGGCGGTCAGGTCAACACCGCCACCGGTGACTTCGTGTTCGGCATGACCGAGGCGTATCTCATCGAGAACGGTGAGGTCACCGAACCGCTGCGAGAAGGCAACCTGATCGGCAACGGGCCGGAGGTGCTTCAGCGCATCGATGCACTCGGAAACGATTTCGCCATGGGTCCTCCCGGAACCTGCGGCAAGGATGGGCAAGGCGTCCCGGTCGGCGACGGCGTCCCGACACTTCGGGTCTCGTCGCTCACCATCGGTGGCACCGCCGCATGAGCGAGGATCTTCTCGCCCTCGGCGATCGCATCGTGGCAATGGCCCGTTCGGGTGAGCAGCTCGAAGCCGTTGTCGTGCGCGGCACCGAAACAGAGATCCGCGTGTATGGCGGCGAGGTCGAATCGCTTTCGTCGGCGCAATCGCAGGGCATGGGCATACGGGTCATCGTGGACGGTCGTCAGGGATTCGCCTACGCAGGCAGCCTCGAGGAATCGGTACTCGCCGAGACGTTGGCCGAGGCACGCGACAACGCCGGCTTCGCCACCTTTGATGAACACGCCGGTCTGGCCGAACCCGACGGCGTGGCCGTTCCGGATCTCGATCTCTACCGCTCCGCACTCGAGTCGTTCTCGCCCGACGAGAAGATCGCGCTCGCCGTTGAACTCGAACGTGCCGTACTCGGCGCCGACCGTCGCATCTCGGGCATCGAATCGGCGGAATACGTCGATTCGATCGGTGAGGCTGCAGTGGTGAGCACCACCGGCGTCCGGTCGTTCGGACGCGACACGAACTGCTACGTGGCGACCTACGCAATGGCGACCGTGGATGACGACACGCAGACCGGATTCGGATT
>WLFD01000092.1 GCA_009703925.1 Actinomycetota bacterium | reverse complement strand
TGGTTCAAAGGTCGGACAGTCCGCGCAGGGAATCGTCGGCGGAGCGACCTACCGGCTCGGGTTCTGGGCCGAAGGAACGATTCGCTGGTCCGTGATCTTCCTCGATGACGCCAACGAAACATTCGGGGCCGGCACCGGGACAGCGTCGTCGACTCCGCCCGGACTCGAATCGTTCGACATGGACATCACTGCACCGGAAAGAGCAACACGTGTCGACATCTCGTTCGAGGCGGTCGCACCCGAGTTGTCTCCCGAAATGGAGCCGTCATTCGCAGCCCCGACAGCCGTACTGTTCGATCTCGCCACCTTCGAATTGATCGCCGCGCCATCGCCGACTGACGCGACCACGTCGTCGACAGAGAATCCTGATCAATCGGTCAGCCCGACATTCGCCGGCTGATCCCCGAAGCGGTCGGGGATCAGCGCGGAACGAACAGACTCAGACCAAACCGTGTCCGGGCGCCACTGGCGTCGTGCGCACGTTGATGAGCGTCGGTCGATCGCGGTCAGCCACTCCGGCCTTCAGCATGTCGGCGAGTTCATCGGTGCTCGTGGCCTCCTTGGCATCGACGCCGTAGCCCTTGGCCACGGTGACGATGTCGATTCCCGGAAGGTCGAGGCCAGGGACGCCCGGGGCGTTCTCGACCACCGCGAACTCCTTGAGAACGCCGTACTCCGCGTTCGATGCCACGACCACGGTGATCGGAGACTTCGAATTGACCGCGCTCCAGAGTGCAGTCACGGCGTAGTTCATCGACCCATCACCCATGAGGGCCACGACCGGACGGTCGGGGGCGCCAAGCTGGGCACCGACGGCAGCCGGAAGCCCGAATCCGAGCCCGCCACCGACGGCCGACATGTGACCCATGTTGTGGCCGGAGCGGACCTGACTGGCGATGACAACCTCGTTGCTCCCGGCTTCGGTCACATAGAGCGTGTTGGCGGGAGTGACGCGACCCACGGTCGACCACAGGGCCTCGGGATCCATCGGGGTGGCATCGGCCGTCGCCGCCGAGGGAGCCGGGCGCTCGCCCGGGGCGGTCCGGTCGGAGGGCTTGGTCCGGTCGCGCAGGGCGCGGATGGCGGAGGGAACGTTGCACACCCACGCATCCCCGATCGGCGCACGGGCCGCCTCGTCGGGATCACTGGTGAGGTGCACCAGTTCGGTGCCTTCGGGAAGGTACGGACCGGGCACGTAGGGGTAGTACCGAAAGGCCGGTCCACCGAGAACGATCACGAGATCGTGACCCTTGAGCTGTTGGCTCACGAGCCCGCGGCCCGGGTAGATCAGACCCTGATAGAGCGCGTGATCCTCGGGGAAGCCGCTCCAGCCGGCGAACGGCGCGGTGTACACCGCCGCCTTCGCTGTTTCGGCCAACGCCACGAGATCGGCAACCGCGCCGTTACGCTCGACGTCGCCGGAGGAGATGAAGGCCGGGTTCTTGGCGGCGGCAATTCGCTGCGCGAGTTCATCGGCGAGTGCGCCGTCGAAGGACGCAACAGACGTGTACCGGCGGGCGGAGAGAAGGTCGACATCGGCCTGCTGGGCGGCGGTGAACTCGTACTCGACATCGTCGAGCGGGATCGACACGAACACCGGACCCATCGGCGGAGTCATGGCGATGCGGATCGCATGGGCCAGGACTGCCGGAACTTCGGAAGCCTGCGCGGGTTCGCCAGCCCACTTCACGAACGGGCGAGGCAGCGTGGTGGCGTCGACGTTGGTCAGCAGACAGATCTGGTCCTGCATGTCGCGGCGCTGATTGCCGGCAGTCACGATGAGCGGCGTCTTGTTCCAGGCCGCGTTGTACAGCGCGCCCATGGCATTGCCGATGCCGGGAGCGGTGTGAAGGTTGACCAGCGCCGGACGGCCGGTGACCTGAGCGAATCCGTCAGCCATGCCGACAGGGATCATCTCCTGCAGGCCGAGGTGGTACCGGAAGTCGGAGGGCCACTGCTGGAGCAGGGAGAGTTCCGAACTGCCGGGATTGCCGAACCAGTCGGTCAGGCCATTGCGGCGGCAGATGTCGAGTACGGCTTCGCGGACGTTGGTCATCGGGAACTCCTGGGAGGAAAGGTGAAGGTGGAAGGAATCAGGACGCCGAAGCGGCCAGCGGGGCGGGCCCGGCCGAGGTGACTGAGATGTTGGGGGCGTCGGTGCTGTCTTCCGGAGCGGTGGTGTCATCCGGAGAGGAAGAGTCGTGCTTGTCGCGGCCTCCGCCGAGCAGGAAGAACGCCACGAGACCGACGAGGACGGCAATCGTGCCGGCACCGATGAGCGTGATCGAGAACGCCTGACCGTACGAGGACGCGGCGGCCTGCAGCGCCTCGGTTCCGACAGTGGACGTGGGCTCCTGTCCGGTGGACGTGAACACCGTGAGCGCGTCCAGACCGGTCGAGAGGCTGCTGGGCGGTGCACCATCGGCCTTGAGATGGGAGATGACACCGATGTCGGTGAGACGGTCGACAGCGACCATCGAGAGCGAGAAGCCCAGCGTGTAGAAGATCTGGCCGATCGTGGTGCGCGAACCGGTGACCGGACCCACGTACTCGGGCGTCGACTCGCGCAGGATCAGCGAACCGAAGGGGACCGCCGCAACGACCGCGCCTGCACCGGCCACGATGAGCCCGGGAAGGAACGGAACGAGTGTGTGCGAACCGTTGGCCATGGCCAGGAACACAGCCCCGACGAGCACCATGACGCCACCACCGAGGATGGCGACGCGATCGGTGATCTGCTTGCCGATCAGGCGACCGGTGACGAGTCCGGCAACGATGCCCGAAAGCAGCAACGGAAGCTGCCACACCGACACCTGCGCGGCCTTGAGTCCGGTGACGTACTGCCACAGGTTCGTGACCTGAAGGAACGTGACGGCAGTCCCGAAGTTGTAGATGAAGCCGGCGCAGATGGCAGCAAGGAAGACCGGCGAGCGGAACAACGAGACCGGGAAGAAATGGTCGCGGGCTTTTGATTCGCGGACGAAGAATGCGACGAGCATCACCACTCCGAGCGCGAGCGGTCCCAGCGTCTTGAAGCTGGTGAGGCTCTCGGCCAACTGGCTGCAGGCGTAGAGGAACCCGATCACACCGACAGCGAGGAGGAGCTGACCGATGAGGTCGAACGCTCCGCCGGTCACCGGGGCGATCTTGGGGAGAACGAACGGCGTGACAAGGAGCGCGATCACCGTGACCACCGGCAGCAACAAGAAGGCAAGACGCCAGTCGATGCCGCACAGAATGCCGCCGATGAAGGTGAACACCAGACCGCTGAGCATCGAGAAAGCGGTGAAGATACCCATGGCACCGGCGAACTTGGCCTTGGGCACGATGGCGACGAGGTAACCGAACGCGGCCCCGTAGGTGGCGCCCATGCCGATGCCGGTGATGGCCATGCCGACCATGTAAATGGCCGTGGCCGGCGATGCAGCCACCACCAACTGGCCGACGCAGGTGAGTGCGAGGGCGATCATGAGCATCGTCCGACGACCGATGCGGTCGGCGATGAGGCCCGTGGAGATCACCGTGGCCGCAATGGCGAGGGTCTGCACGCTCGCGGCGAGCGCCTGGGTGCTGCCGCTCATGTGCAGATGACGACTGGCGCTCACGAGCGCAGTCGAACTGATGTTGGCCGACGCTCCCTGCATACCGGCGACGAAACCGGCGAACGGCACGGCGATCGCCGACGCCACGACGACTTTGGTGGTCGTCGACAGGGACGGAGTGGTTGTGGTCATCAGTTCATTCCTCGGAGTTCTTCAGGTGCGATTTGCGGATGGGTGACTCAGCAGCAGGGATGGTGATTCACGCCCGCGAGATGGTGGAAATGTGTCGGATCGGAGGCCTCGACCTCTGCCTTGAATTTCTTGAGATCGACGCGACGGCCTCCCACCCATGTGCCTTCGACCTTGACCTTCTTGACGAGATCGTGCGCGTCGACGGCGAACGGGTCATGGCTGAGTTCGACGAGATCGGCCATCTTGCCCACCTCGATCGATCCCAGATCGGCATCGCGGCCGAGCTGACGGGCACCATTGATCGTCGATGCCCGGAGCGCCTGATCGAGCGTGATCGCCTGATTCGCACCATGGAGCGTTCCCGAGATCGTCGTGCGGGTGACGGCGGTCTGGATGTTGAGCATCGGGATGGGAGGCGACACCGAACCGTCGTTGTGGAAACTCAGACCGACATCGGCCTTCCATGCATCGGCGAATCGCTGCCACTGCGAACCGATCTCCGGGGCGAAGAGTTCGCCGTCGAGAAGATCACCCCAGTAGATGAACTGGAAGGGCGAGAGCGAGATGGTGACGCCGAGCGCATGGGCCCGTTCGAACTGATCCCCGCGGCCGGCTCCACAGTGCTCGACGCGCCAGCGGTGGTCAGTACCGGTCAGCCCGTGACGAGCCAGTCCGGCCTCGTAGCAGTCGAGAACCACATCGAGACCGACATCGCCGTTGCAGTGGAACGACATCTGCCATCCCTGCGGGGCGTACTGATCGAGGGCGGTGTCGAGTTGCGCCCTCGTGTAGTTCATGTTCTTGTCGCCGAACGGTCCGACGGCGATCTGGGCATCGTTCACCGTCTTCGAGTCGAGGTACGGGAACGAGATTGCCGCCGAACCGACCCACGGGGAGCCATCGGCCCACATCTTCACACCCTGCTTCCAGAGCATGTCGTGCTTGGTGGTCTCGATGATGGCGCCCGCATCGGCTGTGGTCGACATCTGGTAGAGACCGATGCGCACGGGAGCGTCCGCCATCGAGGTGAGAGCGTCGTAGCCCTTGAGGTACATCGGGTCGAAGGTGTGATCGGTGGTCATGGTGACACCGTTGCGGCTCATCAGTGCCAGCCATTCGGCGGCCTGATGCAGGGGGTGGGTCATGACCTTGAGCAGAACCGCTCCACCGGCGGCCATCATGGCCGGGACCTCGTTGGCGGTGCCGTCGCACTTGCCGTCAGCGGTACGGCCGTAGCTGCCCCCGACCGGATCGGCTGGCGGACCGGCCTCCCAACCGTTGAGCGCGATGATCGCGCTGTTGAAGTAAACGATGTGCCCCGAGTTGTCGATGATGATCACCGGACGGTCGGGGAAATGGGCATCGAGGACGTCGGCGGTGGGAAGCGGAGCCCCCTGCAGCATGCGATCGAGACCGGAGAACACCAGCGGTTCGCCGGCCGGTTCCGACGCCTGCAGTTTGTCGAAGTAGGCAGTGACATCGGCCCACGAGGGGTACCCCACGTAGGGAGCGATCCAATGGGCCGGGGCCTGCGTGGTGACGCCGGACATGAAGGGATGGCTGTGAGGGTCGACGAAGCCCGGGAGCAGCACGTGGGAGCCCCGATCATCGATCGAGGCATCAGGTGCGGCGGTCTGGCACTCGGCGAGCGAACCGACGGCGAGGATGCGCCCGGTAGCCGTGTCGACGGCGATGGCTTCGGCTCGGGTATCACCAGCGTCGATGGTGATGACGGCCGCGGCCTTGATGATGACGGTGCCGTTGTCGGCCATGTGTTCTCCTGGTTCTCTGGCCGGACCACCACGATGCGATCCCTGCTCCTGGGTAGCAATCATACAAATCCCTAGAACCACGGTCAAGAATTGCGGTCCAGATCCATTACCTTCTCCGACGTGCGCATCGCCTCCCTCATCCTCGGAATCGTCCTCACCCTCGGAATCCTCCTGGCGGTGGTGCAGGCCATGCTCGTGCCCCGCGGATCACATTCGATCGTGGCCCGTTCGGTGAATCGGGTGGTCTCGAGTGCTGCCGATCTCCCACTGTCATGGTTCCGTTCCTACGACGCGCAGGACCGCTGGCTCGCCGGCGCTGCGCCCGTCACGCTCCTCCTGCAACTCGTCGTCTACGTGGCGATGCTCATCGGTTCGATGGGTCTCGTGATGTTCGGGATGACAAAGCTCGATCTTGTCGATTCCATGTACCAATCCGGATCGACGCTCACCACCCTCGGCATCGTGCAGCCGATCACCGATGCATCAGCAATCGCTACATTCGTCGCTGCATTTTTCGGTCTCGTACTGATCGCCATCTTCATCGGATACCTGATGGCGCTTTACAGTTCCTTCGTCGAGCGCGAGAGCCAGACCGCGAGTCTCTCGTTGGTGTCCGGCGAGCCGGCTTGGGGACCGGAGATCCTCGCCCGCTCGAAGTTCCTTGGCGGCGAGGACAGGTTGGCCCTCGACAACAACGACTGGATCAGTTGGACCTGTGATTTACGACTGAATTTGCACGTCAATCCGGTTCTCGCGAACTTCCGATCGACAAGCAGCACATGCCATTGGGCCGTGTCGCTACTCGCGGTTCTTGATGCCACAGCTCTGCGTCTTGCGTTGGACGGAGAGAAGCCCGATGCCGGGGCGATCCGTCTTCTTGCCGAGGGCTCGATCACGTTCGTCGAACTGGCCGAACGTCAGGGGCATCGCGTTCATACGCTGCAACTCGAGCGCAAACTCATTGCGGCAATCGGGGGCACGGCACCGGAAGGTGCGGACCCATGCATCGACCACGACGACTGGCTGGCGGCGATCAATGAACTGCGGGCAGCAGACGTCGAACTCCCCGCCGATCTCGATCGCGCCGAGCAGACCTTCCTCGCCATCCGATCCCTCTACGCGTCATCAGCGCAGGAAGTCGCCTCGCGGTTCCACGCTGTTCGTTCGCCATGGACCGGGGACCGATCGCCGTCGGTCCCCGTGGTCTGGCCGGAACTCATCAGCGACTCGGCGAACTCCTGAGTCAACTGTTACGGCCGCGAGAGTCAGCAACCGACCTTTGCCGGCAACGAGTAGCGCAGGATCGGATCGAGCAGGGACGAGCGGAGCTGGCCAGCAGCGTCGGCGTCGTCGATCATGTAGCCGAATTCGGTGAGTTGGTTCGGATACAGATTCTGTGAACCGACGTAGAACGCCTCGCTGTCGACCATGTAGAGCTTGGTGTGCAGCCCCGGTTCACCCTTGGCGCCGGTTTGTCCCGGCCAGCTCGCCGTCTCGTTGACCCGCAGCGGGGCAACCGAGAGAAACTTGCAGGTCAGATCAGCGGCGCTGTCCGCCCCGACGCGATCGGCAGCGAAGCGGGACCTACTCGATACGCAGGCCCGAGATGTTGCGGCTGATGACCAGGCGCTGGATCTCGGATGTGCCTTCGAAGATGGTGAAGATCTTCGCGTCACGGTGCCAGCGCTCAACCGGGTACTCGCGGGTGTAGCCGTAACCACCGAGGATCTGGATGGCCTGCTCGGTGACCCACACCGCAACTTCGCCGGCCTTGAGCTTCGACATCGAACCTTCGCCGTTCTTGAATTCCTTGCGGTTCGCGGCCATCCATGCGGCACGGTGAACGAGCAGGCGGGCTGCGTCGATCTCCATCTTCATGTCGGCGAGCTTGAACGCGATCGCCTGGTTCATGATGATCGGACGGCCGAACGCCATGCGCTCCTTCGCGTAGGCGAGTGAGTACTCGTACGCGGCGCGGGCCACACCCAACGCCTGGGCGCCGACGGCCGGGCGGGTCGCCTCGAAGGTCGCCATCGCCGGCTGCTTCGAACCGGTCTTGCCCGCTTCGCGACCGCGGGCGAGTTTCTCGTCGAGCTTCTCCTTGCCACCGAGAAGACAGCGACCGGGAACGCGGACATCTTCGAGAACGACCTCGGATGTGTGTGACGCTTTGATGCCGTGCTTCTTGTACTTCTGTCCCATCGAGAGGCCCTTGGTGCCGGGCGGCACGACGAAGCTCGCCTGACCGCGACCCTTCAGGGCAGGGTCGACCGCGGCGACGACGACGTGGATGTCGGCGATGCCACCGTTGGTGATCCACGCCTTGGTGCCGTTGAGCACCCATTCGTCGGTCGCTTCGTCGTAAACGGCGCGTGTGCGCAGCGAGGACACGTCGGAACCGGCGTCGGGTTCGCTCACGCAGAACGCACCGAGTTGGACCTTGTCGGCGGTGCCGTAGCACTGCGGCACCCATTCCATGACCTGCTCGGGAGTTCCGTTGCCGCTGATGCCGGCGGCGGCGAGACCGGAGCCGAAGATCGAGAGGCCGATGCCGGCGTCACCCCAGAACAGCTCTTCGATCGCGAGCACGATCGAGAGGCCGGTCGGATCGGAGAGATTCGCGGCCATGAATTCCCAGCCGTAGAGACCGATGTTCGCGGCTTCCTGCACGATCGGCCACGGGAACTCTTCGCGTTCGTCCCATTCTTCGGCCGCCGGGCGGATGACATCGGCGGCGAAGGTGTGAACCCAATCGACGAGCGTCTGCTGATCGTCGTTGAGATCGAGGCTGTAATCGGACATTGGTGAACCTCATCGGGAACAAGCCGGGACACGCGCCACCGGACGGGGGATGCCGACAAGTTACCCCGCGGTAACCGGCTTTGCCCGCTTGGAGCCGGAAGGAAGCAGCAACAGGGCAAACAGGGCGAGGGCCGCGCCCAGCGCATACGGCGTACCCACCCCCATGAACTGGAACAACGAGCCGGCGACGATCGGGCCGACGACCCGGGCAAGGCCACCGGCGGACTGCTGCCAACCGAGCCACTGGCCGGTCTGACGTCCCGCCCGACCGGCGATGGCCGACGAGAGCGTGGGCGTGAGCAGACCCTGCCCGACGGTGAGCAGCAGCAGCGAGACGACCAGTCCGGGCCAACCGAAATCGATCGACAGCAGACCGAGGCCGGCGGCATTCGCGAACAATCCGAACCGGAGCGTGCCCCCTTCGCCGAGTCGGTGGGTGATCGGGCCGACGAGTCCGCCCTGCACACCCACGAGCACGACACCGATCGCGGCGAACACCGCGGCGGTGGAAGCCAACGTCAGTCCGAAACGTTCCTTGGCGAGCAGCGAGAACGTCGACTCGAAACCGCTGAAGGCAACGACCCCGACGAACGCCACGACGATCAGGCGGATGATCGCATCGCGCGTTGCTTTCGGCGTCGCGTCCATGTCCGGTCTGGTCAGGTGCGCCGGTTCGACGATGCCGGGACCATCGAGCGCCGGTTCGGCGGCGATGTTCTCGGCGTCCATCGCCGCGAACTCGGCCTTTCGCGCCGCAACGACTTCCGGGATCGCAAGCGGATGACCTTCGACGCCATGTGCCGTCTCCGGAAGACGACGAATGGCGATGATGCCGTTGACTCCGGCGATGGCGGCCGCGATGAAGAACGGAACCTTTGCTCCGCCCAGCGCGCCGAGCGCGCCGATGGCGGGGCCGGCGACGAAGCCGACACCGAACGCCGCACCGATGAGGCCCATATAACGAGCGCGCTGTCGAGGAGGCGACAGATCCGCCACGGCCGCCTGTGCCACCGACACCGATGCACCCGACATGCCGTCAATGATGCGACCGAGGAACAGCATCCACAGCGAACCGGCGAAACCGGTGATGAGCGAGCCAACCGCCGTTCCGAACAACGAAAGGATGATGATCGGCTTGCGCCCGAAACGATCGCTCAACCGACCCAACACCGGGGCGAAGACCAACTGGGCGAGCGAGAACGACGCCGAGAGGATGCCGATGACAAACGCACCGGCCCCGAAACGTTCGGCGTACTGCGGCAGGATCGGCAGGACGATGCCGAAACCGATGAGGTCGATCGCGACCGTTGTCCAGATGACACCGAAACCGCGGGGGAACTTCTGGCGTCCCTCCGCCTTTGACGAGCGGGCCATCAGCCGGGGCGAACCTGGGTGCCGGCCGGCGTGTCTTCGACCAGCCACCCTGCACGTTCAAGTTCGGCGCGGACGGCATCGGCGGCCGCCCAGTCCTTCGCCGCCCGATGCGCATCGCGCGAACGGGCCAACTCGAGGATTTCGGCAGGAACTTCCTCGCCACCGGCATCGAGCACGATCCCCACAGCAGTGCAGATCTCGAGCGCCGCGGCGGCGAGCGGAGCGGCCGACAATTCGTCGCCGGCGTCGAGGGCCGAGTTGACCTGACCCACCA
>WLFD01000091.1 GCA_009703925.1 Actinomycetota bacterium | reverse complement strand
TGGAGGACCGCTTCGGGCGAACTGGCTGCGTGCGACGCTCGGTGCCCCCACCAGTGGGCCCATCTGGCCACGGCCGGAGCCGTCGACGGTGACGAACTCGTCTGTCTGAGCCACTTCTGGCGTTTCGCCACCGATGGTGCCGGATCGAAGCTGTCGGCAACCGGACGGCGGGACGAGAAGTCGGCGAACCGCACGTTCCCGGTCGAGGAGCGGGGCGGTCGGATCATGCTGTGGTCCGACGACGCAGGTGACCCCTCAACGGGCTGACTCCTTCCTAGACTGCCGGGACACGGATCACCGTCCCGGAGGAAACAAGTGCCGCCAAGTCCAGTTCTCACCCAAGAGCGTTTCAGCGCCCAGACGATTTCGTCGGGTGGTCAGTCGGGTGTGGTCGAGAAGACCATGACGATCGGCGGGACGCTGTCGGCGACGGGCGTGCTGTTCGCCCTGATCCTCGCTTCCGGTGCCTATGGATGGTCGCAGGTCAAGCAGACAACGGTTGCGGCCACCAACGAGGCGGGGCAGTTGCTCGTCGACGCCAACGGGGATCAGATCTACAACAACACGACATCGATCCCGGGCTGGCTGTTCGCCGCGATGCTCATCGGCCTCGGATTCGGGCTCGTGACCGCGTTCAAGCCCAAGATCGCCAGAGTGACAGCTCCCTTCTACGCGCTGTTCTACGGGGCGGTGCTCGGCGCCATTTCCGCGGTCTACAACCAGAGCTACAACGGAATCGTCGTTCAGGCGATCGGCGCGACGCTCGGCGTGTTCGTCGTGATGTTCTTCCTCTACGCCACGCGCATCGTGAAGGTGACGCCGAAGTTCGTCCTCATGGTGGTTGCCGCCACCGGCGGAATCTTCGTCATGTACTTCGTTACCTGGATCGCCCAGCTGTTCGGCGCCAACATCGCATTCTGGAACGAGCCCTCGGTGTTGGGCATCGGAATCAGCATCGTGATCGTCATCGTTGCCGCGCTGAATCTCGCTCTCGACTTCAACTTCATCGAGCAGGCTTCGAAGTCGGGTGCTCCGAAATACATGGAGTGGTACGGCGCATTCGGGGTCACCGTCACCATCGTGTGGCTCTACCTCGAGATCCTGCGCCTGCTTTCGCTTCTCCGCCAGTAACGGGTCAGGAGCGGGCGGTCGCCTTGCGGGCCCTGCGGGCGCGCACGAGAACCGTGACGAAGACGGCGAGAAGGATGAGCGCACCGGCAGCCAGTGGGGCGCCGGCGGCGCGCCCGGCCGAGGAATCGTCCCGCGGCAACTCCATCTGTTCGACGAAGTTCATGCCCGGGGCGGTGCCGTTGGGGCCGACAAGAGTCGAAACGGGAGCGGTCGTAGTTGTTTCCACAGGGGTGAGCGTAGGCGGCCATGTCCCGGTGGTGTCGTCGCCGCCGGCCCGGAGCGGCAAGAATCGACGATGTGGACGACACGACATCGGACAGCGATCAGTTCTTCGACGCGGCAGCCCGGGAAGCCTCGGGCACGGTGCTGCGGCAGGCATTCGTAGCGGCCCAGCTGGGTATGCCTTCGGAGGACTTCGAGACCGCCGTCGAATCCCTCTGGATCATCTTCGAGGCATTGCTCATCGATCATGTCGCGTCGGGAGAAACGGACTCACTCGACCGCTCGGAGCAACGTGCGTCCCTCGAGGATCGTTGGCGGCGACTCGTCACCGCTGCGGTGATCCACACCTTTGTTCTCAGTGGCGACTTCGTGATGCCCGAAGCGTTGCTTGTCGCCGTCGACGAGCGCGCCACCCGTCTCGCCGACGGACAGATGTGGCACACCAGGAGACCGCCGGCCCAAGGCGCTCTGGTGCTCGGGGTCCATGCCGCGCTGCTGCATCTCGAGCGAACCGCTGCGACCGGCAGGTATCCGGACAAGGACGATTCCGATGCCCTCGTGGAGATCATCGCTCTCGCAACGTTGGGTGCTGTTCTGGCGCGGGGCACGGGCTCCAATCGCATCGCTGACGTCGAGTCCGGCGACGATCGCCCGGAGGAGGCGGAACAGTCGGGACGTTGGGCCCGGTCACCGCAGGCGGTGGCGGAATCGTTCGGCATCGCCGGAGTGCAACTGGTTGCTGTCCGTCGCGACGGATGGGCCTGTGATGTGTGTGGCTGCGTGTTCGTGGGACGCGTCGAAGCGGGAATCGCCTACCCGGATCGGATGGCTCCCGTCGGGAGGGGCGGACCGTGTGATTCGGTCACTGCTTGCGCCTGCCACGAGGCGCCCCTCCAACGACGGGTCCGTTGACTGTCTGAATCAGTCCCGGTCGTCGGGACTGGCCTGCGAGTCGGCGAAGGCCCGCATGCGAGCGATCCGTCCGTCGTCATCGAAGACCATGGTGTCGATCGTGACCATCGAGATGGTCATTTCGCCGAGGTCGACATCGACCTTGAAGCTGAATGCAGCTTCATTGCCGACGACGCAAACGGGAGTGATGCGCGTGAGCTTGATCTTGACGCCCGAATCGGCGAGAGCCTGGTAGAAGGCGCGGACGCCTTCCGCTCCTTCGTGTGCAGGCTCACCGATGGGATCTTCAACCCACGGGTTGTCGTTGTACAACGACATGATCGTGTCGACATCGCCGGCGGAAACGGCGGCGATGTAACGATCGGGAACAGTGACGATTTCTTCGCGTGATGCCATGTCAGTCTCCGTAGATGATGACGCCACGGATGTTCTTGCCATCGCGCATGTCCTGGTAGCCGTCGTTGATCTGCTCGAGTGAGTAGGTCTTGGTGACGAGTTCGTCGAGCTTGAGGTGTCCCGAGCGGTAGAGGCCGAGGAGCTTCGGAATGTCGTAGCGCGGGTTGGCGCTGCCGAAGATCGTTCCGACGATCGACTTCTGCTGCATGGCGAGATCGAACAGGTTGAGGTTGACCTCGTTGTCGGCCATGTTGGCGACTGCGGTGTAGACAAGCTTTCCGCCCTTGGAGACCATGCTCATGTAGGAGCCGAGGTCCGCGCCCTTGCCTTCGCCTGTCGTGACGATGACCTTGTCGGCGTTGCGTCCCCATGTGAGTTCGGCGAGGAGTGCCTGACATTCTTCGACCGAAGCTGCGGCATGGGTGGCGCCGAACTTCTGGGCCTGCTCCCGCTTGAATTCGACCGGGTCGAGAGCGATGACATATCGCGCTCCGGCGAGATGTGCGCCCTGCACGGCGTTCATACCGATGCCGCCCGTACCGATGACGATGACGGTTTCGCCGGGAGAGACGTCGGCGGCGTAGGTGGCCGAGCCCCAACCGGTGGTGACGCCACAGGCGACGAGGCAGGCCTTGTCGAGGGGAAGATCGGGTTCGATCTTCACGAGCGAGTTGATGTTCATGACGGAGTGTTCGGCGAACGTGCCGAGGCAGCACATCGTGGCGATGTCCTTGCCGTCGAGGCTGTGATGACGGGAGGTGCCGTCGGCCTGGCGACCGGAGAGAAGATGTGCTCCGTTGTCACACAGGTTCTGGTGGCCGCTTGCACACGACGGGCAGCGTCCGCACGACGGAACGAATGACGTGACGACGTGATCGCCGACGGCGAGATCGGTGACTCCGGGTCCGACTTCGATGACGACGCCGCCACCCTCGTGGCCCATGATGATCGGGTACTGCTGCCATCCGAGCATGTCGAGAATCGACTGGTCCATCGCCATGTCGCCGGTGACCATGTGCTCATCGGAATGACACATGCCGCTGGCGGCGAACTTGACCAGAACCTCGTTCGCCTTGGGAGGATCGAGTTCGATCTCCTCGATGACGTACTCGGTGTGCGGTCCGTAGAGCACGGCTGCCTTGGTCCTCATTGTGTCCCCTTGTGAACGGTCGTAGCGCGCCGGATGGCGGAACCCCGCCAATCTAGGCGGTCGGCGTGTCGAGTGGCACAGTGCGGGAGGCATCCTGATACATTGCATTCGCAGGTCGATTATTTGTGTCACACATTCTGTTCCTATCGACCGACATGCCGTTTCCGGAATCGAGCCACCGGCGCCGAGGGCGCCGGTGATCTGCAAAGGGGCAATCATGAGCACACCCATCGCCGAACGACTCGGAATCGAGTTTCCGATCTTCGCTTTCTCCCATTGCCGCGACGTCGTTGCCGCGGTGACCAACGCCGGGGGGTTCGGTGTCCTGGGGGCATTGGCCTTCGGCCCCGAGCGACTCGAGATCGAACTCAACTGGATCGATGAGCACGTTGGCGGAAAGCCCTACGGCGTCGACTTCGCCATGCCGGTGAACTACATCGGCAAGGGCGGCGGCGAGGACTCGTCGTTCGAGGCGCTCGACGCGATGATTCCTCAGGAGCACCGCGAATTCGTCGACGGGCTGCTCGACAGGTACGGCGTGCCCGAGTTGCCCGAGGATCTGCGCGGGGGACCGGTGGCTGCGGCCGGACTCAACGTCGATGCGATGGGACCCAGCCAGGTCGAGGTGTGCCTCGCTCACCCGAACGTGAAGATGATCGTGAATGCGCTCGGCCCGCCCCCGATGTACGTCATCGAACGAGCCCACGAAGCGGGCATCCTCGTCGGTGGTCTCGCCGGCTCGAAGGTGCACGCCGAACGACAGGTCGCGATCGGCGTCGATGTCATCGTCGCCCAGGGAACCGAAGCCGGTGGTCATTGCGGCGAGATCTCGACAATGGTTCTCGTGCCCGAGGTGGTCGATGCCGTCGGTCCCGATGTGCCGGTACTCGCCGCAGGCGGAATCGCAACGGGACGCCAGATGGCTGCAGCGCTCGCTCTCGGCGCCCAAGGAGTCTGGACCGGCTCGATGTGGCTCACGGTCACCGAAGCCGACACGAGTCCGGCCGTCCTTGAGAACCTGCTCGTCGCCACATCGCGCGACACGGTGCGCTCGAAGTCGATGACCGGAAAGCCGGCCCGCCAACTCCGCACGGCCTGGACCGATGCGTGGGAAGCCGAGGACTCGCCGGGCACGTTGCCGATGCCGCTGCAGGGAATCCTTCATCAGGAAGCCGGGCAACGTACACAACGCGCCGGAACCCGCGAACTCATCGGTTTCCCCGTCGGGCAGATCGTCGGTCGCATGAACAAGGTCCGTCCGAGCCGCGATCTCGTGCTCGAGATGGTGGAAGAGTGGATCGAAACCACCGAGCGCCTCAGTGGGCTGCTCGGCGAATCCTGAATCACACAGTCCGTCCGATCCGTTCACCTGCCTCCACGGGAGATTGCAATGACTTCACTTGAAACGCCGGTTCCCCTTCTTCACGCCGCCGGCACCTACGACCACGGCGTTCCCTACGAGTACTACCGATGGTTGCGCGACAACGATCCGGTGGCCTGTCTCGATCACCCGAGCTATCCGGGCGAAAAGCTCTGGGTCGTCACGCGCCATGCGGACGTTCAGCGCGTGTCAAGGGATGCCGCATCGTTCCGCAACGCACCCGATCCGTTCCTCGATGACGGCGTCATGATGAACGACGGTTCGGCGGGCACCTCGGAACTGATGATCAGCCTCGATGCACCCGATCACATGAAGCTGCGCAAGATCATCAACAAGGGCTTCACGCCCCGTCGTGTCGCCGATCTGAGCGAGCGATTGCGGGAGCGCACCGACGCGATCATCGACGGACTCGCAGATCGCAACAGCTGCGATCTGGTCCACGATCTTGCGCTGTGGTTGCCGCTCCATGTCATCGCCGACATGGTGGGTGTGCCCGAAGAAGACCGTGCGCAGGTGTTCGAATGGACGGAGAAGACCTTCGGTTTCGATGCTTCGGTCACTCCGGAAGAGCGATCCACGGCGACGATGGAGATGTTCATGTACGCCGACGCCATGTGTGTCGAACGCGAGAAGAATCCCAGCAACGACCTGATGAGTGTGCTGCTTCATGCCGAGGTTGATGGCGAACAACTCACGCGTTTCCAGATTGAAGTCTTCTTCATGCTGCTGCAGAACGCGGGCAGTGAGACCACTCGCAATCTGATCACCACCGGAACGCTCGCACTTCTCGAGCATCCCGATCAGAAGCAACTTCTCGAGAACGATTTCGATCTCCTGCCGACGGCGATCGAGGAACTGCTTCGCTTCACCACGCCGGTCATCCACTTCACCCGAACCGCGTCTGTCGACGTCGAGATCGGCGGCAAGACGATCAAGGCTGGCGAGCGCGTGCTGATGGTCTACGCCGCCGCCAACCGCGACGAGCGGGCCTTCGCCAATCCGGACTCGCTCGACGTTCGTCGCGATCCGAACGAGCACGTGGCGTTCGGTGCCGGCGGTCCGCACTTCTGTCTCGGCGCCAATCTGGCCCGTCTCGAAGGAAGGATCATGTTCGAGCAGATCCTGAGCCGTTTCGAGGGCCTGCGTGTCGACGGTGATCCGGCCGATTTCCCCCGGGTCTATTCGAACCTGATCGACGGCTTCGCCGAGCTCCCGATCACCTGGGATCGCATCGCCCCGGCGAAGTAGCCGACGATCTGTCGGTCGGTTCGCCCGGGGGGAGTCGAACCGACCGACGCCGCTGTTGTTACTGCCACACCATTTTCCAAGCTGGCTCGTTTCTGGTGCCTCCGGCAACCAGAAACGAGCCAGCTTGAGTTTTTGGGGTCAGGCCTTGACGGCTTCGATGTCGAGCTGGACCTTGATCTTGTCGCTGACCATCACGCCGCCGGTGTCGAGGGCCATGTTGAAGTCGATGCCCCAGTCCTTGCGGTTGATCTCGGCCTCGGCGGTGAAGCCGACACGGGTGCCGCCCCACGGATCGCCGCTGACGCCGTCGAATTCGACGTCGAACTCGATGCTCTTGGTGATTCCCTTGATCGTGAGATCGCCGGTCAGGTAGTACTCGGCACCATCGCCGCGCACGCCGGTGCTGGCGAAGGTCATGGTCGGGAAATTCTCGACATCGAAGAAGTCGGCGCTGCGGACGTGCTCGTCGCGGCCGGCGTCGCCGGTGTCGATCGATGCCATCTGGACCGTCGCCTGGACGGAGGAGAGAAGGCGATTCTCGCCGATCGCAATGGCGCCCTCAACGGCACCGAAGCGGCCGCGGACCTTGGTGATCATGAGATGGCGGGCGGTGAAGCCGACCGTGGAATGGGAACCGTCGATGTTCCAGGTTCCGGGAGCGAGATCGTCGATCGAGGGCATGTGGGACTCCTTGGGAGGGTGTTCGGTGGGTGCGGTGGCCGCGGGCGGCCTCCGCTTTTGGTTGCGAGCGCAAGTATTACCGAAAATCATTGCAGACGCAACCTTTGCGGAGCGAAGGGGATTGGCTAGGGTCGTGGCATGACGACGTGGCTCTCGGACGATGAAATGGCGGCGTGGCGCGGAATGGTCGAGGTCCACGCCTCGGTCCTGGCCGAGCTCGAGGCGGATCTGCTGGCCGATCACGGGCTGTCGAGCGGGGATTACGGCGTGCTCGTGGCCCTTTCGGAGGCACCCGACGAGCGATTGCGGATGTGTGACCTCGCCTCGCGGTTACACCTGTCGCCGTCGGGTCTGACCCGGCGCATCGACGGAATGGTGAAGGCCGGTCTCGTGGCACGGACGCCGTCGCCGGACGATCGCCGGGTGATGCTCGCGGAACTGACCGCGGAGGGGCGCCAGCGCCTCGAGCGGGCAGCTCCGGACCACGTTGCCGGAGTCCGCCGGACATTTCTCGATCATCTCGACGCAAGCCAGATCCGGAATCTCGGCGAAGCCTTTGCCGCTGTGGCCGAGGAACGCTCGGCCACAGCCCCCGAACTCCGGGCGACCGGGTCCGGGAACTGATCGCTATTCGTACCTTGCGCCCATCTGACGCAGGATGTCGACGAGATCGGCGGGTTGATCGGGAGGTCCGGCGCCGGGAGTGAACGTGACCGGCCCCATCTCTCCGCTGTAGTGGAACGAGCCGTGGGTGAGATGTCGTTCCCACCAGACCGGTGAGCGCGGATCCCGACCGATCGAGATGCCTTCGAACGGTGACATGCCGTAGAGCATGGTCACATCCTCGGGCTCGCCGGCGACGGCACCATCGACGAGCAACGACATGCGCCAGGTGTTCGCTCCGACCGCTTCGAAGGATGCTTCGAGACGGTGCATCCCGGCGGGCAGTCCGGGCACCGTGATGGTCGTGAGCTTGCCGCGTCCGTTGTTGTGCATGAGTACGGCGGTCGAATCCTCGACGATGTAGAGCGCGTAACCGCCACTCTGATCGCCGTGGGCGACAAGCGTGCCGATATCGGAAGCGGTGATCTCCACCTCAAGTGCGAAGGTGAACGAGCGCAACCAGATCAACTGCAGCGCCCGCCAGCGTTCAAGCGTGGGTGTGCCGCGCCAGAGCGTGAGTGGCTGTTGCACGACTTCATTGCGCGGCGGCCGCAGGACGTACTTGAGGCCGGTTCCTTCGTCGAGCGGAAAGATCTGCCCGTCCCACGCCGCCGACTCCCAGGCTGCTGCGAGTTCGGCGAGCTTCTCGGGTTCGAGTTCGGCGAGGTTGTGCAGTTCTGTGCGGTCGTCGATCAGGTTGTAGAGCTCCCATTCCGTTTCGTGGAATGGGGTGAAGGGCTGATGAAGAGTCACGATCTCCCAGCCGTCGCGGTAGAAGCCGCGGTGGCCGATCATCTCGTAGATCGCCTCCGTGCGCTGTGCCGGTGCATCGGCAGCGCGGAGCGTCGGGACCATGCTGGAGCCGGTCATGGTCTTGACCGCGACTCCGTTGCGTTCGGCAACCGGATCCACGCCGATCAGTTCCAACAGAGTCGGAGCGAGGTCGGAGACGTGCGAGTACTGGCGGCGCTTCTGGCCGACGTCGAGATTGCCGGCGGGCCAGGAGAACAGGAACGGAACCGTGTGGCCGCCAGCATGGGTGTTGATCTTGTAGAGGCGGAACGGTGTGTTGCCGGCCATGGCCCAACCGCGCGGATAATGCGGGGAACTCTGCGGTCCACCGATCAGGTCGAGGCGCTCGTAGTCGGTTTCGACATCGTCACCAGCGGTGAGGTGAACCATATAGGCGGTCGTTCCGACCATCTCGCCCTCGCGGGATGCCCCGTTGTCCGACATGAAGATGACGATCGTGTTGTCGAGTTCGCCCATTGCTTCGAGATCGTCGAGCAGGCGGCCGGTGTTCCGGTCGACGTCGGACACCATCGCGGCGAAGACTTCCATGTAACGGGCGTAGAGCTCGCGCTGTGTCGCGTCGAGGGTGTCCCACGCCGGCACGTCGTTGTTGGCCTCCGAATTGCGGGGAGCGAGTTCGATGGTGTCGTCGATGACGCCGAGTTCGCGCTGACGTTCGAACCGTCGGGCCCGGATCGCGTCCCATCCGTCGGCGTACCGGCCGCGCTGCGCTTCGATGTCATCGGCCTTGGCGTGTAGCGGCGCGTGAATGGCGCCGTGGGCGACGTAGAGGAAGAACGGTTGCTCGGGATTGGAGGCTTTGCCGGCCTTGATCATGGCCAACGCCTCGTCGGTGAGATCGTCGGTCAGGTAGTAGCCCTCGGGGTACGTGTCGATCTCGACGGGCGTGTTGTCGCGCACCAGTCGGTGCGGCTGGTGGAGGTTCGTGAAGCCATCGAGGAACCCGTAGAACTGGTCGAAACCGCGTTGACAGGGCCATGAATGGCGGGGTCCGGCGTCGGATTGATCCGAGTCCTTGGCCAGATGCCATTTGCCGACCATGTAGGTGGCATAGCCGTTGGCTCTGAGGGTCTCGGGCAGGGTCGCAACATCGTCGGCGAGTTCCATCGCGTAGCCGGGGAATCCCGGATCGGAATGGGCCACGGTGCCGACGCCGGCGGCGTGAGGGTTGAGGCCGGTGAGGAACGCGGCGCGGGTGGGGGAGCACATGGGGGTGGAGTGGAAATCGACGTACTGCAGACCCGCCCCGGCGAGGCGATCGATGTTCGGTGTGTCGATCTCACTGCCGTAGCAACCGAGATCTGCATAGCCGAGGTCGTCGACCAGGATCACGACGACGTTGGGTGCGCCCTTTGGCGACTCCGGCCGCGGCGGCCACCACGATTCGGACGT
>WLFD01000090.1 GCA_009703925.1 Actinomycetota bacterium | reverse complement strand
GCTCGAAAGCAGGAAGTGATCGACGGTCTCTTCGGAGGATTGTCGGGCCTCCTCAAGCGCCGCAAGGTGACGATGTTCGACGGAATCGGCACGCTTCATGCCGGCCACGTGGTGAAGATCGCCGGCGGTGCCTCGGGTGACGTCGAAGTCACGGGCACCCACGTCATCCTCGCTTCGGGTTCGGTGCCCCGGACCATTCCCGGTTTCGAGGTCGACGGCACCCGGGTAATCACGTCCGACGAACTCCTGTCGCTCCAGGAACTTCCAAAGTCGGCGGTAGTCATCGGCGGCGGAGCCATCGGGTGCGAGTTCGCCTCGATGATGTCCGATCTCGGCACCGAGGTCACGATCCTCGAAGCCCTTCCCAAGATCCTGCCCGGCTGCGACGACGACATCACGAAGATCGTGCTCAAGTCGTTCAAGGACCGCGGCATCAATGTTCGCACGGGCGTGAGCGTCAACGGTCACGAGCCCCGCAAGTCCGGTGGCACAACCGTGAAGTTCGGTGATGGCGAAACGGTCGACGTCGACACGGTTGTCGTCTCCGTCGGGCGTCGCCCCTTGTCGGAGAATCTCGGACTCGAAGGCACTGCAGTGCAGGTGAGCGAACGCGGCCATGTCGTCGTCGACCCGTGGTGCCGCACCGCCGAACCCGGCGTCTATGCCGCCGGCGATCTCATCGCCACCCCGGCTCTCGCCCACATCGGATTCGCCGAAGGAATCCTCGTGATCCAGGACATCCTCGGGGAAGAACCCGTCCCCGTCGATTACGGCAACGTCCCCTGGTGCATCTACTGCCATCCCGAAGTGAGTTTCGTGGGCCACTCGGAAGCGAGTGCCAAGGAAGCCGGCATCGAGATCGTGGTCAGCAAACACCGCTATTCCGGTAACGGCCGGGCCCTGATCCTCGGCGAACCCGAGGGCATGGTGAAGGTCATCGCCGAGAAGCGACCCGACGGAACCGCCGGGCGACTGATCGGCGTGCACATGGTCGGCCCGTGGGTTACCGAACAACTCGGTCAGGCGTATCTCGCCGTGAACTGGGAAGCCACCGCCGACGATGTCGCCAAATTCATCCAGCCCCATCCGACGCTCAGCGAACTGTTCGGCGAGAGCGTTCTCGCTCTCACCGGACGATCCCTGCACGGATAGAACTCACCAGTCGGGCGTTTCCGGATTTAGCATCCGGGAGATGACCCGGATGTGTGTCCGGCGAACTTCAGGACACACGACAGATCACCCACGTTTCCGCACAATCGATCGACCCGCTTCCCCGGAGGAATTCCCCCAATGGCCGAGATCCAACTTCCCCAACTCGGTGAGTCCGTCACCGAGGGAACGATCACCAAGTGGTTCAAGCAGATCGGTGACACGGTGGCCGAGGACGAGGTCCTCTTCGAAGTGTCGACGGACAAGGTCGATTCCGAGGTTCCGTCCCCGGTCAGCGGAGTGCTCACCGAGATCCGTGTCGCCGAGGGTGACACCGTCGATGTCGGCACCGTGATCGCTGTTGTCGGCGATGGCTCGGCAGTGGTCGCCCCGGCGGCCACAAACGAGCCAGCAGTGGCTGTGGAAGCTCCGGCTCCCGCACCTGCTCCGGCTCCCGTTCCCGCACCTGCTCCGGCTCCCGCACCTGCACCTGCACCTGCACCGGCTCCCGCACCGACCCCGGCTCCCGTACCGGTGGCGAGTCCCGCTCCGGCGACATCCGGGCAGCTTCTTTCTCCAATCGTGCGTCAACTCGTGAACGATTACGGACTCGACACGTCGCGCATCACCGGAACCGGTCCGGGTGGACGCATCTCCCGATCCGATGTCGAGTCGGCCATCAGATCCGGTGTCGCCGCAGGGCAGGCGCCGGCGGCTTCGCCTGGTGTTCGTTCCACTCCGTCCGTCAGCTCTGCCGCACCCGCGGCCGCTCAGGGATCTCGTCGGCCCGTCCCCACTCCGCGGAGTGGAACCGGTGACACTGTCGAACAACTGAACAATGTTCGCCGGCGCACCGGCGAGCACATGGTGATGTCGAAGCAGGTGTCGCCGCACGCCTATTCGATCGTCGAGGTCGATTACGAGAACGTCGAACGGGTTCGTCGCAATCATCGCGATTCGTTCCGAAACGACGAAGGTTTCAGCCTCACCTACCTGCCGTTCATCTCGCGTGCCGTGATCGACGCCCTGCGCGATTTCCCGCATCTCAACGCTTCCGTGGGCGACGGTGAACTGGTCGTACACAACTATGTGAATCTCTCGATCGCCGTGGATCTCGATTTCGAAGGTCTGATTGCTCCGGTCGTTCACGATGCCGACGACAAGCGTCTTCGTGCCATCGCCCGCGACATCAACCAGCTCGCAGGCAGGGCTCGCACCAAGAAGCTCTCCGCCGACGACATCAGCGGTGGAACCTTCACGCTCTCGAACTCGGGATCGTTCGGCAGCTATCTGGTTCTGCCGATCATCAATCAGCCGCAGGTCGCGATCCTTTCGACCGATGGAGTCCATCGCAAGCCCGTGGTCGTCACGGACTCGGAAGGCGGCGAGTCCATCGCCATCCATTCGGTCGGTCTGCTTGCCATGAGTTGGGATCACCGGGCATTCGACGGCTCCTATGCCGCTGCGTTCCTGCGACAGATCAAGGAAACGCTGGAGACCCGCGACTGGGAGGCGGAGCTGTAGCCATGACGGATGTCGGGACTCCGGTTCCCGGCGAAGTTGCGCGCCCGCTGCGGGTGCGATGGCTCGGCACGGTTCCCTACGACGAGGCCTCGGAACTTCAGCGCGGCTTCTTCTCACAGGGACACGACGATTGGCTCCTGCTCCTCGAGCATCCTCACGTCTACACCCTCGGCTCGCGGGCGGATCCGACCAATGTCCTGGTGGAACCGGAATCGGTCGGTGCGGAACTTGTTCGAGCCGATCGCGGAGGCGATGTCACCTATCACGGGCCGGGGCAACTCGTCGGATACCCGATCCTTTCTGTACCCGGCAAGCGCGGTGGGGGCATGGCCGACACGGTCGCCTACGTGCGGTCCGTCGAGCAACTGGTGATCGATTCCCTGAACGATCTCGGTCTGTCCGAGGTGGGACGACTTCACGATTATCCCGGGGTCTGGGTCGAACCGGATTCCGACAATCCCCGAAAGATCGCGGCGATCGGTGTCCGCCTGACGCGGGGGCGATCCATGCACGGATTCGCCCTGAACGTCGATCCCGACATGTCGATGTTCACCCACATCGTGCCGTGCGGGATCGTCGACAAATCGGTGACCTCGCTTGCGGCCGAGGGCATCGATGTCCCGATGCACGATGTCGTCGACATCATCACCGCTCGGGCGGCGCATCGGTGGGGCTCCGGTTCCGGCGGATGGGAACGCTCCGATGTGGTCTGGCGTGAAGGTTCGCGCAGCGACGATGACCTGAGTCCGTTCAGCCGCGGCGAAGGAGCAGGCGCGCCGGTTCGCTCGGCGGAGGACCACGGCGTGTCGGCGGCTCCGGAACTGACCGCCGTGGCGGCCGGTCCGTCGTTGCGGCTGCGGGGAAGGCTTGCCGAGGCTGGTGTCGCTCCGGGGATGGACGTTGCAACGCGGAAGCCCGAATGGTTGCGTGCCCCGGTGAAACTCGGGGGCAAGTCACTCGAGATCAAGCAGACACTTCGCGATCTTTCGCTGGTCACCGTTTGCGAGGAGGCCGGTTGTCCGAACCTCTCGGAATGCTGGGCCGACGGAACCGCAACGTTCATGATCAACGGCGAGCGTTGTACGCGTGCATGCGGGTTCTGCCTTGTCGACACCCGCAAACCGGAACCCGTCGATGCCACCGAACCGGAACGCGTCGCCGAGGCGGTTGCCCGCATGGGACTCGCCTTCGCTGTCGTCACGACAGTCGCCCGCGACGATCTCGCCGACGAGGGTGCTGGCCCGATGGCTGAAACCGTGGCAGCGATCCGGAAACGCTCGCCGGGTGCAAAAGTTGAAGTGCTCATCTCGGATTGTCGGGGCCGGAAGGAAGCGCTCGACACGATCTTCGCCAGTCGGCCGGATGTCCTGAACCACAATGTCGAATCGGTGCCGCGGCTGCAGCGCGCCGTGCGCCCATCGGCCGGCTATGCCCGATCGCTGTCGGTGCTTGCCCGCGCCCGCGCCGCTGGACTCACCACGAAATCGGGATTGGTCGTCGGAATGGGTGAAACCGACGAGGAGCTCTTTGCGACGCTCGCCGATCTCGCCGGTATCGGCGTTTCGATCGTGACGATCGGGCAGTATCTCCGGCCGACTTCGCACCACCTGCCGGTCGATCGGTGGGTCACGCCCGCACAGTTCGTCGAGTTCAAGCGGGTGGGGGAGTCGCTCGGCATCGGGCACGTCGAATCCAGCCCGTTGACGCGTTCGAGCTATCACGCTCGCCAGGCTGCCGAAACCGGCAGTTAGTCCGTTTGCGGACCCGAGCCGGAGCGGGTGGCATCTAGCATCCGGAAAGATGCTGAAGCGATTTCGTCGAGACCCTGAGGTCGATCCAACTCCCGAGGCGGTTCCTGAACCGACTCCCGAACCATCTCCCGAACCGGTCATTGATCGGTCGTCGGACTTCGGGACGTTGTTCGATCCGGACCACTATCGGAGCCAGGTCGACAACGGATTCGAAATGGATCCTGGCGAAGCGCTCGAGCATTTCCTCACAGTCGGTTGGCTGCTCGGGCTTGATCCGTCGGCGGAATTCTCGACAGATGGGTACTTGTCGGGCAACCACGATGTGGAGGTGGCTGGACTCAACCCACTCAGGCATTACGTCAGTTCCGGTCGAGCCGAGGGGCGTCGGGCGATTTCGCCCTCATCTTTTGCTCAGATGCAGCGTTCGGCAGAAGAACGGGAAGCTGCCGCTGCTGCACTCGAGAAACTCCGCGTCGACCTACGGCGTTACCTCGTTTCTCTTGGATTCGATGTTGACCCTGTCGATCTTGTGTTTCCCTCCGAAAGATCCGAGCCGGACGTGGTGGACCCGGGATGGTTCGACGTCGACTTCTATCTCGCCGGGAACCCCGATGTGCGGGCGAGTGGTGTCGATCCGCTGGCCCATTTCATGCATGGAGGGTTTCGGCGGAATCGCCTCCCCGCTCCACGAGGAGCGGCGGCCCGATACGAACCGGTTTCCGACGTCGATCGGGTCCTCGCTGCGGAATCTCGCCGGACGGGTGTCAGCCGCAGGAACTCGGAAAACGATCCGGCGACGGTGTCGACCGGAGACCAGGTTCTCGCCGACTTCCGCAGGGCCGGGTTTGGCGAGCGCGACGCACTCGTCATCGCATTCGGGCACGACGATTACGGGACTGCCGTTGGAGGGATCCAACTGTGCGCCGGGTTCGAGCAACAACAGTTCGCTCTGGATGGTGCGACCTACGCCTACATCTTCCCCTCGGAAACCGGTTCGTTACTGAGGCCTGTCGAATCCGGGGAGGGTCTGGTCTGTTGTCGGGTCAACGGCATCCTGGTGTCGGGATCGTTCAGGCTGTCGGAGTTTGTGGATGCCCTGATCGAGGCTTCGCCCGGCGGGCCGGTTGTGGCGGGAATCGTCAAGCACTCGACGTCGGGTCATGAGCCGGAACGGGTGGCCGAGGCGATCGGGAGACTGTCCCCGCGGAAGCTGGTCTGGTGGGTGCACGACTACTCGGCGCACTGCGTCAACTTTCTGCTGCTTCGCAACGGAGTGAACTTCTGCGGCGATCCGCGACTTGATGTGCAGAGCTGCAGCGTGTGCTCCTTCGGTCAGGAACGGTCGGATCATGTGCTTCGGGTTCGGAAGCTCCTGGACGCCTTCGACTGGGAGGTGTGTGCACCGTCAGCGGCGGCGGCAGAGGTTTCGATCGCCGGATCGACCCCGCTGCCGATGAAGCCGAGGGTGGTCCCGCATGGACGGCTGGTCGGCACGGGGAACACGGCGTCGATGATGGTCAACGAAGGGAAGGTCCGTGTCGCCTTCGTCGGACATACGGCGTTCCACAAGGGATGGGAAACATTCCTCGAATTCTCCCGGTCGTCGTCAGCGCATCTTTTCGAGTTCTACCATTTCGGAATCGATGACCAGTCATTTCCGCGGATCGAGTTCGTGAAACTCGAACAGCGGGCCGGCAATCTTGGCGTGGCCACGGAACTTCTGGTCGAGTACGGGATCGAGGCTGTCCTCAACTGGCCCCGATGGAAGGAGACCTTCAATTTCGTGAACTTCGAATCGCTCGCGGCCGGTTGTCTCGTGATCACCAATCCCGATTCAGGGCACGTTGTAGACGCGGCACGCGAATTCGACAGGGCGATCGTGTTCGATTCGATCGAGGAACTCCTGTCGGATGTGGGGCTTGCCGAGCGAATCCGTTCCCATCACCTCGAAGTTCCAAGACAGGTCATGGCTTTCGAGATGACCGGTCTGAGTTCGGCGATCATCACCGTCACGAGTCCGGAAGTCGGCGGACCACGATGATCAGCATTTTCACCTCGGCCAATCTCGCCTACCTCCCGCAATGCCTCATCCTGAGGGAATCGGTCGAACGGTACGAACCC
Organism: Actinomycetota bacterium; assembly: GCA_009703925.1. Lineage (GTDB taxonomy): Bacteria > Actinomycetota > Acidimicrobiia > Acidimicrobiales > Acidimicrobilacustridaceae > Acidimicrobilacustris. The sequence continues at coordinate 3,483 of WLFD01000090.1, read as the reverse complement.
GATGCGCATTTCGTGCTGGTGCTTGTCGACAGGATGCCGACCGATCCGGTCATGATCGAGCGCCTCGGACTCTTCGAGGAAATCATCTTGGTTGAGGACCTTCTCGGTGACGAGTGCGAGGACTGGATGTCCCGATACGACGTGGTCGAAGCGTGCACATCGGTGAAGGGGCGGGCAGTTCGACGGCTCCTCGCGAGGGGCGACAACGTCGTCTATCTCGACCCCGATACCGCCCTGTTCGGTCCTCTCGATGCATTCACGGCACAACTTGAAACGAGTTCGGTGGTTCTCACCCCCCATCAACTCGAGCCTGCGATTATCGACTCCCCTTGGATAGCCGACGAGATCAGTTCATTGGCCTACGGCATCTACAACTTCGGGATGTTCGGGGTCCGCGCCTGTCCCGAGGGAATCGCGTTCGCGGACTGGTGGGATGAACGGCTGTCGACACTCTGCATCGACGACATTCCCCGCGGTCTCTTCGTCGATCAACGGTGGGGTGATTTCGTTCCGAATTTCTTCCCCGCCGCGTCCATCTGTCGCCATCCCGGCATCAATGTGGCCTCATGGAACCTTCACCAGCGATTGATGACACTTGATGTAAACGGGGACTATCGCGTCAACGGCGAACCGCTCGTGATGTACCACTTCACCAAGGGAACCGGGATCGGCCTACAGGCGTCCCGGGCCAAGATGGACGACAACCCATTGGCTGCGGATCTCTGGCGCTGGTATCTCGAGCGCCTCGAGTGGTTCGGGCGGGGACACCGTGCACCGATTTGGGCATTCACCCCCGTGATTGGTCCCCGGGTTGCCAGCGTGCCCGATGGCGGGAAGCTGTCGACGCTGACTCCAGGCGACCGGGGAGTTTTCGCGGCATTCGCTCCCGACGAACAACTCTCGGCCCTTCCGATCGGCTCGGTTTCGCCGGACCGATCGACGATCGTGGGCAAAGGGGGAGTGCTGTTCCTCCACCAAGGCTCGAACCACTATCACGATCAGTACGTCAACCGCCGATCGGACGCGCTCGGCATCGCATGGGCTGAACTCACGAAGGAGCGCCATCGGCGGATCGGTGGGTCGGCGCAGATGCTGTCCCTCTTCGTCCCTAACAAGGCAACCTGCCTTCCTGATCTCTACCCGCTGCAACTCGATTCCTGCCCGACGCCCGCATGGCGCGACCTGCGCTCTGCGCTCGGTTCCCGGGACGATGTCCTTTTCTGCGATTCCCTTCTGGATGCGTCGCTCCCGGGCAACAGGTGGGAGCGGAACCCGTGGGGCCACGTCGACTCGCACTGGAGCGAGTTCGGATGCCTTGAAACGGTCAATGAGGTGTTGCGGCGAATGGGGTACGACGAATTCAAGTTGGATGCACTGAAGGTCAAACCTCTTCAGAGCTTCGGGGATCTGAGCAGCAAGTTCGGAACTGCCGCTGCGGGCAACTACGTGACCCGGCGCCTTGTCAATCCCACGGTTCAACCCACATGCGTCTACCTTTCCGAATCCGACATCGAAATGGAAAATTCCACCGGACGACGGGTGACATGGCGGAACCCGGAAGCTCCCGTGTCGTTGACCCTCTGTGTCGTCGGAAATTCGTTTGCCGGCATGGGCAATTCAACTATGGATCTCGTGTATTGGTTTGCCCGTGTGTTCAAGGAAGTGACGATGCTGCACAGCGGATCAGTCCCGATCGATGTGGTGGAGACGTATGGCGCCGATGTGGTCCTGTTCCAATCGGTCGAGCGCTTTTTCATGCAGGTTCCATCGGATGTGTACACCGCAGCCCAAGTTGAAGCGGTCTACAACAGGCATGGCGGAACTCCGACGTGACTGTCATCGGTGAGTCATCGGCCAGACGATCCTTGCTGCTGCATGTCGGCCTTCCGAAGACCGGCACAACAACGATTCAGAACTTCATCCAGCACAACTCCGATGCATTCTCACAATTGGGTGTTGGGGTTCTGTCGGTCGAAGGACTCGGAGCCCATTATCTCCTGGCCAATCATCTCAAGTCGCTCGACGGCGCCCAACGGGAGAGCTCGTTCTTCGCGAATAGTGCAGGCCGCACCGAGTTCTTTCCCGGGTGGACTCGGGAGGACGTGTATCTGATCTCTGCCGAAGACCTCTGCATCATCGGGCCGAACGGCGCAACAGCTATCGGAGAATTCGCATCGGCCCATAACGCCGCCCTCACCGTCCATGCCACGATCCGAAATCCCATCGACTGGCTCTGGTCATGCTGGACCCAAGTGACGAAGTCCGAGTGGTTCGACTGGTCAGCTTGGATTGATCGGGCGCTCGAACATCGAGATGGTTTTCTGTCCCGTTCGCTTGGAATCTGGTTGGAAGATGAATCCGTCGGCCTGGGACTCATGACTTATGAGGGTCTTGATCTTCTGCCCCGATTTCTGCATCGTACGGGACTAGCAGCAGTACTTGAAAGCGATCTCGTCGATGTACCTTCGGCCAACATCGGGCTTGGCCCTGTCGAGTCCCTCTACCTGGCCATGTTCGTCAGAGACGTGCGCTCGAGCCTCACCGTCCGTCACCGGATCGCCTACATCGACCCGGACTGGGGCTACATAGAGCGCCTGCTGCTGGATTCGGTGGATCTTGGAGCCCCGACATTCGAGGTGGCGCAGAAATACGAACGGCACGTGCTCGACCTTGCCGATGGTGAGATCTTCGGACCGTCGGTTTTCGACGGCCTCGCCGCCTACGGCGAGGCGTGGGTCAATGACGCACTCGAGTTTCTCGAGCGGGGGACGGGACGTCTCGACGAGGAGTCCGTGTCCACCATCACTCGGGCGTGTGCGGCGCTCGAGGCCGACGTCGAGGCACTCCTCGACGGTTCCTTCGACCGGATTCGTTTCCCCCAACGCAACTTCGCCGATCGACTTCCCATCGACTCGCAGTATCTGGGGCTTGTCCGCAGCGTCGCCACCATGATCCATGTGGGAGAACGCGTAAAGCGCAACAGCGAGAAGACCTGACCGGCGGCCCGATGGAGGGCTGAGCGACGAGCGACCGGTAGCCTCCGATCATGCACGCAGCGAGACTCTCCCGGGTGCGGGCAGCCATGACCGAGCAGGGCATCGATGTCTGCCTGCTGTCGGTCGGAGCGGACCTTCCATGGCTCATCGGATACGAGGCCATGCCTCTCGAACGACTGACGATGCTCGTCGTTCCCCGCGATGGCGATGTCACGCTGGTCGTTCCCCGACTTGAAGTTGCGCGCGTCAACGAGGAACCCGACGTGTTCGGTATTCGTCCGTGGGGCGAGACGGATGATCCGATCGCGATCGTGTCCGATCTCATGGGCTCGGCGTCGACAGCGGCGATAGGCAATCGCACCTGGGCGCAGTTCCTTGTCGCGCTGCACCGACGGAATCCGGCGCTGAATGTGACCACAACGTCATCGGTCATCGGGCCTCTCCGCGAGGTGAAGGATGCTCACGAGATCGCCGCGTTGCGTCGGGC
>WLFD01000009.1 GCA_009703925.1 Actinomycetota bacterium | reverse complement strand
GTCGCAGCGTTGTGGGCAGGCGCCGAGGGTCGCTCGACGCTCGAGGGACTCGCCATCGTGACCGACGCCGAGTCCGCCGACGTCGCATGGATTCCTTCGGCGGTACTCGCGCTGCCCGAGGTGGGTGGGGCTCTGGCCGATCTCGTCGGTGATTCCGGACGCCCGCTCGTGGCGCACGATGCGAAGGCGCTGATCCGCAGTTTCGAGGAACTCGACATCGACCTTCGTTCGCTGTCACTCGACACGATGATTGCGGCGTACCTCCTCGATCCTGCCGAATCCCGTTACGCGCTCGAGACCCTTCTCGAGAAGTACGCGCACGCACGCCTTCCCGACAGCGACGGTCCGCCCGCCGGTCAACTCGATTTCGGTGGCGACACCGAACCCGACGGTCAGAGTGCGGCATGCCGGGCGCTGGGCGTGCATCGTCTGATCGCGCCGTTCAACGAAGCGTTGGTCGCCCGTGGTCTCGCCGATCTGAATGCGACCATCGAAGTACCGCTCGTTCGTGTCCTCGCACGGATGGAGATCGTCGGAGTCGGCGTCGACGAGATCGAACTGCGACGACTCAACGATTCGCTCATCGCCCGGTGCGATGAATTGCGGGCGGAGATCTGCGCCGACGCAGGGGAGGAGTTCAACGTGAACTCCACCGTGAAACTCCGCGAGATCCTTTTCGAACGTCTCGGTCTCGCCCCGCAGAAGAAGACGAAGACCGGTTTCTCGACCGATGCCGCGTCGCTCGAGAAACTGAGGGGCCAACACCCGATCATCGAGCACCTGTTGTCCTACCGGGAGGTCGAGAAACTCCGGTCGACCTACGGCGAGGGTCTCCTTGCCGAGATCGCTCCCGACGGTCGGATCCACGCCACGTTCAACCAGACGGTCGCCCGGACGGGGCGCCTGAGTTCGGACGCCCCGAACCTGCACAACATCCCGGTGCGTTCGGAACTCGGACGCGAATTCCGCAAGGCCTTCGTGCCGGCTCCCGGTTTCCGGTTGCTGATCGCCGATTACAACCAGATCGAACTGCGTTGCATCGCCCACCTCGCCGAGGACCCGGGTCTGATCCAGGCCTTCGAGGCGGGCGAGGACATCCACAGCGCAACCGCGGCACGGATCTTCAGCGTCGACCCGACCGAAGTGACCGTGGATCAGAGGTCCCGGGCAAAGATGGTGAGCTACGGATTGGCCTATGGCATGGAGGCGTACGGCCTGGCCCAGCGACTGGCCATTCCCGTGAGTGAGGCCCAGCAGGTCCTCGATGCCTATTTCGTTGCGTTCCCGTCGGTACGCGCGTACATGGACCGGACCATCGAAGAAGCCCGCGAGCGCGGCTACACGGAGACCCTCTTCGGTCGCCGCCGCCAGATCCCCGAGCTGTCGTCACCGAATTTCCGGATCCGCCAGGCCGGCGAGCGGCAGGCGATGAACGCCGGGATCCAGGGTCTGGCCGCCGACATCTTCAAGGTTGCGCTCGTCCGACTCGAGCACTCGCTCGAGGCGAGCGGCGGCAGGAGTCGTCTCATCCTCCAGGTGCATGACGAGGTGATCTGCGAAGTGACCCCGGACGAACTCGATTCGGTCACGGCGCTCGTGCTCGATGCGATGTCCGGAGCCTTCGATCTGAGGGTTCCCCTCGAGGTGCACCTCTCGGTCGGCGATTCATGGGCGGCGGCCAAGGGCTGATGGCGGAGCCGGGATCGTCGCACTGGTTCGAGGCGCTTGCCGACCATCTCGGTGAGGCCTATCTCCGGTATTCCTTCACCATGGGAACGGCGAACGAGGTCGGGTTCCTCACCGATGTGCTGGACCTGCAACCCGGCATGCGCGTGCTCGATGTGGGTTGCGGCCCCGGCCGACACGCCCGTGCATTGGGCGAAGCCGGGATCGAGGTGGTCGGAGTCGACATCTCGCAGCGCTTCGTCGAGATCGCCCGGATCGATGCTCCGCCGGGGGTGACCTTCGAGCGGATCGATGCGAGGGCACTTCCGTTCTCGGGCGAGTTCGATGCCGTGATCTCCCTCTGCCAGGGGGCCTTCGGTCTGGCCGGTGGAGCCGCGGCCCCGGGACCTGATCCCGATGGTGCCGTCCTCGATGGCATGGCCCGGGCCCTCCGGCCGGGTGGGGCACTGGCGGTTTCGGCCTTCTCCGCCTATTTCCAGATCCGCTATCTCGAGGACGCCGACACGTTCGATGCCGAGACCGGGGTCAATCACGAACGGACGTCGCTGCGGTCCCCCGGGGGCGTGGCCGCCGAGCATGATCTCTGGACCACCTGTTTCACCCCGAGGGAACTCCGCCTCCTTGCGTCCCGGGCCGGCCTCGAGGTCGAACAGCTCTGGTCGGTGACCCCGGGGGAGTACGCCCGCAACCTCCCCGATCTCGACCATCCGGAATTCCTGCTGGTGGCCCGCCGGCCCCAGGTCTGAGCCCATGGGCTGGCGTGGACTGGCCGGTGCGGTGCTAGTTTTGCGTCCTTGTGCGCGCCCGCGTACGTGTCCCGCCCCGACATCCGGGGCCTGATTCCTTATCCATCGAAGAGAGATCACCTTGTCCGACCAGACGACCCCCGAAGCAGCGGAAGCTGTGGAGACCACCCTCACGCTCGAAGCCCCCGAAGGCATGGGCACGTTCGACAGTGAAGGCCGCTACATCCCGCGCCAGATCGTCGAAGACGACCTTGCCGGTGAATCGCTCGATGAGGCGTACACCGCATCGATGGTGCAGGTCGAAGACGGTCAGATCGTCGAAGGAACTGTTGTCAAGGTTGACCGCGACGAAGTCCTCCTCGACATCGGTTACAAGTCCGAAGGTGTGATCCCCGCCCGCGAGCTCTCCATCCGCAACGATGTCGATCCGTCGGAGATCGTGACGCTCGGCGAGAAGCTCGAAGCTCTCGTTCTCACCAAGGAAGACAAGGAAGGACGTCTCGTCCTTTCCAAGAAGCGTGCGCAGTACGAACGTGCGTGGGGAACGATCGAGAAGATCAAGGAAGACGAAGGCGTCGTCAGCGGCCCGGTCATCGAGGTCGTCAAGGGCGGCCTGATCATCGACATCGGCCTGCGCGGCTTCCTTCCCGCCTCGCTCGTCGAGCTGCGCCGTGTGCGCGATCTCGCCCCGTACGTCGGCCGCACACTCGAAGCCAAGATCATCGAACTCGACAAGAACCGCAACAACGTTGTTCTGTCCCGTCGTGCATGGCTTGAAGAGACCCAGAAGGAACAGCGCGACGATTTCCTCGCCAACCTCAAGCCGGGCGAAGTTCGCCGCGGCGTTGTCTCCTCGGTCGTCAACTTCGGTGCGTTCGTCGACCTTGGCGGCATGGACGGACTCGTCCACGTTTCCGAGCTTTCCTGGAAGCATGTCGACCATCCCGGTTCGGTTGTCGCTGTCGGCGACGAGATCGACGTGCAGGTCCTCGAGGTCGATCTCGACCGCGAGCGCATCAGCCTTTCGCTCAAGGCCACCCAGCAGGATCCGTGGCAGGAATTCGCCTCGGCCCATCAGGTCAACGAACTCGTCTACGGCCGAGTCACCAAGCTGGTTCCCTTCGGTTCGTTCGTGCAGGTCGGCGACGGCATCGAAGGCCTCGTGCACATCTCGGAGATGTCGGCCCATCACGTCGATCTTCCCGAGCAGGTCGTCACGCCGGGCGAGGAACTCTGGGTCAAGATCATCGATCTCGATCTCCAGCGTCGTCGCATCAGCCTGTCGATCAAGCAGGCTGCCGAAGGTGGCGTCGTCGCCGCCGAGTACCAGGAGCACTTCGGCGAGCATGCCTATGACGCCGAAGGCAACTACATCGGTGGCCTTGGCGAATCGACCGAAGCTCAGGAAGCTTGGGCCGAGTACTTCGCCGAGCAGGGTGCCGATGCTCCGGTGAGCGCATCTGCCGCCGAAGAAGCAGTCGAAGAAGTTGTGGCGGAAGCCATCGAAGAAGCGGTTGAAGAAGCGGTCGAGATCGAAGAGATCATCGAAGCCGTGGAAGCAGCCGAAGGCGAATCCGCAGAATGAGCTGAGGCCGGCACCGATCGGTGCCGGCATTCAGTCGAGGTGAACGATCCCGAGCCGCAGCGCAGTGAGTACAGCCTGCGTGCGGTCTCGGGCATCGAGCTTCTGGTAGATCGATGCCAGATGGTTCTTGACGGTTTTCTGGGAGAGGTAGAGCCGGGCCGCAACCTCCGGGGTCGAGCACCCGTCGGTGATCGCCTGCAGGACCTCTTCCTCGCGCCGGGTGACCGGTGTGAGGGGTGCCCCCCATGAGCGGGATCCGGGAAGGCGGTTGCTGATCGGCTTGGTCGTCTGAGCTGTTGTCTGGTTCATGTCGATATATGTCGGCACCTCTCGGTGGTTCTTGAGCAACTTTCTTCCGGGCTGCGCGCTGCTATGTTCCCGGACGTGCTTCTTCTAGGCCTGACCGGTGGTATCGGCTCCGGAAAATCGACGGTTTCATCCGCCCTCGGCGATCGCGGTGCGATCGTGATCGACGCCGATCTGGTGGTGCGGGAACTCCAGTCGCCCGGCGGCAGCGTCCTCGCCGCGATGGTCGATCACTTCGGTGACGGAATCCTCAACGCCGACGGAACCCTCGATCGGCAAGCGGTCGCGGACATCGTCTTCAACGACAACGAGGAACTGAAAGCGCTGAACGCGATCGTCCACCCTGGTGTCGGTGCGGAGATAGATCGACGTATCGAGGAGCAACGGGCCACGGACAACGTGGTGATCCTCGATGTTCCGTTGCTGATCGAGAGCAAGGCGTACACGACCGAGGGAATCATCGTCATCGACACCGATCCCGACGTTGCGGTGCGACGACTCGTCACCCATCGCGGTTTCACCGAAGCCGACGCACGGGCCCGGATGGCTCGTCAGGCGACGCGCGAGGAACGACTGGCCGAAGCCGATTTCGTCGTGCCGAACAACGGAACTCCCGAGGATCTGGCGCCGCACATCGCGGCCTGCTGGGACTGGATCTCGTCGCTGCGCGACGCCGACTGAATTCTTCGGCTGATTCTTGGGTCAGAGTCCGAGGCGACGGGCGAGATCGCTTCGGAACACACGGTTCGGATCGACGCGGTCTCGTACAGCGCGCCAGTCGTCGAGACGCGGGTACATGGTGCCGACGAGTTCGGCGCGCATGCGGCTGTCCTTTGCGAGGTAGATGCGTCCACCTGCTTCGGCCACGAGATCATCGAGGTGATCGAGCAGAGGCCCCAGGCCCGGAACGCCCGTGGGGATGTCGAGGGCCAGCGTCCAGCCGGCGGCGGGAAACGAGAGTGGTGCCGGATTCCCCTCGCCGAAACTCTTGAGGACGGCGAGGAACGATGTGCAACCGGCCTTGCTGAGTTCACCGATGATTCGGGTGAGGGTTGCTTCGGTTCCGAACGGAATGACGAACTGCCATTGCAGGAATCCGCCCGGGCCGTAGATCCGGTTCCATCCGCCGACCATGTCGAGCGGATGGAAGAACGTCGGGATCGTTTGCAGCTCGTCGCGTCGTTCGGCGGGTGCCTTTCGGAACCAGAGCTCGTTGAACGCGCGGATCGAGAGTTTGTTGAGAAGGCCCGGCGGAATGAACGGGGGAGTGTTGGCGATGACGCCGGCCTTGTAGGCGAATGTGTCGCGGCCGGTCTTCGGCGCCGCTTCCTCCGCGGTGGCGAATCGGCCGCGGGTGAGAACCGAACGTCCCATCGATTTACCGGTCGCCATGAGATCGATCCACGCCACCGAGTAGTCGTAGGCGTGATCGCCGGACGACATGAGTTCGAGCACGGAATCGAGATCGGGGGCCCGATCGGTGTCCACGAGCAGTCGGCTTGATCCGATCCGGGGACAGCGGATCGTGGCTTCGAGGATGACACCGGTGAGGCCCATGCCTCCTGCGGTCGCCCAGAACAGGTCCGGATCGCGTTCGGGGCCCACGTCGACGACCGAACCGTCGGCGAGTTGGAGTCGGAGGGACTCGAGATGCTGGCACCACGAGCCCTTGTGATGGTGGTTCTTGCCGTGGATGTCGGCGGCGATGGCCCCTCCGACGGTGACATAGCGGGTCCCGGGTGTGACGGGAACGAACAGTCCCTGGGGAACGAGGGCGTGAAGCATGCGATCGATGCTTGCCCCCGCCTCGGCGGTCACGAGGACCGTCGAAGATCCCGGTTCCGAATCGTGGATGGTGAACGCGTCGACATCGGTCGTCTCGATGACGGTGCCACCGCTGTTCTGGGCTGCATCGCCATAGGACCGGCCGAGACCCCGGGCGAGCAAACCGCGCGGCGATGTGGTCGGCAATGCCCGTTGAAGTTCGACGGCCGACGTGGGGCGGCGAAGATCGGACGCGGTGGGAGCGGTTCTGCCCCAGCCCATCAACTCGGTGGTTGCCGGCACGAGGAGCTTTGCTCCGGGTTCAGGAGGCATAGGTGGCACAGGCGTAGATGATCACCCATGCAGCGCCGGCCGCGAGCAGGGTTCGGTCGGATACGACGAGATTCTCCGGTTCCGAACCCTTTCCCCCGTCGAGGAGAAGGGCGTATCGGAGGATGGCGATGGCGAACGGGACGATCGAGAGTTGGAAGAGGAAGTACCCGTCATCCTTGGCGTCGGCCGAGGCAAAGGCCCAGAGGCAGTAGGCGATGAGGGCGCCACCGGAGAAGACGGCTCGCAGGTAGGCGAGGAAGCTCGGGGTGTACGCGGCGAGAACCGGGCGAACCGACGCAGCATCGGCCCCGAGTTCCGATGACTCGCCGGCGCGCTTTCCGGCAACCATGAAGAGTGCTCCGAAGCTCGTGACGATGAAGAACCATTCCGAGATCGGAACGCTGGTGGCGGTGGCGCCGCCGATGGCCCGCAGGACGAACCCGGCGGCGACGGCGACGATGTCGAGGATCGGGATGTGTTTCAACCAGAGCGTGTAGAGCGTCGTCAACACCAGGTAGGCGATGATCGTGGCGCCGAAGTGCCAGTCGATGAGGAACGCTCCACCGAGTCCCCCGATCAGGAGGACCGCAGCAAGGACACCGGCGAGGGGAATCGGAACGACTCCGGCGGCTATGGGGCGGTTTCGTTTGGTCGGATGGCGTCGATCGGACGAGACGTCGGCGATGTCGTTCAGCAGATACGTGGCACTGGCCGCCGCACAGAAACAGATGAAGGCGAACACCGAGTGGAGGATGGTGGTCCGGTTGTCGAAAACGCCTGCGGCCACAGGGGCCGCGAAGACGAGAACGTTCTTCATCCATTGCTTCGGGCGAACCTCGCGGATGACCCCGGAGATCAGGTTGCTTCGGGATCCGGTGACACTCCCGGCCGGGACTGAACTCATGTCAGCGTGCGCTCACCTTGCGCCAGAGCGAACGGGGAAGATGACGGAGGAGCCCAAACACGAGAGCCAGGATCGGTGGCGCCCAGATGATCTCGCGTCCCTTTCCGAATCCGGCGATGACGGCATCGGCGATCTTGTCGGATGTCGCGGCGAATGGTGCCGGCTTCATTCCCTCGGTCATGCGGGTATGGACGAATCCGGGTCGAACGACGACCACGCGTGCGCCCGATCCGACGAGCGAATCGCCGAGGCCCTGTGCGAAAGCGTCCAGACCGGCTTTGGTCGATCCGTAGACGAAGTTGTCGGCCCGGGCGCGCACGCCGGCGACCGACGTGATGACCATGAGGACACCGTGACCCTGCGCCCGGAGACGGGTGGCGACGGCGAGTGACGACGACACGGCGCCGACGAAGTTGGTGCTGGCGGCGATGGCAGCCGCCGCCGGATCGTTGTTGAACATCTCCTGGTCGCCGAGTACGCCGAAGGCCGAGATGACGAGATCGAAATCTCCGAAACGAGCGAATGTCTCGTCGATCACCCCGGAATGGGATTCGGAGGCGAGGGCGTCGAACCCGACGGCCTCGACCGTCGTCGCTCCGCGTGCACGCAGGGCGTCGGCAGCCGTGGCGGTGACGGGGGAGAGAGGGTCTCTGACAGCCAGAACGACAGTGCGACACCGGAGGTCCACCAGTCGTTCGGTGATGGCAATCGCAATTTCGGAGTTTCCCCCGAGCACGAGTACTGACTGCACCGCTCCCAACGCGTCCCGCATTCGATCGATTCCGTTCTCGTTTGGCGCCGGTTCGGTACCTGTTCGCTGGGGAGAGGATAGACGGCATCACCGGTGCTGCCGGGGGTATCCCCCGATTGCATCCCTAGACTCTTCCCATGCCGCCGTTTCGTCTCGAATCCGACTTCGTTCCTGCGGGGGATCAGCCCAAGGCCATCGAAGAACTGACGAAGAGCATCGAAGCCGGCAACCGCTTCCAGACCCTTCTGGGCATCACCGGGTCGGGAAAGAGCGCAACGATCGCCTGGACGATCGAGAAACTGCAGCGTCCCACCTTGGTGATGGCGCCGAACAAGTCCCTTGCCGCGCAGCTCGCCAACGAGTTCCGCGAGTTCTTCCCGACGAATCGCGTCGAGTATTTCGTGTCGTATTACGACTATTACCAACCCGAGGCGTACATGCCCTCCTCGGACACGTACATCGAGAAGGACTCGTCGGTGAACGACGAGATCGATCGGTTGCGGCATGCTGCAACCTCGGCCCTGCTGACACGGCGAGACACGATCGTCGTCGCCTCGGTCTCGTGCATCTACGGCCTCGGCTCGCCGCTCGAATACAAGGACCAGCTCCTTGTGCTGCGACCCGGCGAGACACATGAACAGCGGACGATTCTCAGTCGCCTCGTCAACATGCAGTACGAGCGCAACGACCTGAATCTGGTCCGGGGCAAGTTCCGCGTGCGGGGCGACACCATCGAAGTTCATCCCGCGTACGACGAAACCGCCGTGCGGATCGAGCTCTTCGGCGACGAGATCGAACGGGTGATCGTGGTCGATCCCGTGACCGGCGAGAAGATCACCGAACTCGAGGAACTGGTTATTTTCCCGGCCACGCATTACGTCGCCGGCGAAGACCGTATGAAGAGCGCGATGACGCGGATCGAGGACGAACTCCAGCAGCAGTTGGCCAAGTTCGAGAAGGAAGGGAAGCTTCTCGAGGCACAGCGTCTGCGGATGCGTACGCAGTACGACCTCGAGATGATGGCCGAGCTCGGATACTGCAACGGCATCGAGAACTATTCGGGTCAGATCGACGGGCGCAAGACCGGCGAGCCTCCCTTCACCCTGCTCGATTACTTCCCGGACGACTTCCTCGTCGTGATGGACGAGAGTCATCAGGCCGTTCCGCAGTTGCGCGGGCAGTTCGCCGGAGACAAGTCCCGGAAGACCACGCTGATCGATCACGGTTTCCGTCTCCCGTCGGCCGCCGACAACCGGCCGCTGCAGTTCGAAGAGGTCATGAACCGGGTCGGTCAGGTGGTGTTCCTGTCGGCAACACCGGGCCCGTTCGAGCTCGAGAACTCCGACGTCATCGTCGAGCAGGTCGTTCGTCCGACCGGACTCGTCGATCCCGAGATCATCGTCAAGCCCACAAAGGGGCAGATCGACGATCTGATCGAGCAGATCAACAAGCGGGTGACCAAGGGCGATCGTGTCCTGGTGACCACCCTGACCAAGAAGATGTCCGAAGATCTGACGGACTATCTCCTCGAGTTGGGCGTGAAGGTCCGCTATCTCCACAGCGAGGTCGACACGATCGAGCGCATCGAGATCCTGCGGGATCTGCGGCTCGGCGAATTCGATGTCCTCGTGGGTATCAACCTCCTGCGGGAGGGCCTCGATCTTCCCGAGGTCTCGCTCGTCGCCATCCTCGACGCCGACAAGGAGGGGTTCCTCCGATCGGAAACGGCACTCGTACAGACGATTGGCCGCGCCGCCCGAAACATCGACGGTCAGGTCATCATGTACGCCGACTCGATCACCGACTCGATGCAGCGGGCCATCTCCGAGACGAATCGCCGACGCGGCGTGCAGGAGCAGTACAACATCGAACACGGGATCAATCCGCAGACGATCCGCAAGGCCGTCACCGACATCCTCGCCTCGCTGCGTCCGTCCGGTACGGCCCCGGTCCCGGGCTCCGGGCGGCGATCGACGGCGCGCGACAAGGTGCGCTCGGATCTTGCCGAACTGCCGGCCGACGAGCTCGGGCGTCTGGTGATGACGCTGGAGGAGGAGATGAAGGAGGCGGCCGCCGATCTCCGTTTCGAATACGCCGCCCGTCTCCGGGACGAGATCAAGGATCTGAAACGGGAACTCCGCGAGGTCGGCTGACCTCTGCCATGCGGTTCCGACCGGATGGTCGTCGGCAGTGGCCCGGTAGACTCCTTCGGTGGACCAGCTCGTCATTCGCGGTGCCCGCGAACACAATCTCCGGAACGTCTCGATCGACCTTCCGCGTGATCGACTCATTGTCTTCACCGGACTCTCCGGTTCAGGGAAGTCGTCACTCGCTTTCGACACGATCTATGCCGAAGGCCAGCGTCGGTACGTGGAATCGCTGTCGGCCTACGCCCGGCAGTTCCTCGGGCAGATGGACAAACCCGATGTCGACTTCATCGAGGGACTGTCTCCGGCGATCTCGATCGATCAGAAGTCCGCGTCGCGCAACCCCCGCTCGACGGTCGGAACGATCACCGAGGTCTACGACTATCTGCGGCTGCTCTACGCCCGCATCGGGATCCCCCATTGTCCTGTCGACGGTTCGGTCATCAAGCGTCAGACTCCGCAACAGATCGTCGACAGGGTTCTCGAACTCCCGGACGGCACGAAGTTTCAGGTGCTGGCGCCGGTCGTGCGGGGACGCAAGGGCACGTACGACACGTTGCTCGCCGATCTTGCGGGCCAGGGTTTCGCCCGCGCCATCATCGATGGCGAACTTCACGAACTGACCGAGACGCGCGAGCTTGCCCGGTACGAGCAGCACACGATCCAGATCGTTGTCGACCGTCTCGTCAAGAAGGACGGGATCGAGCGACGCCTCACCGATTCGCTCGAAACGGCACTGCGCATCGCCGAGGGTGTCGCCGAAGTCCAGATCGTGGGCCGTGGCGACGACTCCGGTCTCGACGACGAGATCCTCACCTTCAGCCAACACCTCGGATGTCCGGTCTGCGGATTGAGTTTCGAAGAACTCGCTCCCCGCAACTTCTCCTTCAACTCGCCCTACGGCGCGTGCGAGCACTGTGACGGGCTCGGCACCCGCTACGAGGTCGACGACGAACTCGTCGTCCCCAATCCGGATCTCAGCATCGCCGAAGGAGCACTCGCTCCCTGGGCGACAGCGCGCACGCAGTACTTCGGGCGTCTTCTCGAGTCCGTCTGCGACATCTACGAGATCGACCCTGACACCCCCTTCGCGAAGCTGCCCAAGAAGCACCAGAAACTCCTGCTGCGCGGCACGGGTGCAACCGAGCGCGTCCAGGTCCGTTACAAGAACCGCTACGGGCGTCAGAGGTCCTACGACGCGAAGTACGAGGGTCTCGTTCCGTGGCTGCAACGCCGCCACTCCGACGCCGAGAGCGATTCCGCCCGCGAGCAGGTCGAGGGGTACATGCGCGAAGTGAACTGCCCCGACTGTGAGGGCTCGCGTCTGCGTCCGTTCACGCTCGGTGTCACCATCGACGGCCATTCGATCGCCGACATCTGTGCGATGTCCATCGCCGACGCGGCAAAGACACTTCTCGAACTGGAACTGACCGAACGCGAGCGCCTCATCGCAGAACGAGTCGTCAAGGAGATCAACGCCCGCATGGGCTTTCTCCTCGATGTCGGTCTCGATTACCTCTCGCTCGTCCGGTCGGCCGCCACTCTTGCCGGAGGTGAGGCGCAGCGGATCCGTCTCGCTTCGCAGATCGGGTCCGGACTTGTGGGCGTGTTGTACGTGCTCGATGAACCTTCGATCGGTCTTCACCAGCGCGACAACCGTCGGTTGATCGACACGCTCGTTCGCCTCCGCGATCTCGGAAACACGGTGCTGGTCGTCGAGCACGACGAGGACACGATCAAGGTCGCCGACTATGTCGTCGACATCGGCCCGGGTGCGGGGGAGCATGGCGGCGACATCGTCTATGCCGGCAACGTCAAGGGGCTCCTGAAATCCAAGGATTCGATCACCGGTCAATACCTCTCCGGTCGTCGTTCGATCCCTGTCCCCGAGAAGCGCCGTTCACCCGGAGCCGACGCACTCGTCGTCAGGGGTGCCCGCGAGCACAACCTCAAGAACGTGGACGTGTCCTTCCCGTTGCACACGTTCATCGCCGTCACCGGCGTTTCGGGCTCCGGCAAGTCGACGCTGGTCAACGACATCCTGCACCGTTCGCTGATGCAGAAGGTTTACGGATCGCGGATACCGCCGGGCCTGCACAAGTCCGTCGAGGGCCTCGATCACATCGACAAGGTCATCAACATCGACCAGTCACCGATCGGTCGCACGCCTCGGTCCAATCCGGCGACCTACATCGGCGTGTTCGACCACATCCGAAAACTCTTCGCCCAGACCCACGAGGCCAAGGTACGCGGCTACCTGCCGGGCCGGTTCTCGTTCAACGTCTCCGGCGGTCGTTGCGATGCCTGTTCCGGCGACGGCACGATCAAGATCGAGATGCACTTCCTTCCGGACGTCTATGTCCCCTGCGAGGTGTGCAAGGGGGCTCGCTACAACCGCGACACGCTCGACATCACGTTCAAGGATCGCAACATCTCTGACATCCTGAACATGAGTTGTGAAGAAGGTGTCGTGTTCTTCGCCAACCAACCGGCGATCGCCCGTCACCTCCAGACGATCGTCGATGTGGGTCTCGGTTATGTCCGCCTCGGGCAGCCGGCAACGACGCTCTCCGGTGGCGAGGCCCAGCGCGTGAAGCTGGCCAGCGAACTGGCGAAGCGATCGACCGGTCGCACGATCTACATCCTCGACGAGCCCACGACGGGACTTCATTTCGAGGACATCCGCAAACTTCTCGGCGTCCTCTCCCGGCTCGTCGATCAGGGCAACACCGTTCTCGTCATCGAACACAACCTCGACGTGATCAAGACCGCCGACTGGCTGATCGACCTCGGTCCCGAGGGTGGCAGCGGAGGCGGTTCGATCCTCGTGGAAGGAACGCCGGAGCAGGTTGCGGCAACACCCGAGAGTTACACCGGTCAGTTCCTGGGGCCGCTGCTGGGTCTCGCCTGACGCTTCAGGTGATCTCGAGCATGCGGTTCAGTGCGACGCGTGCCCATTCGGTGGTTTCAGGATCAACGGTGATCCGGTTCATGACCCGACCCTCGACAAGATTCTCGAGGATCCAGCAAAGATGGATCGCGTCGATCCGGAACATCGTCGAGCACGGACACACCAACGGATCGAGAGACACGATCGTCTTGTCGGGTGTCTCGTTGTCGAGTCGATTGACGAGATGGATCTCGGTGCCGACGCCGATCACGGAACCCGGCGGTGCGTTCTCGACAGCCCGGATGATGAAGTCGGTCGAGCCGACCTGATCGGCGACTTCGCAGACGTCGTGGGCGCACTCGGGATGCACGACGACGAGGCCGCCCGGATTGGCGGCGCGGAAGGCCTCGATATGTTCGGGGCGGAATCGCTGGTGCACCGAGCAATGCCCGCGCCACAGGAGAAATGTGGATTCCTTCATCTCGGCGTCGGTGAGGCCACCGTGTTCGAGGCGTGGATTCCAGATCCGCATGTCGTCATGACCGAACCCGAGCTGGAATCCGGTGTTGCGGCCGAGGTGCTGGTCGGGGAAGAACAGGACCTGGCGGCCGCCGGCGCCATCATCGGCACGGTCGCCGAGCGAGAGCGCCCATTCGAGCACCGCTTTCGCGTTGGTCGAGGTACAGACCGCCCCTCCGTGTTCACCGACAAATGCCTTGAGCGCCGCCGAGGAGTTCATGTAGGTGACAGGAACGACCTTGGAGATGTCGGTCGATCGGGCGAGGGCTTCCCATGCCTCTTCGACTTCTTCCAGATCGGCCATGTCGGCCATCGAGCAGCCGGCATTGAGATCGGGGAGGATCACCTGCTGGTGATCACCGGTGAGGATGTCGGCCGATTCGGCCATGAAGTGGACGCCGCAGAAGACGATGTACTCGGCCACCGGGTTCTCCTGGGCCAGAACCGACAGACGGAACGAATCGCCGCGTGCGTCGGCCCATTCCATGACTTCATCGCGTTGGTAATGGTGGCCGAGGATGAACAGGCGCTCACCCAGAGTGGCCTTGGCCGCCGCGATGCGGGCATGGAGATCTTGCGGGGTGGCGTCGGTGAATCGCTCGGGTAGCGGTAGTTGGAGCCTCAGCATTTTTTTGTGAACTCCCAGTCTGCGATAGGAGTCCCGATGAGTGGCCGGTGGGGGCAGTCTGGTCGCCACGCCACGGGGTTGTCGGCCTCGGGTCTCGATATGTCGCCGGAGTCCAGACCGGCTTCGACAGTGTAGGCACGATCCGGTCCCGACCGGTCCGACCCGCCAATACGATGGCGGAACGATGGTGCAGCGACCGCCGGCAGGCACGATTCCCGACGAACCAGGCTCGTACCAGTTCAAGGACGTCCACGGACGCGTCATCTACGTCGGAAAGGCCAAGAGCCTCCGGCAGCGACTCTCGAACTATTTCCAGAATCCGGTGAATCTGGCATCTCGGACGGCGCAGATGGTCGAGACCGCCGAGACGGTCGAATGGATTCAGGTGAGCAACGAGCTCGAGGCCCTGATGCTCGAGTACAGCCTCATCAAGCAGCACCAGCCCCGGTTCAACATCGATCTGCGCGACGACAAGAGCTATCCGTTTCTGGCGGTCACGGTCGACGACGAGTGGGCGAGGGCCACCGTGATGCGCGGCGTCAAGCGGAAGGGAACCCGGTACTTCGGGCCTTATGCCCAGGCGTGGGCCGTGCGCGAAACCCTCGACCTCCTTCTGCGCACCTTCCCGATCCGGACCTGCTCGGACACGAAACTGAACCGGCACACCAAGATGGGCAAGCCCTGCCTGCTCTTCCACATCGAGAAGTGCAGCGGACCATGCGTCGGTGAAGTGACCCGCGTGGAATACGACCAATTGGTCCGCGAACTGATCACCTTCCTCGACGGCGACACCGACTCGGTGGTCCGGCGCCTCGAGGCGGAGATGCAGGAAGCCAGCGACGAACTCGAATTCGAGAGGGCGGCGCGCCTGCGCGATCGGCTCGGTGCCGTCCGTTCCGTCATCGAGAAGCAGCAGATGGTTCTCGAGAAGGACGAGGACATCGACGTTATCGGCATCCACGGCGATCACCTCGAGGTGTCGGTCCAGGTCTTCTACGTCCGACGAGGTCGTGTGGTCGGACGGAAGGGATACATCCTCGACAAGTCGGAGGATCTCGCCCCCGGCGAACTCGTCGATCGCATACTCGAAGGCCTCTATGGCGATCCTCCTCCGCTCGGCGTCCCGAAGCAGGTACTGATCCCCGAGGAATCGGCGAATCCGGCGCTCTACGAGGAGTGGCTGAGCGCCCAGCGCGGCTCGCGCGTGACGGTGAGCATCCCGCAACGCGGCGACAAGCGGGCGCTCATGGCGACGGTCACGAAGAACGCGACGGAAGAGTTCGCCCGTCATCGCCTGCGGCGCGCGGCCGATCACAACACTCGGGCGCAGGCCCTCAACGATCTGCAGGAAGCGCTCGGTCTTCCCGAGGCGCCCCTCAGGATCGAGTGCTACGACATGAGCCACATCCAGGGAAGCGATTACGTCGGTTCGATGGTGGTGCTCGAGGACGGCTTGCCGAAGAAGAGCGAGTATCGACGGTTCAAGATCCGCGGTGATCAGGGCAACGACGATTTCGCCGCGATGGAGGAAGTCCTCACCCGTCGACTCACCGCATATGTCGAGGAGAAGCGCAAACCTGTTTCGGAGCGCACAGGTCGGTTCGCCTACCCGCCGCAGCTGCTGCTGGTCGACGGCGGCAAGGGGCAACTCGGTGTCGCGATAAGGGTTCTGGATTCACTGGGGTTGTCCGACGAGATACCTGTGGCGTCGTTGGCCAAGCGATTCGAAGAGGTCTATGTGCCGGGTCACTCCGAGCCGATGATCATTCCCCGTCAGAGCGAAGCGTTGTTCCTTCTCCAACGAATCCGCGACGAGGCCCACCGGTTCGCCATCTCGTTCCACCGCGAATTGCGCGGCAAACGGATGACCACCTCCGTGCTCGACGACATCGCCGGCCTCGGTGAGAGCCGCAAGTCGCGATTGATCAAGGAACTCGGGGGAGTGACAGCCGTCAAGCGCGCTTCGCTGGAGGATCTTCAGGCGTTGTCGTGGCTACCCGACGCGGTGGCCCATGCTGTGTACGACAAGATCCACATGCCCGGCACCGGCCGGGGACGTGCATGACCGGAGGACCCGTGCCTGTCGAAGGCGATGATGTGAATGCCGATCTCTGGGAAGCGCACGCCGATTGGTGGCAGCGCGAGTTCACCGACGGCGTGGATCCCGAGTACACCGAGCAGATCCTTCCGATCGTCGTCGAGTGGACCTCAGGATTCGACAGGGTTCTCGAAGTGGGTACGGGCGAAGGACAGGTGGCCCGGGCGATCGTCGCGGAGAACGGCGCTCAGGTTGTCGGCGTCGACCCGACCGTGAACCAGATCGTGGAGGCCGTCCGCAAGGGGGCCGGACCCACCTACGCGCGCTCGGGAGCGGAGTCGCTTCCATTCCCCGACGGATCGTTCGATGCGGTCGTGTGCTGTCTCGTGTTCGAACACATCGACGATGTCGATGTCGCACTCGCCGAGGTTTCGCGCGTGCTGCGCCCCGGTGGGCGGTTCGTGTTCTGTCTCAACCACCCGTTGCTGCAGACGCCGGGATCGGGCTGGATCGACGATCAGATCCTCGATCCGCCCGAGCAGTACTGGCGCATCGGTCCGTACCTCACGGAGCAGGCGGTCGTCGAGGAAGTCGAGAAGGACGTCTACATCCGTTTCGTCCACCGGCCGCTCGGCCGTTACATCAACGCGATGGCCGATGTCGGAATGACGATCGAGCGCATGCTCGAACCTGCACCTCCGGCGGGATTCATCGCCCGGGCGCCGGAACACACCGAAGTGGCCACCGTGCCGCGCCTGCTTACCCTGGTGGCCCGCCGGTCCGCATAGCGGCGGACCGCGCCCGATTCAGGGTCGGCGGCCCATGAGGTCGAGCAGGAGTGTCTGTGCATCGGCCGATTCGTCCAGCGTGCCGCTCGGGCCTTCACCGAACATGCCGACCGAACCGATGAACGGTCGCATGGGTTCTATGTTCGTGGCGACGACAGCGACAACCTCGGGATCG
Organism: Actinomycetota bacterium; assembly: GCA_009703925.1. Taxonomy (GTDB): domain Bacteria; phylum Actinomycetota; class Acidimicrobiia; order Acidimicrobiales; family Acidimicrobilacustridaceae; genus Acidimicrobilacustris. Next base: position 16,752 of record WLFD01000009.1, on the reverse strand, counting down.
AGCGTCTCGTCGGCGCCGATGGCGCGGGCGAGATCCCAGGAGTGCACGAGCAGATCCCCGACGCGGAAACCGAGCAGCTGCGATCCGGGCATGTCCATCGCCGGGTGATGGACGACCGACTCGAGTGCAGCCGTGTCATCGAACGCTGCGGCCTGGGATCGGAGCGAACTACGCACAGCGTCGAGCGGATCTTCCTCGTCGGCGACCGTGGCACCGAGGACGGCTATGGCATCTTCCCGGGAGGCGCCTCCGATGAGTGCGGCAGCCATGAAGTTGCCTCCCACCACATGGTCGAGAAGTTGACGGACAGTCCAATCGCCGCAAGGTGTTGGCCGGTCGAGATCGGAGGGAGCGACGAGCGCGGTGATCGTCTCGAATCGGGCAGCGGCGAGGGGGAGGGCGGCAAGATTGTCCATGGCCGGAGCGTAGGGGAGTGACGGGTAGCGTTGTCGTTGTGAGTGAATTCGTCGTGATCACGGGATTGTCCGGTGCGGGTCGCTCGCAGGCCGCGGACATCCTCGAGGACCTCGGTTTCTTCGTCATCGACAATCTCCCGCCGGAGCTGATCCCCAAGGTCGCGGAACTGGCGCAAGCGCCGGGAACCGACATCGCAAATGTCGTGCTGGTGGTGGGGACCGGCCCGTACCACTCCGATGTGTTGCCGGCCCTGACCGCATTGCGTCGTCAGGGATTGCGTCTGCGGATCGCGTTCCTCGAAGCCGGCACCGATGTCCTGGTCCGACGTTACGAAAGCACCCGCCGGCGGCATCCTCTCGCCGGCGCCGATCGTTCACTGGCCCAATCGATCGAGTTCGAACGCGAACTCCTGCAGTCGGTCAAGGCCGAAGCCGATGTCGTCGTCGACACTTCCGATCTCAACGTCCACCAGCTCCGATCGCGCATGCTCGATCTGTTCTCGGCCGAAGCGCCCGACAGCGGCATGCAGACGACGATCACGTCGTTCGGCTACAAGCACGGGCTTCCCCTCGACACGGACCTCGTGATCGATTGCCGGTTCCTCGCCAATCCCCATTGGGTCGACGAACTCAGGCCGCTCACGGGCCTCGACGAGCCGGTTCGCGATTATGTGCTCGCCCAACCCCTGACCACCGATTTCCTCAGGTCGATCGAAGACCTCCTCGCCATGTTGCTGCCGGCCTACGTCGCAGAGGGCAAGTCCTACCTGACGGTGGCCTTCGGCTGTACCGGCGGCAGGCACCGCTCCGTGGCCATTGCCGAGGCCGTCTCGGCGGCCCTGCGGAACCGCGGTTTCGAGCTCCGGGTCGCCCATCGAGACGTCAATCGCTGAGGCCCCTCATCGAGGTGGCGGGCGCCCCTCCGATCTGACCGTATGCTTCCCCTCGTCAATGGCGACTCCAGGAGGCATCACACATCATGACGATCCGTGTCGGAATCAACGGGTTTGGGCGTATCGGCCGCAACTTCTTCCGGGCGGTGAGGCAGTCTGGCGCTGACGTCGAGATCGTCGCCGCCAATGACCTTGGCTCAATTCCGGCCATGGCCCACCTCCTGAAGTACGACACCGTCATGGGCCGTCTCGACGCGAACGTCGAAGCGGTCGAGGACGGCATCCTTGTCGACGGCAAACTTCTCAAGATCACCGCCATCCGCGATCCGAAGGATCTGCCGTGGGCCGAACTCGGTGTCGACATCGTCATCGAATCGACCGGATTCTTCACCGACCGGGACAAGGCCGCCGCCCATCTCGAGGCCGGTGCCCCGTTCGTCATCATCTCCGCTCCGGCGACGAACGCCGATGCGACATTCGTCGTCGGTGTCAACGACGACACGTTCGATCCGAAGGTTCACAAGGTTGTCTCGAACGCATCGTGCACGACCAACTGCTTCGTACCGATGATCAAGGTTCTCGACGATGCGTTCGGCGTCGAGAAGGGCCTCATGACGACCGTTCACGCCTACACCGGTGATCAGAACCTCGTCGATGGCCCCCACACGGACATGCGACGCGCCCGCGCGTCGGCGGCGAACATCACGCCGTCCTCGACAGGTGCAGCCCGGGCGACCGGTCTTGTCCTCGAAGCCATGAAGGGCAAACTCGACGGCACCGCCCTCCGGGTTCCGGTTCCGGACGGTTCGATCACGGACTTCGTCGGTGTCCTCAAGCGCGACGTGACCGTCGACGAGATCAACGCTGCTTTCAAGGCAGCCGCAACGAGCGGCCCGCTCTCGAAGGTCCTCGTCTACACGGACGAACTCATCGTGTCGTCCGACATCGTCGGCGAGAAGGCCTCGTGCACGTACGACTCGCAGCTCACCATGGCCATGGGCAACCTGGTCAAGGTGCTCGGCTGGTACGACAACGAATGGGGCTACTCCAACCGCCTGGTCGACCTTGTCCAGGTCATGGCCAACGCGGCCGAGTAGTCACCGCCCGATGACAGTTCCCACCCTGGAGGATCTCGGCGACGTCAGCGGTCGCCGGGTTCTCCTGCGTGCCGATTTCAACGTACCGATCGCCAATGGCGAGATCGTCGATGACTTCCGCATTCGTGCCGCTCTTCCGACCATCGAGTGGCTCACGAGTCGGGGCGCGATCGTCACGGCATGCACCCACCTCGGCCGACCAAAGGGAACACCCGATCCCAAGTATTCCGTCGAACCGGTCCGCAAGCGTCTGGCCGAGCTCGCGCCGGGCGTGACACTTCTCGACAATCTGCGGTTCGACGCGGGCGAGACGGCGAACGATCCCGCCTTCGTGCAGCGCCTCATCGAAGGTCAGGATCTCTACGTCAACGACGCGTTCGGTGCTTCGCATCGTGCGCACGCATCGATCGTCGGACCGCCACAGTTCCTTCCGTCGGCGGCCGGACGCCTGCTCGAGCGCGAGGTCGAGGTGCTGCTCCCGCTGCGCACCGATCCCAAGCGACCTTTCGTCGTCATCCTCGGAGGCTCCAAGGTCTCCGACAAGATCGGAGTGATCGAAGCTCTCGCCGAGGTCGCCGACGCGCTCATCATCGGTGGTGGCATGTGCTTCACGTTCCTCGCCGCGAAGGGTCACCATGTCGGTGATTCGCTCCTCGAGACCGATCAGATCGAAACCTGCAAGCGACTGCTCGACTCCGATGTCGTGATCCACATTCCGCACGATGTCACTGCACTCGGACCGGGCGGCGAGATCGGCAACCCGGATGCGGGCGGCGATGTCCGTCAACTCGGTTGCGACATCCCCGATGGATGGAAGGGGCTCGACATCGGCCCCGGTACTGCGGCCGAATTCGCCGAGATCATCGCCGAGGCCCGCACGATCTTCTGGAACGGACCCATGGGCGTGTTCGAGGATCCGCGGTTCGCCGCCGGCACCAGGGTTGTGGCCGAATCGATGGCCGAGGCCCGCGGCTTCACCGTCGTGGGTGGCGGAGACTCCGCCGCATCGCTCGACGCGTTCGGTCTGGCCAACGAAATCGACCATGTCTCCACCGGCGGGGGTGCATCGCTCGAGCTCCTCGAGAACGGTGATCTTCCCGGCCTGGAGGCTCTGCGAGGAGCATCAAATGTCTGACCGCAAGCCACTCATCTCGGGCAACTGGAAGATGAACCTCAACCATTACGAGGCGACGGCGACGCTCGACAAGCTTCGATACCTGCTGACCAAGGACGATTATGAAGTCGTCGAGGTGTCGGTCCATCCTCCGTTCACCGACATCCGCACGGTCCAGACCTTCATCGAAAGCGAGAAGGTCCAGATCGCCATCGGAGCCCAGAACTGTCATTGGGAATCGAAGGGTGCGTTCACGGGCGAAGTCGCTCCGGGAATGCTCGCCAAACTCAATGTCGTCTACGTCATCGTCGGCCACAGTGAACGCCGGGAGATCTTCGGCGAAACCGATGTCGAGGTGGCACGGAAGGTCGGAGCGATCTTCGAGAACGGAATGATCCCGATCCTGTGCTGCGGGGAGACGCTCGAAGAGCGCGAGGGCGAAGCGACGCACGGCAAGGTCACCGGACAGGTCCATGCCGGGATCAATGCCCTCAAGCCCGAGCAGGTCGCCACGATGGTGATCGCCTACGAGCCGATCTGGGCGATCGGCACCGGACTCACGGCCAGCGCGGAAGACGCCCAGCAGGTCTGCGCCTGGATCCGGGCGAAGGTCGCCGAGATGAAGGGTCCCGATGCCGCCGCAGCGGTGCGGATCCAGTACGGCGGTTCGGTCAAGGCCGCGAATGCCGCCGAACTCATGGCCCAGCCCGATATCGACGGCGCCCTTGTCGGTGGAGCCGCTCTGGACGCCGAGGAATTCGCCCGTATCGTCCAATATCGACTCTCCTGATAGCCTCTCCCTCGTGCTGATCGCTGTCCTCATCATCCAGGTGCTCTCCGCACTGTCGCTCATCTTCCTCGTGCTGCTTCACAGCGGGCGCGGTGGTGGCCTCTCCGACATGTTCGGTGGCGGCTTGGGCGCGTCAGCGGCAGGTTCGACCGTTGTCGAGAAGAACCTCGACCGCCTGACCGTGGTGGCCGCAGTGATCTTCATCTTTGCGTCGGTAGCGCTCTCGCTCCTGCTCGACAAGTAGTCCGGAACAGGCCGAGCGGCCTCGCCATGGATCCCGTACTTGCTCTCACCGACGTCTCGTTGATCCGGGATGGTCGTCGTCTCCTCGACCACATCACGTGGTCGGTGGGTGCGGGTGAACGTTGGGTGGTTTTGGGTCGAAACGGTTCGGGAAAGTCGACGCTCCTCAAGATCGCCTCGCTCTACCTTCATCCGAGCGAAGGGACGATCGACGTGTTCGGCCAACGACTCGGTCGGGTCGATGTTCGCAAACTCCGAACGGGAATCGGGATGGCCAGTGCCGGCATGGCCGACATGTTGCGCAGCGACCTCACGCCCGTCGATGTGGTCATGACGGCGAAGAACGGTGCTCTCGAACCGTGGTGGCATTCCTACGACGATCACGACCGCGCCCGGGCGAGGGATTGCCTCGCCCGAATGGGAATCGCTCATCATGCGGACCGGAGTTTCTCCACGTTGTCGTCCGGTGAACGGCAACGGGTCCTTCTGGCCCGGACACTCATGAACGACCCGGGTCTGCTCCTGCTCGACGAACCGACCGCTGGTCTCGATCTGGCCGGACGGGAAGACCTTGTCGAAGGCCTCGGCGTGTTGGCGAGGGATGAATCGACGCCTCCCACCGTGTTGATCACCCATCACGTCGAGGAGATCCCCGACGGTTTCACGCACCTCCTCATGCTCGCGGAGGGCAAGGTTCTGGCCGCCGGACCGCTGGCGGAAACATTGACGGCGGCCCGGCTGTCGACCTGTTTCGGAATCGAGCTCGGCCTCGAACATCGCCACGGTCGTTGGTGGGCCTGGGGCGAGCGGAATTCAGGCACCGGAGCCGAGGCGGGCCAACCGATCATCCGCCGGTAGGATCCCGTCGTCCTCCGGCGACCCTCCGGATCCCCTGTTTCTCGAGGCAAGGAAACTTCCATCTCTACTGTGCTCAGCCTTCTGGCTGTCGCTTTCCTGATCATCGCCTGTGCGTTTTTCGTCGCGGCCGAGTTCGCCCTTGTCGCCGTCGATCGGAGCCGGGTCGACAGGGCAGCTGATCAGGGTGGTCGGCGCGCCCGGATGGCGCGGAATCTCCTGACCCACCTCTCGTTCCACCTCTCCGGGGCCCAACTCGGGATCACGGTCACCTCCCTGCTGATCGGAATCCTTGCCCGGCCAGCCATAGCCCATCTCCTGGAACCCCTCCTCGAGCCACTCGTCGGCTCGGCTGCGGTTGCCGGGGTGTCGCTCCTGTTGGCCCTCGTGATCGCAACTGTCGTGCAGATGGTGATCGGCGAATTGATACCGAAGGGTCTCGCGATCGCCAACCCGGAGACGACGACTTTTCTTCTCGCTCCCGTCATCCATGTGTACGGGTTGATCTTCGGTCCGATCATCCGGGTTCTGAACGGGGCGGCAAACGCTGCCGTGCGTCTGCTGGGTGTCGAGCCAACCGAGGAACTTTCGCAGGTGCGGACACTCGCAGAGCTCCAGATCCTTGTCCGGAGTTCTCTTGCCGAGGGGACCCTCGACGAGAGTGCGACGAGATTGATCAGCCGATCGATCCGCTTCGAGAGCAAAGTCGCCGAGGATGCCCTCATTCCGAGAACATCCATCGTCGGTCTGGCGAAGGATGAGTCCGTAGCCCGACTCGTGGAGCTGTCGGTCGAGACGGGCCACTCCCGTCTGATCGTCCACGACGGCGATCTCGATCATGTGCTCGGGATCGTCCATGTTCAGGCCGTGCACCGCGTTCCCTACGCCGAACGGGCGACGAAGGCTGTTTCCGAATTGATGCGGCCGGTTCTCGCCGTGCCGGAGAGTCGGGGTCTCGACGACGTTCTGGTGGACCTGCGCCGGGCGAATTCGCACATGGCCGTCGTGGTCGACGAATACGGAGGAACAGCCGGCATCATCACGATCGAGGATGTTCTCGAGGAGATCGTCGGCGATATCGGTGACGAGCACGACCCGATGCAGGAGCCGGCGTTGCGCCCGGGACGCACGGGGGAGTGGCTCCTCGAAGGGACGCTCCATCCCGACGAAGTGATGGAGCAGACCGAACTCGTGATCCCCGAGGGGGAATACGAGACTCTCGCCGGTTTCGTTCTCGATCGACTCGGCCACATCCCGTTCGTCGGTGAAGCTGTCGAACTCGATGGCTGGCGGTTCATCGTGGTGTCGATGGAGAAGAGACGCATCGCCGAAGTCAGGGTCCTGGCGCCGATCGGGCGTCAGCGGCACGGCGATGGTGGCAGGAGCGACGACGGCACAGGCGGTGCCCACTCATGAGTATCTGGCCCTTTGTCGCGATCATCGTGCTTCTGGCGGTCAACGGGTTCTTCGTGGCGCTCGAGTTCGCCCTCGTCGGTTCGCGGCGGAGTCGTCTCGAACCACTGGCCGAACAGGGAAATCGATCGGCGCTCCGAAGCCTCGACGCGATGCGAGACCTGAGCATCCAACTTGCCGGCGCCCAACTCGGAATCACGATCGCCTCGTTGCTTCTGGGTCTTGTCGGCGAACCGGCCATCGCACACCTCCTCGCCGGCGGCATCGAGAATCTCCCGGGTGTTCCCGACGGCTGGGTTCATCCCGTGGCGGTGGTCTGCGGTCTCCTCATCGTCGTGTTCGCCCACATGGTGATCGGCGAGATGATTCCGAAGAACCTGACGCTGACCCATCCGGAAACCACGCTGCGGATCGTGAGCGGACCGAACCGGATCTACCTCGTCGTGGCCCGGCCGTTCGTTCGGGTTCTCAACATCGTGGCGAATGTGGGAGTGCGACTGTTCGGCGTCGAGCCGCGCGACGAACTGGCCAGTGCCCACACGGTCGAGGAACTCGCTGTGGTAGTTGCCGCGTCGCGCGACGAGGGTGCGATCCCCGGATTTGCCGCCGATCTGCTCGCCGGCGTTTTCGAGTTCGGCAACCGGCAGGTGGGATCGGTCATGGTTCCCCGTGCGCAGATCGCCGCCGTCCCCTTCGGCGCCACAGTGGCCGATGCCGAGGCGATTGCAGTCGATCAGGGTCATTCGCGGTTGCCGGTTCTCGGCGATGGGGGCCTCGACGACATCGTCGGGTTTCTCCATACCAAGGATCTGCTGACGCTCGATCCGGAATCTGCGTCGGGTCAGATTCCGTCCCGACTGCGCCGGGCGACGCTGTCGGTCCTTCCGGAGACGACGCTCGAATCGCTGCTGCTGTCGATGCGGCGCACCCAGACGCACTTCGCGATCGTCGTGGACGACGATCTGAAGACCGTCGGGATCGTGACGCTCGACGATCTGCTCGAGGAACTTGTCGGCGAGATCACCGACAATCCCGTCGACTGATCAGGCGCCGGTCGAGTGGTACCCGCCGTCGACGTGGATGATCTCGCCCGTCGTCTGTGGGAACCAGTCCGAGAGAAGAGCGACGCACGCCTTTGCCACGGCTGAAGAATCCTTCACGTCCCAGCCGAGGGGAGCACGTTCGTCCCAGACGTCCTCGAATTTGGAGAACCCGGGAATGGAACGGGCGGCAATGGTCTTGATCGGACCGGCGGCCACGAGGTTGACGCGGATCTGCTGCGGTCCGAGATACCGGGCCAGATAGCGACTGGTGGATTCGAGGGCGGATTTCGCGACACCCATCCAGTCGTAGGAGGGCCAGGTCATGGTGTTGTCGAAATCGAGGCCGACAATGGACCCGCCGTCGGTCATGAGCGGTGCCACGACATCGGCGAGGGCCTTGAGCGAATATGCCGAGACGTTCATCGCCACGGAAACGTCTTCCCATGTGGCCTCCATGAACGTGCCCCCGAGGCACACAGCGGGAGCGAAGCCGATCGAATGCAGCGCTCCATCGATCGAACCCCAGCGGCTGGCGATCTCCTCGCGGGCGGCGACGAGGTGGGCGGGATCGGACACATCGAGTTCCAGGACGTCAGCTTCGATCTCGAGTTTCTTCGCCGTCCGGAGCGTGTGCTTCATTCCGCTGCCGACGCCGGTGAGGAGGATTTCGGCGCCTTCCTGCTGGGCGAGGCGGGCGACGCCGTACCCGAGTGAGGAATCGGTGAGGACACCGGTGATGAGAAGTCGCTTGCCGTCTAGAAGTCCCATTGGTTTCTCCGATCGGGGGGAAACGTCAGACGTTACGTGCCTGAGGACGCATCGTGGGTGAGGCACCCCGATCGTCCACTACGGTCACCGGCATGAAGATCGGAATCGTGGGTGCAACAGGTCCGGCCGGAAGTGCCCTTGCGGTGCGTCTGGCGTCGGTCGGATTCGACGTCGTACTGGGATCCCGGAAGATCGAACGGTCCGAGGATGTCCTCGCCGCCCTACAGGCGAAATGGCCGGATCGGAACCTCTCCATCACTGCGAGCGACAACGCCGGAGCCGCCGACGCCGATCTCGTCGTGATCGCAACGCCATGGGATGCAGCCTGGACGACCGCCAAGTCCGTGGGGTCCCATCTCGAGGGCAAGGTCGTCATGTGTATGGCGAACGCCCTGATCAAAGTCGGACATGAATTCCAGCCGCTGGTTCCGCCCCGCGGTTCGGTGGCCGCCAGCGTCCAGGCCGCGGTCCCGGGTTGCCAGGTGGTCGCGGCGCTCCACCATGTGCCGGCCAAGGAACTCGCCGATCTGGGGCACCCGATCGAGAGCGATGTGCTCGTCTGTTCCGATCATCCGACCGCCAAGCAGACCTGCATGGATCTCATCGACAAAATGCCCGACATGCGTGCACTCGATGCGGGTGATCTCACACAGGCGGCGCCGATCGAGGCGTTCACGGCAGTTCTGCTCGAACTCAACATGCGCTACAAGACGCGTGTTGCCGTGAAATTCACGGGCATCAACCTCGACCAGTCACGCTGATCACCGGTCGGCGACCACTAGCGTTCAATGGTTCGCAGCGCGAGGTGACTTGATGAGCCAAATCCAGACAACCGATCAGGGTCCGATGCGGATCCATGACACGGCACGCGGAGCCATCGTTCCGTTCGAGCCGGGACCGATCGTCACGATGTACACCTGCGGCATCACGCCCTACGACGCCACCCACATCGGGCACGCCGCGACGTACGTGACCTACGACATCCTGCAGCGCCGTCTCCGCGATCTCGGCCACGAAACGCGCTGTGTCCGCAATGTGACCGATGTTGACGACGACATCCTCCGCAAGGCCCGCGAGCTCGGAGTGCACTATCTCGACCTTGCTGCCGCGGAAACCGCCCGGTTCGATTCGGACATGGAGGCGCTCAACGTCATCGAGTGCTGGAGCGAGCCACGCGCCACCTCCGCCATCGCCGACATCCGCGGTTTCATCGGAATGGTGCTCGACCGCGGCCACGCCTATCTGAGCGGTGGGTCGGTGTATTTCGACGTCAACACCTTCGAGCGCTTCGGGCAGGTCTCGCATTACTCGCATGAAGAAATGGTCGCCCTTGCCCGTCAGCACGGCGGCAACCCCGATGATCCGAACAAGCGGAACCAACTCGATTTCGTACTTTGGCAACCGTCGGCCGACGACGAACCGAGCTGGGAATCACTGTGGGGTCCGGGCCGACCCGGTTGGCATATCGAGTGTTCGGCGCTCGCCTTGCGCGAACTCGACACGACCATCGATCTCCATGGAGGCGGGTCCGACCTGATCTTCCCGCATCACGAGTGCGAGGCGGCACAGAGCGAAGCGGCAACCGGTCAACCATTCGTCCGCCACTGGATGCATCAGGCCATGGTGCGGATGGACGGCGAGAAGATGTCGAAGTCGCTCGGCAACCTCGTTTTCATCAGCGAACTCCGAAAGACCTGGGACACGCGGGCGATCCGCCTCGGCATCGTGGCGCACCATTACCGGAACTCGTGGGAGTGGAACGACGACATCATGCCGACGGCGGGTGCGCGGCTTGCCGACTGGCTTCGGGTCTCCACGGCTGCGGATGCGACCGACAGCGTCGCGGCCCTGGACGCCGTTCGAGCTTGCCTCGACGATGATCTCGACACGCCGGGTGCGGTGGCGGCGATCGACTCGGCAGCGGCGGCAGGCGAAGGCGTCGCCTCGGCAGCTGCCCTCCTCGGTGTGTTCCTGATCGGCGAACCTGTTCGCTGAAGCGGCATCCGGGCCTGCACAGGCACTCGGGTACGATCGTCCCATGGCTGACCAGATATCGATCCTGCTCCCCGACGGTTCGGCACGGGAACTTCCTGCCGGCGCAACAGTGGGGGATCTGGCGGCGTCGATCGGGGCACGTCTGGCCAAGGCTGCCGTCATCGGTTCCGTCAACGGAACCGAACGCGATCTCGTCTGGCCGCTCGAGAACGGTGACAGCGTCGCGATCATCACCGAAACCGACGATCGCGGCCTGTTCACGATTCGGCACTCGACCGCGCATGTGCTCGCCCAAGCCGTCCTCGACCTCTTCCCGGGGGCGACCTTCGCAATCGGCCCTCCCATCGAGAACGGCTTCTATTACGACTTCGAACTGTCCGACGGGGGAACGTTCACCCCGGACGACCTCGATCGGATCGATGCGAGGATGCGGGAGATCATCAAGGAGAGCCAACCGTTCATCCGCGACGAGATCACCGAAGGTGCGGCGCTCGAACTCTTCTGCGATCACAAGTACAAGTGCGAGATCATCCGCGGTGCCGCCGAGGACCCGATGTCGGCCACGGAGACGGGTCTGGTCCGGACCTACGAGAACCCGCCCCGGTTCATCGATCTCTGCCGCGGCCCCCACGTTCCCGACACCGGACGTCTCGGGCACTTCAAGCTGATGCGCGTCGCCGGGGCCTACTGGCGCGGCGACGAGCGCAACCCGATGCTCCAGCGCATCTACGGAACCGCGTGGGCGTCCAAGAAGGAACTCGAGGCGTATCTCGTGCGACTCGAGGAAGCGGAGAAGCGCGATCATCGCAAACTCGCGAACGAACTCGATCTCCTGAGCTTTCCCGAGGAACTCGGTGGAGGTCTTGCAGTGTGGCATCCGAAGGGTGCTGCCATCCGCAAACTGATGGAGGATTACAGCCGGGAGCGTCACGAGTCCGGTGGCTACGACTTCGTGTATTCCCCGCACATCGCCCGCGCAACGCTCTGGGAGACGAGCGGACACCTCGGCTTCTACGCCGACGGGATGTATCCGCCGATGGAGATGGACAACGGCGCCTACTACCCGAAGCCGATGAACTGCCCGTTCCACATGTTGATCTTCAAGAGCAACCAGCGCAGTTACCGCGACCTGCCGATGCGACTCTTCGAACTCGGAACCGTGTACCGCTACGAGCGTTCGGGCACGTTGCACGGACTCATGCGTATCCGCGGATTCACGCAGGACGACAGTCACATCTTCTGCATGCCCGAGCAGGTTGTCGAGGAAGTCCAGAGCCTTCTCGGCTTCGTGCTCTCGGTTCTCCGTGCCTTCGGTTTCGTCGACTTCGAAGCGAGCCTCTCGACACGTCCCGAGGAGAAGTGGGTCGGCACGGACGAGAAGTGGGACCTTGCTACGGAAGCACTTCGAACAGCTCTCGAGCAGGAGAACATTCCATTCGACATCGACGAAGGTGGCGGTGCGTTCTACGGCCCGAAGATCGACGTGAAGGTCCGCGACGCAATCGGTCGCAAATGGCAACTGTCGACGATTCAGGCCGATTTCAATCTTCCCGAGCGTTTCGGACTCGAATATGTCGGCGCCGACAATCAGCGTCATGAGCCGGTGGTTCTCCATCGAGCACTTTTCGGATCGGTCGAACGATTCTTCGGCGTACTCCTCGAACATTTTGCCGGTGCCTTCCCGGCCTGGCTGGCTCCCGTCCAGGTCCGAATCCTGCCGGTGCGCGACGATCACGACGCCCACGCCCGGATGCTCGTCGAACGTCTCCGGGGCGAAGGTTTCCGGGCCGACATGGTCGAGGCCGACGAACCTCTCGGCGGTCGGATCCGCAAGGCCAAACTCGAAAAACTTCCCTACGTCCTCGTCGTCGGCGATGACGATGTGCAGCACAACACCGTGGGTGTGAACCCCCGCGGCGGCGAAGTCGACCGCGGCATCCCCGTGGACGAGTTCATCGAACGCCTCGCCGCCGAAGTCGCCGGTCACGAGTAACCGATGCACAATCCGCCGTCGTTGGACCATCTGTGGGCGGGATGGCGGCATTCCTACATCACCGCGGTGAGCGAACCGGGGAACACGTCGCTGGATCCGGACGAATCCGGTTCGCTCTTCGAGCGGATCCTCGCCCTTTCCGACGACGAAGGAATGATCGTGTTCCGCGGAGCGACCTGCGCCGTGTTGCTGAATGCTTTTCCATACACGAGTGGACACATGCTCGTGTTGCCGAATCGTGCAGTGGCCGAGTTGGAGGATCTGTCGGACGACGAACTCGTCGAGATGTCGAAACTCACTCGTGACGGCGTTGTGGCGCTGAAGGCCGCCTACCGATGCGACGGGGTCAACGTCGGCATCAACCTCGGGCGTGCCGCCGGTGCGGGAGTCCCCACCCATCTGCATACCCACGTCCTTCCCCGGTGGGATGCGGACAGCAATTTCATGACTGCTGTCGCCCAGGCGCGGGTTCTTCCCGAGCCTCTCGACGAGACCTTGCGGAAGCTCCGGGCGGCCTGGCCTGATTGACCGGTTCCGGGCCGGCACCTCCGAAGGGGTCGACGGCGGGACCTTGGTCCCAATTCCGGAGCCATTCGTCCGAACGATGGCAGAACGGGAACCAACGGCGGTCCCCGTGCGACAGAGTCGGATGATGAAGCGATTGCTCCTTCCCGTCCTCGTGGTCCTGACGATCGTGATCGCGGGTTGCTCGTCGGGCGGGTCCTCGGGTTCGACGGCGACAACGGGCGTCGAGCAGTTGCGCGGGTATCAGCCGCGTCCGGTTCGATCGGTGGGAGGACTCGAACTCAACGACTTCTCGACGGTGGCATCCGGTGTTCCGTTCAACTTCGTCGCACAGCCCGGTGAACTGCTCTTCGTGTACTTCGGATATCTCACGTGCCCCGACATCTGTCCGACCACCATGACGGACACGGCGGCCGGACTCGCCAGCCTCGATCCCGCCCTGGCCGAGCGTGTCGAGGTCGCATTCGTGACGGTCGACATCGAGCGCGATTCCGGGGCCGAGGTCACCGAGTATCTGAGCCATTTCTTCCCGTCGACACAGACCCATTCGCTGGTCGCCGTCGACGAGCATCAGTTGACCGGCATCAGCTACAAGTTCGGTGCGAACTGGAACGTCGAATCGCATGAGCCCGGCGCCGCTTACGGGGTGGCGCATTCCGGAGGGATGTATGCGGTCGATGACACCGGTTCGATCGTCTGGGAGTGGCCCTTCGGTACCAACGCCGACGAGCTCGTGGCCCTCACCGAATCCATCTTTGCTTCCACCTATCCGGGTGGTTGATCAAACGTCGCGAAAGCGGCACTTCAGCAACGAGAGGCATTTCACTTGAGTACTTCCAGCAAACGCCGTTCCGTCATCACCCTTCTTGTCACCGTCGTCTCGGTGTTGTCACTCGGTCTGGCTGCGTGTTCCGGCTCCGACTCGGCCGGAACCTCGTCGACCACAGTCGCCGCCCCCATCTCGGTGACCGATGTCTGGGCGCGCTCGTCCGCCATGGAGGCCGGTAACGGTGCCGTGTTCTTCACCGTGGCGAACAGCGGATCTGCGGCAGACACCCTGGTTTCGGCCTCGGTATCCACCCAGATCGCTCTCGAGGCCCAACTGCACGAGGTCGTGATGATGGAGAGTCCTGGCACGATGGCCGGTGACAGCAGCCAGATGATGAAAATGCAGCAGGTCGCGTCGGTGGCGATTCCGGCCGACGGAAGCGTCGAATTCAAGCCGGGAGGCTTCCATGTGATGCTGATCGACCTGACCGATCCGCTGGTCGTGGGTTCGACCTTTCCGCTGACGCTGAATTTCGCTGTTGCCGGCGCAGTTCAGGTGATGGTGGAGGTTCGGGCGTCCTGAGAGTCGTCCTGAGTGTGCGGTCGATGAGGACCGGAAGCTACGGTCCTCATCGATGACTTCTCCGTCCGAAGATTCCGTGACTCCCGAACCTGCTCCTGCTGCGGAGACGGCACCGATCACCGACGCCGAGATCCGGGATGCGCTTCCCGACGATCTCGATGCCTCCGGTTATGTGGGTCCGTACATGTTCCCCAACAACAATCGCCGTCGGATCCCCGCTTATCTCTACTGGGCGATTTCGGCGGTATGCATCCTGATCTGGTTCCTTCGCCGCGGAAACGATCCTGTACTGATCAACAACGGTGTTCTCATTGCTGCCATCGCTCTTGCACTCATCGGTCTCTACAGCTTCGTTTCGGGCTGGAATCTCGAAATCGACGAGAGCGATGCGCTCGTTGCGGCGACGAAGCAGGTTGGATTTCCCGTCGGGCATGCTTCGGCACAGATGGGATGGCGAGGGTTGCTGAGCCGACCGACTTGGCGCATTCTCCTGTACTCGGCGGAAGATCCGCCCGAGAAGCGCGGGCTCGTCCTCGTCGACGGAGTCGACGGTTCGATCGTGGAATGGTTCGTCGAGGACAACCCCGAAAACTGGGACGAGTTCGCCTCGGCCTGACAGTGGTAGGCGGCGCCGGCTTCAGCGCAGCGATGCGAGAGTTCGTTCGATCCGGCCGAGATTTTCCGCTCCGACCCGGACCGCTTCCTGAACGATGGAGATGGCGGTGATCGATCCGCCTCCGGCGGTGATCCCGGTCCGGTTCCATCGGTCGCCGTGGACGGATGCGATCGCGTCGGCGAGTTCCGCGGCACCATCGGCGATCTGTTCGTTCACCGACGAGATGTCCTCGCGGATCGGTTGATCCCACTGGCGCAGACCGGGATCGGCCACCGCCGGGTGGAGAACCGGTGATTCGGTGAGCTCGACCTGGTGAAGGGCGCGGCCGAGAAGTGTCCAGGCCCGGATCGAGTCGACAGCCAGTTCGAGTGCCGAGACTCCATCGGATCCGAGTTGCTGTGCGGCGGATTCGGCGATTTCCGTTCCCGGTTCACCGAGGAGGGCCGCATAGCGACGCGGGTAGCTGCGCAGGGCAACTTGAGCATCGGACGGCGAGAGCGAGGAGTAATCGGCCCGGGTCATGGGTGAAACCTAGCGGCGAGGACCAAGGGCCAACCGGTGTACGCCGTCCGGGGGAGGGGTGCTGCTACCGTTTCGGGGTTCGAGAATTTGCTTGACGGAGGGCGCCCGACCGGGCGACGCCGCAAGCGCAAGGAGATGGCCATGCTCGATGGACGCTGGCGCACGAACATCGAAAAGGGTCTCAAGCCGGTCGGCGCAAGGTTGCTCCGCGTCGGATTCACCGCCGACCGGTTGACTGCCATCGGCGTAGTCATGTCCGCGTTCGCTGCAGTTGCGATCGCAACCGGTCATCTGTCGCTCGGACTACTCCTGCTTGTTCTCACCGGCCTGCCCGACGCACTCGATGGCGCTGTCGCAAAGGCGGCGGGCACCGCTGGTCCGCGCGGCGCCTTCTTCGACTCGGTGGCCGACCGGTTCTCCGACACGCTCCTTCTCGGCGGTGTCGCGTGGTATCTCGCCACGACAGACGGTGGCCTGATGCCGTTGCTTCCGATGGCCGTTCTCGGTGCCTCACTGATCATCTCCTACGAACGGGCGAAAGCCGAGGCATTGGGATTCGACGCCAAGGGCGGCGTCATGGAGCGTGCCGAGCGCATCATCCTTCTGGGTCTCGGCCTGCTCTTCGAGGCCCTGCTCGTACCGGTCCTCTGGATCATGCTGGTCCTCACCCTCGTGACGGCCGGTCAGCGGTTCGCAAAGGTTTGGCGTCAGGCGTCACAGGAGCGACCGGCTCCGCCGGCCACCCGACGGGCTGCACGCCGACGTGCATCCCGTTCGACGTCAGCGGTGTGGCGTCAGAACCTGCAGTCGCGTCGTCGTCGCTAGGACCCCGGGGATGGCTCTCGATGCGGTGACGGCCGCCTACAAGGCCGGTGCCGCCTTCTCCCGTTCCGTTCCCCGTCCGGTCGCAGACCTGACTGCCCGGGCGCTGAGTCGGGCGGCGGCAACGATCTCGACCGAGCGACGGATGCTCGTCACCCGCCATCTGCGCCGGGTCCTGCCGGAACTCGAGGGACGCGAACTCGATCGCATCGTCGATGAGACCTTCGTCAGCTACGCCAGATACTGGGTCGAGTCGTTCCGGCTTCCGCAGCTGACGCCGGAGAAGGTCGATTTCG
>WLFD01000089.1 GCA_009703925.1 Actinomycetota bacterium | reverse complement strand
TTCTTGACCGGCGCCGCCTTCTTGACGGGAGCCGCCTTCTTCACGACCTTCTTGACAGGCGCCGCCTTCTTCACGGGAGCCGCCTTCTTCACGACCTTCTTGACCGGAACAGCCTTCTTGACCGGCGCCGCCTTCTTCACGGGAGCCGCCTTCTTGACGACCTTCTTGACCGGAACAGCCTTCTTTGCCGGCGCTGCCTTCTTCGCGGGAGCCGCCTTCTTGACCGGAGCTGCCTTCTTCGCGGGAGCCGCCTTCTTAACCGGAGCTGCCTTCTTCACGACCTTCTTGGCAGGTGCAGCCTTACTGGCCGGGGCCTTCTTTGCCGATTTTGATGCCACAGGTTCCTTCTTCATGTTTGATCAACAACTCGAGCGAGCGAGTGACTGGAGCCGAGTACGAGTAGCCCGATGATCGCTGCACCGGAAATGCCCCGAATCCTCGCCGCAAAGGACGGTGGAGGGTATGTCCGCAGAGACGTGGAGTCAATCTACGCCCTCCCGATCCGGTGGCCGGGCCAGTCCCGGACTTCCGGGAGTCGAATCGGCCCCTTGCCCAACCGCCTACGCTTGCGGCCATGTCGTTCGGCCCCGTAAACCCTGATCTGGACCTTCCCAGCCTCGAGCAGCGCATGCTGCAGCGATGGCGCGACGACGACATCGTCGCCGAGTCCAGACGCCTCCGGGCGGGGAACGAGCCATGGGTCTTCTACGAAGGTCCCCCCACGGCCAATGGCCGGCCGGGCCTCCATCACGTGTGGGCACGGGTCTTCAAGGACATCTATCCCCGATTCCAGACGATGCGCGGCCGCGATGTTCCCCGTAAGGGAGGCTGGGACTGCCACGGCCTCCCGGTCGAACTCGAAGTCGAGAAGGAACTCGGACTCTCCACGAAGCAGGAGATCGAGGACTTCGGCATCGCCGAGTTCAACCGCCGGTGCCGCGAATCGGTTCAGCGCTATGTGGCCGATTGGGAGACGCTCACCGAACGATCCGGCGTCTGGATCGACACCGCCGACGCCTACTGGACGCTCGACAACACGTACATCGAGTCCGTGTGGTGGCTCATCCGACAGCTCTGGGACAAGGGCCTGCTCTATGAGGGCCACAAGGTCTCGCCCTACTGCGGTCGCTGCGGCACTGCCCTCTCGAGTCATGAGCTTGGCCAGCCCGACGTCTACCGGGACATCGTCGACCCCTCCGTCTACGTCCGCTTCCCGGTCGTCGACCGCGACTTCGACCTCTCCGTCTGGACCACCACCCCCTGGACTCTCGTCTCCAACGTGGGCGCCGCGGTGGGCCCATCGATCCCCTACGTGCGGGTTCGGTCGACCGATGGATCGCGCGATCTCGTCATGGCCGCCGCACGGGCGCCGGAAGACGCCGAGATCGTCGAGACCTTCACCGGGACCGACCTCGTCGGCCTCCGCTACGGACGACCGTTCGACGTCCTTGCACCGCCGCCGGGCGCCGATGGCTGGCGGGTCGTGGGTGCCGATTTCGTCACGACCGACGACGGCTCCGGCATCGTTCACCTCGCCCCCGCCTTCGGTGAGGAGGATTCCCTGGTGGGACGGGCCGAAGGGCTTCCCGTGCTCAACCCGGTCAATGCCGATGCGGCCTTCGACGAGTCCGTGCCCGCCTTTGCCGGAACCTTCGTCAAGGATGCCGACCGGGACATCATCGCCGACCTCGAGTCGCGGGGCCTGCTCATCCGCGAACAGTCCTACGAACACAGCTATCCCCATTGCTGGCGTTGCAGCACGCCGCTGATCTACTGGGCCAAGACGTCCTGGTTCGTCCGCACCTCGGAGAACCGCGATCTGTTGATGCGCGAGAACGAGAGCATCGGCTGGAATCCCGAGTTCATCAAGAACGGCCGTTTCGGCAAGTGGCTCGAGGGCAACATCGACTGGGCGCTCTCGCGCGATCGATATTGGGGCACCCCGCTTCCGATCTGGCGCTGCGATGCCAACGGTCACGAGTGCTGCATCGGATCCGTGGCGGAACTGAGCGAACGGGCCGGGCGCGATCTCACCGAACTCGATCTCCACCGCCCGTATGTCGACGACATCGCGTTCCCCTGCGATTCCGCCGGGTGCGCGGGAACGTTCCGCCGGGTGGCTCCGGTTCTCGACGCATGGTTCGACTCCGGTTCGATGCCGTCGGCGCAGCAGCATTTCCCTTTCGCTGCCGACGATTCGTTCACCGGCGCCTTCCCGGCCGACTTCATCTGCGAGGCGATCGACCAGACCCGCGGCTGGTTCTATTCGTTGCTCGCCGTGAACTCGCTCGTGTTCGGTTCGACGCCCTACAAGAACGTCGTCTGTCTCGCACTCATCGTCGATGAGAACGGCCAGAAGATGTCGAAGTCCAAGGGAAATGTCATCGTCCCGAACGAGATTTTCGACTCGCTCGGCGCTGATGCACTCCGCTGGTATTTCTTCTCGTCGGGTCAGCCATGGACGCCCCGCCGCGTGTTCCCGGACGGCATCCGCGAAGCCACCCGCCAGACGCTGCTCACTCTCTGGAACGTCCACTCGTTCTTCGCCACCTATGCCGATCTCGACGGCTGGGTACCCGACGCATCGACGCCAGCTCCGACGCATGTCCTCGATCGCTGGGTCCTTTCCGAACTCGACGACACGATCGCGACCGTGACCGAGGCACTCGAGTCATTCGACGCACTCGGCGGATCGAACCGACTCGCCCGCTTCATCGATGATCTGTCCAACTGGTACGTGCGTCGCAGTCGTCCGCGGTTCTGGAAAGCCAGCGACTCGGTCGCCCACGCGACGTTGCACGAATGCCTTGTGACGGTGTCCCAGCTGCTGGCGCCCTTCTGCCCGTTCCTCGCCGACGAGATCTACACGACCCTCACCGATGGACGATCAGTCCACCTCACCGATTGGCCCGTCGACAAGGGTCGATTCGATGCCGAACTCGCCGAGCAGATGAGTGCTGCCCGTCGTCTTGTGGCGCTCGGACGCTCCGCCCGCACCGATGCCAAGGTCCGTGTCCGACAGCCTCTCCAGCGGGCGTTGTTGCTGCACGGCGGCACGGCCCTCGACGACGATGTCGAAGCCGAGATCCGCTCGGAACTCAATGTGAAGTCACTCGAGCGTCTCGACACCCTGTCGGGACTCATGCGATGGAACGTGATTCCGAATTTCCGGACGCTCGGTCCCCGTCTCGGACCGCGTGTCAACGAGGTGAAGGCTGCACTCGCCGAGGCCGACGGATCCGAACTTCACGCCCGACTCGAGGCGGACGGTTTCATCGAGATCGCCGGCGAGCGTCTCTCCAGCGACGATGTCGAGGTCCGAGCCGAACGACATGCCGATCTCGCGCTGGTCGAGGACGAGGGTTGGGCGGTGGCGCTCGATCTCGAACTCACCGACGAACTGCGTGCCGAGGGAATGGCCCGGGAACTCATCCGCGCCCTGAACGACGCCCGCAAGGCGGCGGGGCTGGCGATCGCCGACCGGATCCTGGTCACCATCGAGGCGGACGATGCCCTGCGCTCGGTGATCGAGACCCACCGGGAAACGATCGCGCCCGAAATCCTCGCCAACCGGATCGACTTCGGACCGGGTGATCGTTCGATCGAGATCGACGGCGTGACCATCGGCATCTCGATCGAACGGATGGCTTAGCGCCCGAAGCGCTCGTCGTCCTCGAAATCGGCGTCGAAGAAGCGTCGCATCGCAGCGTCGGCGTCGTCATCGCTGTCGCTCAGGAAGTCGTCCTCGTTCGCATCGAAGATCGACACGGCTGCGGTCGGAGGACCACTGTCGGTCAGGTTCTCCTCGGAGGGGAAGAGCTTCCCCGGAGCGCTGTCATCGAGATCGTCGACGGTCACGATTGCGGCGTCGACCAGTTCCTCGACGGGTTCCGGAACCGGAGCTTCCTGCACGGGCGCAGCGACCGCAGCGACCGGGACAACCGGAGGAACCGCTACCGGGGCCGGGCTGACGCGGAGCGCCGACGGATCGTCGAGAACCGCCTGGATCCGCGAGACGCCACCGGCGAGAACCGCACGCTGTTCGTTGACGAATGCTTCGAGCGCAGCGTTGTCGGCGGCGAGGTTGTTGCGGGTCCGCTCGAGATCCCGGAGGGACTCGTCGGCCTGAACCCGGGCGACACCGAGGATCCGCGATGCTTCCTGCTCGGCTTCGACGAGCATCTGCGCCGAACTCGTGCGGGCTTCGTTGACAGTGGAATCGGCCGTTCGTTGTGCCATGACGAGCACGGACGCCGCCGCTTCGGCCTCTTCGTCGCCGGAGCGGGTGATGACCGGAACGGCGGGAGCGGCCACGATCTGCACCGCGCCACCCGATTCGAGCTCGGCGATGCGGGCCTTGAGCTGGGCCTGGGCCCTCACGGCCTCCTGCTCGCGGGCCTTGGCCGCTTCGGCATCGGCCGTCGCCTGACGGAGTTTGTCCTGCAGTTGCGCCACCGCGGCGCTGACCCGCTCGAGGAAGTTGTCGACCTCGTCGGGGTCGTAACCCTTGCGGCTCACGGAGAACCGGACGTCGGTCAGCAGATGGGGCGTTCCTGGGGTGGCTTCCATGAGTTGGAGGCTACCGGCCGCGGCGAAGGGGCGGGGAACAACGATCCCGATTCGCTGCGGTTACGGCCAAATGGGTGGATTTCTACCTCAGTGAGGAATGGCCGAGATGATTATCTGGAGGACCAGAAAGACGATCATCGGCGACAGGTCGAGACCCATGCCACCCATGCGTACCGGAGGGAGCAGACGCCGGATCGGCCCGAGAACGGGCTCGGTGATCCGGAAGAGGACCTGCCGGATCGATTCGAGCAGCCCCGGCCCCGAAGGAGGAAACCAACTCAGAACGATTCGGCCGAGCAGACAGAGCAGAAAGATTTGAACAACAACGTAAATCAGTTGTGCCATGAAACGACCCGATCAGGAATCGACGAACGAACGGTCGGCCAGACGACTCCGCTCGGCGGCCGGGACCTCGACGCCGGTGGGCGACAAAAGGTACATGTTGGTCGCAACCTTCTCGAGGTTGCCTCCGAGTCCGTAGCAGAGGCCGCTGGCGAAATCGATGAGTCGACGGGCGAGATCGCGGTCGACGTCGGCAAGGTCGAATGCGACGGCCTGATTGTTCTTGAACTTGTCGGCGACTTCCTGAGCCTGGTTGAACGAGGTCGGCGTCACGAGATGGGGACGCACGTTCGGACGCTGGGGTACGGCTCGCACCCGGGGCTTCGCGGCATCGTCACCGGGAGCGAGCACCGGACGAACTGCCGAGACTTCACCCGACTCCGCCGGGGGCGTCGAGAACGCCGGCGCCTGCGGTCGCGGACGTACCGTCCCGGTCGACTGCCGGGACGCGGGCTGGCGCACCGGGGCAGACATCTCGGGAGCCGAAGGACGGGCTTCGTAGCCGCCTTCGTTCTCGTCATACTCGTCGTCTGGTCCCAGACCGAGGTACACCATGGCCTTGCGCCACATTGTCGACATCAGATCCTCCGTACGTGGCCACCCGATCGGCGGCCGGCGTTGAATTGTCCAAGGCTAGTTGTTTCCGGCCACCCCCGGCCCACAGCCCTTCGACAGCAGCCCATTTCCCGGGTTGGATCAGCGAGGAGGGCGATCGCCGAACAGGGCATGGCCCACCCTGACAAGGGTGGCTCCCTCCTCGACGGCCACCTCGAGATCGGCGCTCATTCCGATCGACCGTTCGGGGAGCGAGAGCCGATCGGCCATCGCCACCAGGTCCCGGAATCCCGGTCGGGCCAGTTCGGGATCTCCCGCCGGACCGACTCCCATCAGCCCGGTGACGCGTAGTCCGGCATCGATTGCCCGGGCCGCGAGGGACGGAATGTCTCCGAGGGGCGCACCGCCCTTCTGCTCCTCCCCGGAAAGGTTCACCTGCAGGAAGATCGTCGCTCCCGGAGAACGCTTCGCTATTTCGTCGACGAGTTCGGCCCGATCGACGCTCTCCCAGACATCGACGATCCCGGCGAGCTGACGCACCTTGTTGCTCTGCAGGCGTCCGAGAAAATGCCACTCCGGCGCCGCGGCCGGATCGGCCCCGAGATCGGCGGCTTTCGCGATCAGTTCCTGGGCGTAGTTCTCACCGACGCTGACCAACCCGGCTGCCACGGACGCCCGAACCGCCTCGACGCCGAACCCCTTCGTGACCGCCACGATTCCGACCGGACGATCCCCGGCCACCGAATCGATGCGGGTTCGCAGCACTGCGGCACGGGAGCGAACGATCTCTGCCGTGATCGGTACATGTGCTTCAGTCATTCGTCGTGTCCGATCCAGACGACGAGCGCCTGACGTTGTTTCTCGTTGCGGGAGCGGTGTGACCAGAGTTCATGCGGCTGACAGGCCGAACACCGGGAGGAGCCGCCAGCATGGTCGACCCCCGAACGTGCGAGTGAGAGCGAAACCGCCCGACGCACATCAAGTGCATCGTTGCCTTCGGCCGAGCGGCCGACAACTTCTGGCCCGAAGAGGGCAACCATTCGGCGGAGTTCGGTTGCGCCGAACTCGTAGCATTCGACGCCGATGCACGGACCCGTGCGGGCATGGATCGTTTCTGCTCCCATCGAGCGCATCGCATCGACGGTGGCTCCGACCACATCGGCCTCCAGTCCGCGCCATCCGGCATGGACAGCCCCGATGACACCGTCATCCGACCACAGGGCGATCGTGGCGCAATCGGCACTCTGCACGGCCAACGCCACATCATCCCGCCGGGTCACGATCGCATCCGCTTCCGTACCAAGAATCGCGTCCAACTCATCCGGGTTGGCACTGTCGGACACGACGACCACCCGGTTGCCGTGAACCTGACGGAGCCAGATCCACGGACGGTCGACGATCTGTCTCCGATTGGCATCCAGACGATCCGCGTCGGAATCGATCGAGAGATCCCCGTCGGCCTTTTCTGTACACCGGATCTCGACCTTGGCCGGTCCGTCAGAACCGATGCCGTTGCCGAGTGTTTCCGACCATGACTCCACGAGGTGGAGACGGGGTCCGGTTATTTCAGGAACGACGGAACGTCGAATTCGCCACCGTCGTCGAGATCATCGTCATCGGTGGTGGCGAACACGTCGCGCACCGATCCCGCTTCGGCGGTGCCGCGGCGACCGGTTGTGCGGGGATCCCCGTCCCAACGATCGAAGCCGGCGGCGATGACGGTCACACGGACCTCGTCGCCCATCTCGTCGTCGATGACCGTGCCGAAGATGATGTTCGCATCGGCATGCGCAACCGCGTGGATGACTTCGGCAGCCTCGTTGACCTCGAACAGGCCGAGGTCGCTGCCACCGGCGATGGTGAGCAGGATGCCGCGGGCGCCCTCGATCGATGCTTCGAGAAGCGGTGACGAGATGGCGGCACGGGCGGCGCTGAGCGCACGGCCCTCGCCGGAGCCGTAACCGATGCCCATGAGTGCAGAACCTGCATCACTCATGATCATCTTGACGTCGGCGAAGTCGGTGTTGATCAGGCCGGGTGTGGTGATGAGATCGGTGATCCCCTGCACGCCCTGGAGCAGAACCTCGTCGGCCATCTTGAATGCGTTGAGCACCGAGGTCTTGTCGTTCGAAACGGTGAGAAGGCGATCGTTCGGGATGACGATCAGTGTGTCGACCTTCTCCTTGAGGGTCTTGATGCCGGTGTCGGCCTGGGTCGAGCGACGCTTGCCCTCGAAGCCGAACGGGCGGGTGACCACACCGATCGTGAGAGCGCCCTGGCTCTTGGCCGCCTGGGCGATCACGGGTGCCGCACCCGTTCCGGTGCCGCCACCCTTGCCGGCGGTGATGAACACCATGTCGGCGCCCTTGAGGACTTCCTCGATCTCGTCGAGATGGGCCTCGGCTGCAGCCTTGCCGATCTCGGGATCGCTACCGGCGCCGAGGCCCCGGGTCAGGTCGCGACCGATGTCGAGTTTCACGTCGGCATCGCTCATGAGGAGCGCCTGGGCATCGGTGTTCACCGCGATGAACTCGACACCCTTCAGGCCGGCATCGATCATGCGGTTGACGGCGTTGACGCCACCGCCACCGACGCCGACGACCTTGATTACCGCGAGATAATTCTGCGGGCTGGCGGCCATGGGGATCTCCTTCGAGATACAGGGTCTTGGGAGGACGGACGTCTTCCGGGAGACAGGGGTTCTTGCGAATTGAACGAAACGGCTGCAACAACGATTTGGGGCGATGAGATGAACTTCTCCCCGACAGGGCGAGGATACTTCAGGTGGGGCGTCATTTCGGGGTTCTCGACACCACCGGGGTCTCCGGGTTCACGAGGTTGATGCGGGCGAGGTCCCGTTGGTCGACCTGCCCCATGACGATCGTCAGGGAAGCGAGCTTCTCCGGCAGATTCGTCGGCGGTCCCAGATCCACGATTCCCTGGGGCCTCAACCGCAGTTCGAGGTTGCCGTCCGGCAGAACGACGATCGCCATCACCCGACTGCGAACGCCGGGGGTGAGAAGGGTTGCGGTCTCGAGGGAACCGGCGGAACCCTCGACATCGGTGCCCACAGGCCCTGCAACGAGACCCTCGACCTGGATCGCGGGACCGTCGATCAGACCGGGCGGACCGAGAACCCTGCCGCTTCCATCGACAAGCACCGGAGTTCCCGATTCGTCCACCATCGTTGCGACAGCGGTGCGCTCGACGACGACGATCGTCAGTTCACCGGCGATCGATCGATCCACCGATGCCGACGCGATCCAGGGAAGCGTCTCGACGCGACGGGCGACCTCGGACGAGTTCACCGCCAACATCGGTTCGCCGACCTGCACGGCGGCTGCGGCCAGAACGTCGTCGGCGGAGAGCCTCGATGTGCCTTCGACAGTTATCCGGTCAACATCGAAGAGAGCCGAACGACTGAGCAGCCATGCCCCGCCGAGGGCGGCGATCACCACAAGGACAGCAATGATCCAGCGCTCGCGTTTGCGACGCTTCTCCGATACGACCGCTTCGCGCCGGGCGGCGATGCGGGGATCCACTTCGGCGGACCGGTTGCTCATTTCGTCATCTCTTCCGGCGCCCTCAGGCGCGCACCGACGGCATCGGCCTCTTCCCGGGTGAAGCCGAGCAGATGGGTCTCGGCCCGGAGTTCGACCCCGAACCGCTCGCGGACCAACCTGCGCATCTCGATCATCAACCGGCGGACATCATCCGCCGAGCCCTCATCGTCAGCCTGGATGAAATTCGCGTGTTTCGCGGAGACCGACGCGGTGCCGACGCGCAATCCACGCGCTCCGGCCTCGTCGAGGAGTCGTCCTGCCGCATCTCCCGGAGGATTCACGAACACCGATCCCGCGTTCGCTCCCCCCGGCTGATGGGATCGACGCCATCGGACGATCTCCGAGATCGCATTCTCGGCGACCTCCCTGTCTCCATCGTCGAGGCGAAGTTCGGCCTCCACGACGATCCGGGAATCGCCCAACTCGGAGTGGCGGACACCGAGTCCGAGCGCCGCAGCATCGATCGTTTCGACCGCACCCGAATCCAGATCGACGACCCGGACCGAGACGAGCGACGCCGCCATGTCCGATCCGTGGCCACCGGCGTTCATGCGAACCGCACCGCCGATGGAACCGGGGACACCGACTGCCCATTCGAACCCGGTCAGACCGGCCGCCGCCGTCTGGCGGGCGACAACGGGAAGGGCTGCGGCTGCGCCGACGCGAACGTTCCTGCCGTCGATCGCGATCGTCGCGAGTTCATCACCCAGAAGGATCGCAACCCCCTGGAATCCGCGGTCGGCCACGAGCAGGTTCGATCCGCGACCGAGCGCGATCACCGGAGTATCCGAGTCGGCAAGCACTTTGCCGACGGACTGCACCTGCTCGACCGTACGGGCACGCACAAGAAGTGCTGCTGTTCCCCCGACCCGGTAAGTCGTGAGCGGTCCGATCGGGGCATCCCGCTCCGCATCGGTCCCGAGTACTGCAGCAAGATCGTCGATGAGTGCCGGATCGATCATTGTTCAGCCCCCGCCTTCGCCGCGAGCAGTCGCTGGACTTCAT
>WLFD01000088.1 GCA_009703925.1 Actinomycetota bacterium | reverse complement strand
GGCGAAACCCTGCTTCTCGTGGACGCCGGACGCGGGGTCATCCAGCGTCTTGCCGCCGCCGGGGTCTTCCCCGGAATGCTCGGCGCGGTGTTGATCACTCATCTCCACAGTGACCACATCACCGATCTGAACGACGTGATCACGACCCGCTGGATCATGAGCCCGCAACCGAATCCTCTGATGATCTACGGGCCGGTCGGGATGAAGAAGGTCGTCGACGGAATCATGATGATGCTCGGCTCCGACATTCAGTACCGACTCGACCATCACGACGATCTGAACGATGCCCCGGCCGTTGTCGTCGTCGAGGTTTCACCGGCCGATGTGTTCACGGTCGGCGAGGTCTCGGTGCGCGTCGGTGCGACCGATCACCGGCCGTGCGGTCCCACTGTCGGGTTCCGGGTCGAGGGCGCCGACGCGACGGTTGTTCTCGGGGGCGATGGCATCCCGTGCGACACCCTCGACGAACTGTGCGCTGGCGCCGACGGCTATGTGCAGACCGTTCTCCGAGACGATCTGGTCAAACTCGTTCCGCTGCCGAGATTCCAGGACATTCTCGATTACCACTCCACCGTCGAACAGGCGGCCCAGACCGCGACGCGAGCTGGCGTCGGAACGCTCGTCCTCACGCATTACGTCCCCGGGATCGCCCCGGGCCAGGAGGACGAATGGCGAGCGCTTGCCGCCGCCCATTTCGCCGGGGAGATCGTCCTCGGAGACGATCTGACCTCGGTGACGATCACTCGCCCCTGAGCTGACGATTCCGGGCAACCGATCCGGCGGGACGGCAGGATGGGGGGATGGAATCTCACGGGGCTGAACTCATCACCATCGAAACCGCCGACGGACCGATGTCCGCGTTTCTCGCAGCCCCGGATGGCGAACCCCGCGGTGGCGTGGTCGTGGTGCAGGAAGCGTTCGGCCTCACCGGGCACATACGCAGAGTCACCGAAGCACTGGCCGCCGACGGTTGGCTCGCGATCGCCCCGGCGTTGTTCCATCGAAGCGAGGAACAGATCTTCGGATACAGCGACTACGACAAACTTGGCCCGGTCATCATGAAGCTGACGCGGGAAACCATCGAGGCCGATATCGACGCCGCGCTCGGCAATCTCGGTGACCGGGGTATCGATGCATCGGCCACCGGAATCATCGGCTTCTGTCTGGGCGGAAGCATCACGCTCGCCACCGCCGCGCGCTGCGAGCTCGGAGCAGCGATCACGTTCTACGGGGGCGGTCTCGCTGAAGGACGCTTCGGTCTGGATGCCGGCATCGACACCGCTGCTCGTCTGCGTACGCCGTGGCTGGGTCTCTACGGTGACCTCGACGAGCACATTCCTGTCGATGACGTCGAGCGCGTTCGGGTTGCCGCGGCATCGTGTCCGGTCGATTCGCAGGTTGTCCGCTATGCCGAGGCAGACCACGGATTCCATTGCGACGAGCGGCCTTCGTTCCATGCCGAATCATCGACGGATGCATGGCAACGCACGCTGCAGTTCCTCGGCGAACACCTCGCCTGAGCTTTGCCTGTCGGCGCAGACGTGCGGCGCCCGACAAAAACGCAAACGCCCCCGACCGGGGGAGGTGGGGGCGTCGCAAGGTCGTTGAGAGGGGGGATTCTCAATCTGACCAGTGGCTCTGCGGGAGGGGGGTCCCGCGGCCAACAAGGAGAACTCTAAGTAACGCGTCCACGCGCGTCTACCGATTTGGGCTGGTCAGCGGTCACAGTGACGACAGCCACACGTGGTTCTCATCATGCCGACGTGTCAGCGAACGTCATCGGTCGATTACCAACCTTGATGAAGTGGGCGACCCTCGGCGAATCCGGATGCGGTCTGCACGCCGACCACAGCGCGCTCGTGGAACTCTTCGATCGTGCGCGCACCCGCGTAGGTGAACGCACTGCGAACGCCGGCGGCGATGGTGTCGATCAGATCTTCGACACCGGGTCGATCACTGTCGAGGTACATGCGACCACTCGAGATTCCCTCTTCGAAAAGAGCACGACGAGCAGCTTCGATGGGTTCTTCGTCAGTTGCGCTTCGGCCTATGACGGCACGCGACGAGGCCATCCCGAAGCTCTCCTTGTAGGAGCGTCCGTCGGAGTCCTCGTGAACATCGCCGGGCGATTCGTGCGTGCCGGCGAACCAGGAACCGATCATCACGTTGCTGGCGCCAGCGGCGAGGGAGAGGGCGACGTCGCGGGGATGGCGGATGCCGCCGTCGGCCCAGACGTGTCGGCCGAGGGAACGGGCTTCGGTGGCGCATTCGAGAACGGCGGAGAATTGCGGGCGGCCCATGCCGGTCATCATGCGGGTGGTGCACATGGCGCCGGGCCCGACTCCGACCTTCACGATGTCGGCACCGGCGTTGATGAGATCGCGCACACCGCCGGCCGAGATGATGTTGCCGGCACAGATGGGAACACCGAGATCGAGTGCGCTCACCTTGCGGATCGCGTCGATCATCCGTTCCTGATGCCCATGGGCGGTGTCGAGAACAAGAACGTCGACACCGGCCTCGACGAGGAATCGTGCTTTGGCGGCCACGTCGCCATTGACGCCGAGGGCAGCGGCGATGCGCAGATGTCCCTGTTTGTCGATGGCCGGTTGGTAGAGCGTCGAGCGCAACGCTCCCGTGCGGGTCAGGATGCCCACGAGGTCACCGTTGGTGTCGACGACGGGGGCGAGACGACGACGGCGTTCGTGCAGCAGATCGAATGCAGCGGCGGGATCGATCGATTCGGGCATGGTGAGCAGGTCGGTCGCCATGACGCGTTCGACGCTGGTGAAGCGGTCGACTCCGGTGCAGTCGCTCTCGGTGAGGACTCCGACCGGTCGGTTGCCTTCG
This sequence comes from Actinomycetota bacterium, assembly GCA_009703925.1. Taxonomy (GTDB): domain Bacteria; phylum Actinomycetota; class Acidimicrobiia; order Acidimicrobiales; family Acidimicrobilacustridaceae; genus Acidimicrobilacustris. Next base: position 7,188 of record WLFD01000088.1, on the reverse strand, counting down.
ACGACGATGACGGCGTTGTGGGCGCGCTTGCCGATGAGGTTGAGCGCCTCGCCGACGGTGTCTGTCGATGCGAGGGTGATCGGCGTGTCATGCACAAGGTGACGCTGCTTGACCCAACCGATTACCTCGGCAATGACCTCGAGGGGAATGTCCTGCGGGATGACGGCGATGCCGCCGCGACGGGCCACGGTTTCCGCCATGCGCCGCCCGGCCACAGCCGTCATGTTGGAGACGACGACCGGAATGGTTGTGCCGGTCCCGTCTGTGGTGGTCAGGTCGACATCGAGTCGGGACTGGACATCGGAACGGGCCGGGACCATGAACACGTCGTCAAACGTGAGGTCGGCTTCTGGGGTTCGATCGTGAAGGAAGCGCACGTGTGTGGAGGTTAGGCGTCGGGAGTCTCAGACGCCGAATGAGTCGTCGTCGAGTCCGGCGGCGGTGGCTGCGAGCAGGGCGAGCTGCGCGGCCTTGCGGTACACGAGCGTGAATGCCGCCTGGGCCGGCTTCTCGCTGCCCCGCAACGGCGGCTCGCCCAGCGAGAGCATCAGGGCGGCAGGATCGCTGGACATGCGGACGAGGGAGGGATCGTCGAGTGTGGATTCGCCCCAGAACTTCTTGGCGGCGGCCCGTTCGGCGGCGAGCTTCTTCTGGCCGCCCGCGGCCTGACCGGATGCGGGGCGACGACGGGTACGACTCATGATGCACTCCCGACGGAATCGATCTCGGCTTGTTCGGTGAGCAACTCGTCGGTCCGCAGGCCGAGGGCGGTCTGGAGTTGTGTGGGATCGAGATCGCCGAGCGAGCTCGATTTGGGAAGGACGAGATCGGCGATATGACGTTTGCCGGCCACGACTTCCTCGACGCGCTCGTCGACGGTTCCGGGGCAGACGAGTCGATGGGCGATGACGGTCTTGGTCTGACCGATGCGCCAAGCCCTGTCGCGGGCCTGATCCTCGACGGCGGGGTTCCACCAGCGGTCGTAGAGGATGACGTGGTTCGCGTTGGTGAGGTTGAGGCCGGTGCCGCCTGCTTTGAGGGAGAGCACGAGCGTGCCGGGGCCTTCGAGCGCCTGGAAGTCGGCGACAAGCTGATCGCGGGCGCCGCGCGACTGGCCACCGTGATAGCAGCCGACCGGAATCTCGAACCGCGTGCTGAGGTGTTCGGCGAGTTTCTGACCCCACTCCGCGAAGTGGGTGAACACGAGCGCACGCTCGCCCGACGCGTAGACCTGCTCGATGATCTCCTCGAGACGGGCGAGCTTGCCCGACCGGCCATCGAGGGGTCCGTCATCGTGTCGGTACGCAACCGGATGGTTGCAGATCTGCTTGAGGGCGGTGATGGCGGCAAGGATTCGACCGTTGCGCGAATCGGCCCCCGGTTCGTTGGCCACACCGGTGACGAGACTGTCGAGAACGGCCTGATAAAGGCCGATCTGCTCGGGGGTCATCGAACAACGATCGAGTTCATCGATGCGATCGGGAAGCTCGGCCGCAATGGCCGGTTCGCTCTTGGTGCGGCGGAACACGAGAACGCCGTTGAGCGCCCGGAGCGCCTGCTCCCCTTGCGAACGGGCGCTGTCGCCCGTGCCGGAGAGTTGGGCGATGAACTGTGGCCGTGGTCCGACGAGACCGGGGTTGGTGAAATCCAGAATGGCCCAGAGGTCTCCGAGTCCGTTCTCGATCGGCGTGCCGGTGAGAGCGAGTCGCGAGTTGGCCTTGAGCCGACGCAACTGCTGGGCCGTTTCGTTGGCGGGATTCTTGATGGCCTGCGCTTCGTCGAGAACGATGCGGCCCCATTCGATCTTCTCGAGCGAGTCGATGTCGCGGACTGCGGTGCCGTACGTGGTGATCACGACGTCGGCCCCGTCGGCTTCGGCGGCGATGCGGTTCTCGTCGGCGCGCGATGCACCGTGGTGCACCACGACATTCAGTCCCGGAGTGAAGCGGGCCGCCTCGGCCGCCCAGTTGCCGACAACGGCGGGAGGCGCGATGACGAGCGTGGGGTTCCCGCTACCGGGACTGGCGACAAGGTGGGAAAGGATCGTGGGGGTTTTGCCGAGACCCATGTCGAGGGCGAGGCAGCCACCGAGTCCGGTCGTGTCGAGGAACTGCAGCCAGGCGAGCGCTTCGGCCTGATAGCTGCGGAGCTCGCCCTTGAAGGTGTCCGGGGTGATGGCCGGTTCGAGCGATGCGTTGGATGCTTTCGAAAGAAGATCGGCAGCCCAACCGGTGCCGTCGATCGAGATGCCGCCGGGAAGCGGCGAACCGTCGAGGCCGAGGGCCTGGCGAAGCATCTCTGCTCCGGTGAGTTGGGGCTTCTTGCCGCGCTCGGCGAGAGCCTCGGCCGCAGCCGCGAGATCGGCATGATCGATCGCCACCCAGCGCCCACCCGATCGCACCAGCGGCCGGGCCTCTTTCGCGAGTCGGGCGATATCGGCGGCGGTGAGTTCGATGTCGTCGAACACCGCCGTCCAACTGACGTTGGCGAGTTGGTGCGCGCCGACCGAGGTTTCGCTTGAGGATTCGGCGAAAAGGCGAAGCGACGGGGTCGGCCGCTTGCGCGACAGCGCTGGAACGCGCACATCGAATCCGGAGTCGACGAGGATCGGACCGATCTCGGTCATGAGTTCCCAGGCCTCGGCCTGACTCAGAACGACCTCGCCGCGACGAAGGCTTCCGGGTCGGAGCAGCGGTGGGAAGAGGTGTTCGAGACGCAGAAGATTGGCCTCGAGTTCGCGTCGTTGGTTCCCGGCGTTGACGAGCGCCACTTCGATGGGAACGAGTTGTTCGCCGCGACCCGGCGCATAGACGGCGAGGTGCCACGCGTCGCCGGAGTCGGGCGGGTCGAGTTGCACGATGAGGGCGCGGTAGGTCTTGGAGGTGACAGGCGCAGCCCAGCGCTCGAGAGCGTTGGTGAGCTCACCTGCGATCCCGGGCGAGATCTCGAATGGGGTGCCGTCGAGTCGGGCGAGAAACGCTTCGGCTGCGGCCGCATTGGTCTTGGGATCTTCGGGTGCAGCAGGGACATCGACCCGACGCGCCGCGTCGTGACAGATGACATCGACGACTTCGGAGAGAACGGTTCGTGCCATGGCGGTGCCGTCGACCGAAGGAGAGAGAGCAGCGACAGATCCGGGCATGGCGTCGGCGATGATCTTGAGATGCTCGGCATCGATGAGCGCAGGGTTCCAGGACACGGCGAAGGCTGAACGGTTCTGGTTCTTGCGGCCGGAGCGCGAGCGGCGAAGCGTCGGGACCATCGCACCGCGTGCCGTCATCTCGACGGCCCATGCGGCAACGAGCGAGAGCCAGCGGGCGCCCGCTCCGAGTTCCTCCTCGGGAGGATCGGACGCAAGGGCGAGCAACCAGCCGAGGACATCGCTGGTGTTTGCTTCGACGGAAACGGTCTTCTCGCCGTTCGGCAGCGGCACGGGGGCCCGTCCACCCCAGACGGTCGGGGCGCCGGTTGCGGCAAGTACCCGTTGAAGATCGGCGGATGTCGAGGCGGGTGCATCGGGACCGCCGAGCCACGCGACGAGACGACCCGCAACCCATGACAGTTGAAGAGCGGTGACTCCGGTAGTGGTCTCTTCCACTTCAGGTTCGATGCCGAGGAAGCGGTCGAGCGCGATCTCGAGAACGCGTTGTTCGTGTTCGAGGTCGGCGACGATCTGCTGGTCATCGGGCCGTCGCTGGGAGCGCAGGCGATCGAGTGAATCGTCGGTGTCGTTCAACCGTTCGACGAGTACCCGCTGCCATGCCGGTCGGTGGGTCTCGAGCACGGCGAGATCGGTGGGCGAGGCTTCGCCCCAGGCGGCGGCCTCGACGAGAGTCTCGAAGCGGGAACTGTTGACATCGATCGAAGGAATCGTGGTGGACGCGGCAACGGAATCGCCGCCCGCAGGGTCTTCGATGCTGTCTTCGATATCGGGCACGTAGGTCCTCGTGATGAACTGCCGGGTACGGGCATTCGACGCGCCGTCCCCCTCGGTGGTGTGAGCCGGTCCCCGGGCCGTCACCCTGTTCGCTCTGGAGCCGATCCCAGTGCAGCGGGAAGTCGGTCAGTGCGTTCCGCACGGCTCCGGAGCAGGGCTGGGGACCGCCACCCGGAACAATGGACCGACCAACACAGTCGATCCATGCGAGCCGGATCGGTAGTCAGGGGAAATTGCCTGATCGCCATTCCGACGTCGTCACCCTACCGTCGCAGCGCCCGGTTCCTGCAATACCGTTCCGTGCTCAGCGGGAGAAGTCCTCGGATATCCCCACCTCGCTGGCCTTCACCGAGGCCCAGACCCTGTCGCCCGGGCGGAGGGCGAGTGCTTCGTGCCCGGAGGGAGTCAGTTCGGCCACAAGGCCGATGGGCCCGTCCAGTCGAACCCTGATCCTGTCCGCCCGCACGTCCAGTTCGACAACCTCGACCGACCAGACGTTCCGGGCGCTTCCCTCGGGTTCGGTCCGGTGCAGCGTCACCGAACCGGGCCGGATCGATGCGAAAGCAGGGCCGTTCGGCGAGTCGGCGGGAACGGCGATGCCGACATCGTTGCCGGTTCGCAACACTCCCGCGTCGATTGTTCCGGGCACAAGGTTGGTGCCGACGAGGTCGGCGACGTAGCGCGACTTCGGATGGGTGGTCACTTCGGAAAGACCACCCGATTGGGTGACGAGCCCGTGCTCGATGACGACGACGCGGTCGGCGAGAGCGTAGGCATCGACCGGGTCATGGGTGATCAGCAGCGCCGAGGCTTTTGTCCCCCCTAGGTGGGTGCGCAGATCGCGGCGAACTTCGGCGCGGGTGGCGGCGTCGAGGGCGGCGAGTGGCTCGTCCAAGAGCAACAGTCGGGGCTCGCCGGCGAGCGCACGGGCGAGCGCGACGCGCTGCGCCTGACCGCCGGAAAGCGTGTCGGGCCGTTGGTCGGCGTGGTCGCCGAGATGCACACGATCGAGCCAAGCGAGCGCGAGGCGGCGAGCCTCCGTGCGCGACATGCCCCTTGCGCGCAATCCGAAGGCGACATTGTCGACAGCATCGAGTTGCGGAAAGAGTCGGTGATCCTGGAAGACCACACCGATGTTGCGTCGCTCGGGGGCCACGAACACTCCGGTGTCCGGATCATCGAACACGATGCCGTCGACCCGGATGACTCCCTCGTCGAGCGGTCGAAGCCCTGCGATCGCCTTCACGAGTGTCGACTTCCCTGCGCCGTTGGGGCCGAGCACGGCGACGGTTTCGCCGTCCTCGATATCGACGTCGACATCCAGTCTGAAGTCGGGGAGTTCCGCAACAACGCGGGCATGGAGGCTCATGTCGGATCTCCGTCCCCGGATCCGCCGAGCCACCGATCGCGCAACCCGACAATCACGGCGAACGAGATCGCGATCATGAAGACCGAAAGCACGAGCGCCTGACCCGGATTCGATTCGAGCGCGAGGTAGACGGCAAGGGGAAGTGTTCGGGTGCGACCGGGGAAGTTGCCGGCGAACGTGATCGTTGCTCCGAATTCACCGAAGGCGCGGGCCCACGCCAGAACGGCACCGGCGAACAATGCCGGTTTGATCGCAGGAAGGGTGACCCGTCGAAACGCGTACCAGGGACTGGCACCGAGGGTGCGTGCCGCGTCTTCGGTGCGGCGATCGAGTCCGCGCAGGGCAGCCTCGACCGTCAGGACGAAGAAGGGCATGCCGACGAATGTCTGTGCAAGAACAACGCCCGCGGTGCTGAACGGCAGACGCACACCGAACCAATCGAACAGGGGATCGCCGAGCAGGCCGCGTCGGCCGAATGCCGCAAAGAGGGCGACGCCACCGACAACGGGCGGAAGGACGAGCGACAGAAGGCAGAGTGCGCGCACGATGCGACGACCGGGGAATCCGTAGCGGGCGAGAACCCAGGCGAGCGGTGTCCCGAACACGACGGCCAATGCTGTCGCCCAGAGCGAGCAGTACACGGAGAGTCGCAGCGCTTCGAGTGATTCGGGTTCGGTGAGCAACGACCACGCTTCTGACCACGGCACCCGCCAGAGGAGTCCGAAGAACGGAAGGGCGAAGAACGCCACGGCGATCCCGGCCATCAGGACGGCGATCACCGGCGGGCGGTTGGCCCGTCGTGCCCGACGCCGTCGGTCGCCTGCGGTCGACGTCATGTCCGGACTCTCGGTCGCGTCACGGTTGACCGAAGCCATATGCACGGAGAATCGCTTGCCCCTCGGCCCCGGCAATGAACGACATCCACGCACTGGAGGCGGCTTCGTTCGGGGAACCTGTGAGCACGGCCTGAGGATAGGTGGCCCGGACATTGAACTGGTCGGGAATCGCAACGCCGGTGGCGGTTTCGCCGGCAGCGAGAACGTCGGTCCTGTAGACGATGCCCGCATCGGCCTCACCTGACGAGACCTTCGTGACGATTCCCTTGACGTCGGGTTCGAAGCTCGCCGGGTTCACGGTGACACCTGCCTCGAGCAGCGACTCGGCGGCGTACCTGCCGATCGGTACCTCGGGCGCACAGGTGACGTAGATCAACCCGGTCTCCGCAAGGTCGGCGAGGGAATCGATGCCCGAAGGATTGCCCTTGCGCACGATGATCTCGAGGGAGTTGGTGGCAAAGATCGTCGGGATGTCACGCAGCAGTTCGGCGTCGACGACTTCTGTCATGTTGGCCTGATCGGCCGAGGCGAACACGTCGACGGGCGCTCCGTCGATGATCTGTCGAGCGAGGGTCGACGAGGCCCCGAAGTTGATCGACACCGAAACCTTCGGATGGGCATCTTCGAAAGCAGCGGCCATCTCGGTGAATGCCCCTTGCAACGACGCCGCCGCCGAAATGGAGAGGTACCCGGAGATGCCCGCAGTGGCGGTGCCATCCCCGTCGCCTCCCGGACCAGTTCCGCACCCTGCGATGGCGCCGATGCCGATCGCCAGTGCCGCACACGCCAGAAGTCGCTTGATGAAAATTCCCGGCATGGGGCAACGGTAGGCGACCGCGCTCGTCGAAGATTCGCCAGTCATTCCCACCGGTACAGTCGGGTCATGGTTTCAGTACCGAGGGGGAGGGGTGCAGTCTCGTCGACTGCCGCTCGGTGAATCGGCGCGGCATCGGCGGTTTCGCCGTCCTCCATCACCGGAATTTCCGTCTCTACCTGATCGGCCAAGGCGTTTCGCAGACCGGAACCTGGATGCAGACCGTGGCCAT
>WLFD01000087.1 GCA_009703925.1 Actinomycetota bacterium | reverse complement strand
TGAACGACGCGAGGCTTCGATGCCCTGCATTGGGGGTCGCTTCGAACATCTCCGATTCGACGCGGATTCGCCATGCATCGCGGCGCACCTGCGGGTCATCCAGATAGTGGCCGATCGTCGCCCGGCGTTCGGCGCCCGGATTCTTCGTCCAGACCCCGTCCGGACCACGGAAGTCGGGAATGCCCGAATCGGTACTGATCCCCGCTCCGGTGAGAACTGCCACCGATCCGGCCGCTGCCACGAGTGACCGAACCCGATCGAGCGGGTCGACACTCTCCTGATTCGTTTCGTCGGCACGTTCCGGCACAGATCCCGAAACTAGCTTCCCCGTGTCGCATCAACGGGTTCGCACTATCGTGAGCAAAGATGTTCAACGGCGAAAATTTCGGAGTAATCGGCGGGCCGAACACAAAGCGCGGGCTCGTGATCATTCCCGCATACAACGAGCAAGAAGCCCTGCCGGGGACGCTTGCCGATCTCCGTGCGCTCGCGCCCGAGTTCGATGTCGTCATCATCGACGACGGTTCGTCCGATGACACTGTGTCCGCCGCGCTCCGCAGCGGTGCCGTCTGCATCAAGTTGCCATTCAATCTCGGTATCGGAGGCGCCTTGCGGACCGGATTCCGTTATGCGGTCGACAACGGGTACACAAGGGCACTCCAATTCGACGCTGACGGACAGCACGACGCATCCCAGATCCACGCTCTCATGGATGCACTCGATGCCGGCGCCAACATGGTCGTCGGATCCCGCTTCGCCGGTGTCGGGGATTATCGGGTCAGTCGAAGCCGCAGAATCGCGATGAGACTGCTGCGATGGTCCATCCGGCGACTCGCGGGACAGAAATTCACCGACACATCGTCCGGGTTCCGGGCCTTCGACGCCCCGGTTCTCCACCTGTTCGCAAACGATTACCCGATCGAGTACATGGACTCGGTCGAGGCACTGGTCATGGCCTGCCGGGCAGGTTTCGACGTCCGAGAAGTGCCGGTGACCATGCACGAGCGTGCTGGTGGACAGGCGTCCAACAGCCATTTGCGACTTTCCTACCACTACCTTCGGTTACTCGTTTCGTTGGCCAGCACACCCCGCAGAAAACCCACCCGAAAACCGGCCGATGCAGCAGGGACGATTCCATCATGAGCAACCGCGCACATGTCGCTCTGGCCATCCTCGTGGCGCTCGCCATCGTCGGGATCATCCGCCTAGTACGCCGAGGGCATCTCAAGGCGAAGTACTCGCTGCTGTGGCTGAGCCTCGGCGGAATCATGCTCGTCATCGCCGCCGTTCCGGGCCTGCTCGACTGGACCGCCGAACGCCTCGGCATCTATTACCAACCGACGCTCCTCATCCTCCTCGGTCTGGCACTGATCCTTCTGATCATTGTTCATTTCTCCTATGAACTGACGCTGATGGAAAGCCGGATCCGAACCCTTGCTGAGCAAAGCGCGCTGCTTCAGCATCGAATCGCCTGTCTCGAAGAGGAGCAGCAGCAATCCCAGGAGGAGGACGACACCGACGGTGACGCCTCCGGGGCCGGCGGGTCGACCGCAGGTTGACAGCAGAGCCCCCGTTGCAACGGGGGCCATACGGATCACGCCGATCGAGGTGGGGCCGTCCGACCCGTTGACCATGCCGGGTCAGGGGCGTACGAAAGGCACCGAAACAGCACGTGACCGCTGCTTCGGCGCACCGCTGTGGGCGGGAACCACAGCACTTCACAAGGAGCATCCGCATGACTCTCGCTTCCGACCCCGTCTTTCCAGTCGTTTCACTCACGATCGAAGCCTGGTCCGATCCCGTGATCGACGAACTGGGACACGATCCCCGCTCGGCATACGCCGAACGCTTCTGGCTGCCCATCCTCGGTCCGTCGACCATCTGGTTCCTGCGCCGGGTCGTGGATCAACTCGACGAGGAGCCGCATGGCTACTCGCTGGACCTCGTTGAAACAGCCCGCTCGCTGGGGGTGGGCATGCGGGGTGGCCGCAACTCCCCCATGCTCAAAACCGTCGAACGCAGTTGCCGGTTCGGCGCTGCGCGCATGCATGGTGGATCGCTACTTGAAGTCCGTCGGCGGCTCGCTCCGCTCTCGCGGTCTCAGGTCGAGCGACTCACGACGCGCTTGCAACATGAACACGCAGAATGGATCGAACGTCCGCGCCCGACCCCGTCCGTCGCTCACATGACGGAACGGGCCCGATCACTCGCGCTCTCGATGCTCGAACTCGGCGAGGACTCCGACGCCATCGAGCGGCAACTTCACCGCTGGCGCTTCCATCCCGCGATGGCCCACGACGCCATGCGGTGGGCTGTCGCCAATCGAACGAGCCGCGCAGCGGACGCCGAAAACAGGGCAGGCGTCCGACCGGTGGTCAATGTCGACCGACCCGCACGTCCCGTCATCGCCCGACCGGGCCGTCCCACCATCGGATCAGTCGGCGTTGTCTCCAACGGGACGATCGAAGCGATCAGCGACGCGGTGGGCTGAACGTCCTCGCCAGTTCGAGCAGAAGGCGAACGCCGTAGCCGGTTCCGCCCTTGGAGAATTCCGCGTCGTCACCCTCGGCCCACCAGGCCGTCCCGGCGATGTCGATGTGCGCCCAGGGAATCCCCGCGGCAACAAACTCCTTCAGAAACAGACCGGCGGTCATCGTGCCGCCACCCTTGCTCTTCGAGATGTTGCGCAGATCGGCGACATCGGAGTCGATGAACGGGCGGTAGTCGTCGGGAAGCGGCAGCGGCCACATCCGCTCGCCAGAGCGATCGGCCGCGCTCTGGACTGTCGTTCTCCAGTTCTCGTCGTTCGAGAGAACTGCAGCAATGCGACTTCCGAGAGCTACTTCGACGGCTCCGGTGAGGGTGGCGAGGTCGACAATGGCGTCGGGTTTCGCCTCGGACGCGAGACAGAGTGCGTCGGCAAGGATCAGTCGACCTTCGGCATCGGTGTTCAGCACTTCAACCGTTGTGCCGTCGCGCATCGTCAGTACGTCACCGGGGCGGGTGGCGTCGCCGTTGCTCATGTTGTCGGTCATCGGCATGTAGCCGACGACGCGACACTTCGGGGCCACAGCCCTCACGGCCGCAAAGAAGCCGAGAACCGCCGCAGCTCCGCCCATGTCCATCTTCATGGTCATCATGCCTTCGCCGGACTTGATCGAAAGGCCGCCCGAATCGAAGGTGATCCCCTTGCCGACAAGGGCGAGCGTGCCGGTCGGAGATGCAGGCTCGTAAGCCATCTCGACGAAGCGGGGCTCCTGAGTGGAACCGCGGTTGACTCCCAGCAGACCGCCCAGACGGCGTTCGGCAATTTCTTTCGGCCCCAGAACCGTGATCTTGAGCTTCTCCCGTCGAGCGATCTTTACTGCTTCGGCGGCGAGAGCCTTCGGGGTGAGCGAACCTCCGGGACGATTCACGAGATCCCGTGCGAAGTTCTGCGCAGCGGCGATCTGTGCTCCCTCGGCAACGGCTTCGGCGACTTTCTGTCCGCCGCGACCGACAACAACGATCCGCGAAAGCACGGGCTTGGCTGCGGCCGATCGGAACTCGTCGAACCGGTATGCACCAAGACCGGCACCCTCGGCAATCGCACGGGCAGCCTCGGCAAGTGCGTTCCCCGAGAGCTCGGGTACCGCATCGAGAAGAGGCAGCGCCACCGATTTCACTCGACCCGAGGCACGAGCAATCCGCGCTGCAGCGCGACGCAATCCGTTGGTGTCGATGTCCTTCGCCTCGCCGAGACCGATGACGATCACGTTCCGACCATCGGATCGGGTTGCAAACGCGAGTTGGTCCACCTTGCCGGCGAAACCCTGCGCGGCGAGTCCGGCCGCAGGCAGACCGAGTGCCTCGAGGGCCTCGGGAGTTCCCTCCGCCGTCGTGACCGGGATGGCAACAAGTTCACTTGCTGCCGGAACCGCCTTGGCGTGAACGATCGCAGGACTCATCGGTTACCTCCGGGCTATGGCTGGACGGAACGGGTCGGGAGGGATGTTCCCTCTTGCCAGCGGGCGAGGGTCCAGAGCAGGTCCGAGAGCCGGTTGAGATACGGAACGACGACACTGCCCGGTACTGCTGCCGCCATCGAGTCGCGTTCGGCGCGCCGGACAACCGTCCGTGCGATGTCGAGGAGGGCGCCGATCCGGTTCTGTCCCGGCACGACGAACTCGGTGGGCGGATCGAACCGCTCGCTGACCGAATCGATGATCGTCTCGAGGTGGGTGACCATGTCGTCGGTGACCATTGTCTTCCCGGCCGTCAGTTTGCTGTGGCTCGACGGATCGGTCGCCAATTCGCCCATGAGCACCCAGAGATCGCGCTCGATGTGCAGAAGCATGTCTGCGAGTTCGGGTTCGGCCTCGGCCCGGGCCAGCCCGATGAAAGCCTGGGCCTCGTCGACTGCCCCGTAGGCGGTCGGTGCAGCGGAATCCTTTGCCACCCGCCCTCCGAAGAGAAGTCCGGTTGTTCCGTCGTCACCATCGCGCGTGTAGATCTTCACGCCGGAGAGCCTAGGCCGCCGACGTTGTGTGGGCCGACCCGAAGGTTCCGCGATCCACCTGCCCTAGTATCGTGCGTGAACCGAAGCTGTCCTGATGGGAAGGGCGAGATGGCCCCAGCTTGCGGCGACGTCGAATCGATGTCTTTTGTCGTTCCCCGACGCACCCGTGAACCAAGCAATCAGGAGAAGCAGACGTGAGCAACTTCCTCGAAGCCGCCCGTGAACGAGTCGTCATTTTCGATGGCGGCATGGGCACCGGCATCCAACTTCGCAATCTCGGTCCCGATGATTTCGGCGGCGCCGATCTTGAAGGATGCAACGAGATGCTCGCGGTGACAAGGCCCGATGTGATCGGCGAACTCCACGCCGCCTATCTCGAGGTCGGATGTGAGGTCATCGAGACCGACACCTTCGGGGCCTTCGCCATTCCGTTGGGTGAATACGGAATCGCCGATCGGACCTACGAACTCAATCTGGCTGCGGCCCGTGTCGCCAAGGAAGTCGCCTCGAGCTACTCCACTCCCGATCGCCCGCGTTGGGTCGCCGGATCGATCGGGCCGGGCACGAAGTTCCCGTCTCTCGGCCAGATCCGTTACGCCGAGCTGCGGGACAACTACGAACAACAGAGCCATGCGTTGCTCGAGGGTGGCGTCGACCTCATCATCATCGAGACCATGTTCGACCTTCTCACCGTGAAAGCGGCGATGAACGGTGCGCGCCGGGCCATGCGAAGCCACGGCCTCGATGTACCGCTCCAGGTCCAGGTCACAATGGAACTGACGGGGCGGATGCTTCCCGGCACCGAGATCTCGGCAGCGCTTGCGGCGATCGACCCGCTCCGCCCCGACGTCATCGGCATCAACTGCGCAACCGGCCCTGTCGAGATGGGCGAACACCTCCGCCATCTTTCGGCCCACGCCCGGATGCCGATCTCGTGCATTCCGAACGCCGGTCTCCCGAGCGTCGTCGACGGCCACATGCACTACGACCTCACGCCGGACCAACTCGCCGAACACCATGCCCGCTTCATCACCGAACTCGGGGTCAACATCGTCGGCGGATGCTGCGGCACCACTCCCGACCACCTCGCCGCGGTCGTCGACCGCTGCCGCGATCTCGAACCGGCAAAGCGAACCGCCGTTCACGAGGCGGGCGCGACCTCCATCTACTCACTCGTTCCGTTCGAGCAGGACACATCGTTCATGATCATCGGCGAACGAACCAACGCGAACGGTTCGAAGAAGTTCCGCGATGCGATGCTGATCGACGATCTCGATACCTGTGTCCAGATGGCCAAGGATCAGGTCAAGGAGGGCGCCCACGTCCTCGATCTCTGCATCGACTACGTCGGTCGCGACGGCGCTGCCGACATGGATGAACTGGCAAAGCGACTTGCAACGCAGTCGAGTGTTCCCATCGTCCTCGATTCGACGGAACCCCAGGTACTCGAAGCCGGCCTCGCTTGGCTTGGCGGTCGCGCCATCCTCAACTCCGCCAATCTCGAGGACAGTGACAACGAGGGAAGCCGTCTCGATCGGGTCATGAAGTTGGCGAAGGAATACGGGGCCGCCGTCATCTGCCTTCTGATCGACGAGGAGGGTCAGGCCCGCGACATCGAGTGGAAACTTCGAATCGCCCATCGCATCCACGACCTTGCGGTCAATCGCTACGGCCTCGAATCCAGCGATCTCATCTTCGACGCCCTCACGTTCCCGCTGTCCACCGGCGACGATGATCTCCGAGGCGACGCCATCGCGACAATCGAGGCGATCAGGCGTATCAAGTCCGAGCTTCCCGGGGTCTTCACGACACTCGGCGTTTCCAACGTGTCGTTCGGACTCAAGCCCGCTGCCCGCCATGTCCTGAATTCGGTGTTCCTGCACGAATGCGTGCAGGCAGGACTCGACTCCGCCATCGTCCACGCAGCGCGGATCATGCCACTCAACAAGATTCCGACCGAACAGCGGGAGGTGGCGCTCGACCTCATCTACGACCGGCGCCGCGAGGGTTACGACCCGCTCACCACGTTGCTCGATGTCTTCGCCGACGTGAAGGCGGCCGAAGTTGAACAGGAAGACCGCAGCGACTGGACCATCGAGCAACTCCTCAGTCAGCGCATCATCGACGGGAACCGCGAGGATCTCGAAGCCGACCTCGACGCCGCCATGGAAAGCGGACTTGCCCCGCTCTTCATCATCAACGACGTCCTCCTTGCCGGAATGAAGATCGTCGGCGAGCTCTTCGCCACCGGCGAGATGCAGCTTCCGTTCGTCCTGCAATCGGCCGAAACGATGAAGACCGCCGTCGCCCATCTCGAACAGTTCATGGAGAAGACCGACGATGGGGGCAAGGGCCGCATCGTCCTCGCCACCGTCAAGGGCGATGTCCATGACATCGGCAAGAATCTCGTCGACATCATCCTGACGAACAACGGTTATGAAGTCCTCAATCTCGGCATCAAGATCTCCGTCGCCGAGATGATCGAGAAGGCTGTCGAGGTCAAGGCCGATGCAATCGGCATGAGTGGTCTTCTGGTGAAGTCGACGTTGATCATGCGCGAGAACCTCGAGGAACTCAACCTGCGTGGATTGTCCGATATCCCTGTGCTCCTCGGAGGAGCAGCGCTCACCCGCAGTTATGTCGAACGCGATCTACGCGATGTCTACGAGGGACGCCTGTTCTACGGCAAAGACGCCTTCGAAGGTCTTCGGGTCATGGATCGACTGGGCGACATCAAGCGCGGCGACCAGCCCGACGACGCCGACTGGGGACGTGTCCCCAGTGAGAGCATCGTCCCCTCCCGTTCCGGAGCGAAGGACCGGAACGAGCCGTCCGAACCGTTGCCCGCACGTTCACCCGACGTCGACCCGGCGAATGGCGTCTTCAAGCCCCCGTTTCTGGGCAGCAAGGTCATCAAGGGGATCCCCCTCGACGACATCGCGTCCTACATCAACGAGACCGCTCTCTTCCGCAATCAGTGGCAGTTCCGTCCGGAGAAGAACGCCGACGGAACCGTCGAAACGGACGAGGAATTCAAGGACCGCATCCGCCCTCTCCTGCGCTCGCAACTTGCCGACGCCAAGGCGGCGGACATGCTCATTCCCCAACTTGTCTACGGATACTTCGCCGTCAATGCCGATGGTGATGATCTCGTCGTGTGGTCCGACGAGATGCGCTCGTCGGAACTGGCGCGCTTCCACTATCCACGCCAGCACACCGCTCCGTTCATGTGCATCGCCGACTTCTTCCGGCCAATCGAATCCGGCGAGATCGACTACGCCGCGTTCCACATCGTGACGATGGGACAGAGGGTGAGTGACGTTGCCGCCGAGCTTTTCGCAGAGAACAAGTACCAGGAGTATCTGATGGTGCATGGCCTTGGTGTGGAGATGGCCGAAGCCCTCGCCGAGTACTGGCACCACCGGATTCGCACCGAGTGGGGTTTCGTCGACGAAGACGGGCCCTCCCTCGCCGGATTGTTCCGCCAGCAGTACCGGGGTGGCCGCTATTCATGGGGTTATCCGGCATGTCCCGACCTCGAGGACAACATGACTGTTGCCGGGCTTCTCGATTCGGGCCGTCTCGGTATCGATGTTTCCGAAGAGACCGGCTTCCAGTATCAGCCCGAGCAGACCACGTCAGCCCTCATCTGCCACCATCCGCAGGCGAAATACTTCGTCGCCCGCTGACGCCGGTTGGTCGGTCTCCTCAGGAGATCGACCACTCACTGGTCGAGAGGTTCAGGACACAAAATCCCTCGGCGATGCCGTTCGCCTCCGCCCATTTCCGGGCCGCATTCGGATAGCGAGGATCGCTCGGAGTCCAGAGGTTCCAACCCGGCGGAGTCATCCCGCTCAGACCGTTGACGGTTGGAAGACCGATCTGGACTGAAAGAAGCATCGCCTGAAGCGGGATCTGTTCCCCCTGGTACCTCCCGCTCGGGTCGATGGCATAGAACGACCGACATTGCTCGGGGGGCGCCGGTATCGAGGCGAAGTAACGCGAGCGCTCATTGTGGTCGAATCCGCTGAGCGATTTCAGATTCACCTGTTCGACCATCACGAGACCTGCGACCAGGATCACAACGCCGATACCGATGGAACCTGCCCTGCGCTTGGTTGCGCCCAGACGCGACCAGATCTCGTTCATCGTGCCCGCCCAGACGATCACCCAGAAAAAGGCAACGACGAATTGCACCCGGTCGACGGCGCGGATCGCCTTGCCACCGGGAACCACTTTCCAGATCACCTTCCACATCGTCCAATCGCCGAAACGCCAGGAAACGAGGGTGATCGCCACCGCTGTCACCGCCAATCCCGTGAGAAAGCGGAGTCGTCGGTTGTCCGAACCGCGGGTCCGCACTGACCACAGGATCACCAACGCCACGATCGACGAGATGACGAGAAGTGGCGACGCAACGAGTGAGCGCTCGAGTCCCTCCAGCGGCGTCGTTCCCGGCCATGTGAGCTGACCCCAGAGCAGATTGTCCGGACCGAGGTTGAACACATCGCTCGGTCGGGGAGAGAAACCCAACACTTCGCGGAATGACCGTCCCCCGGATTCGCTGATCACCGGTAGATAGATCATCAGTGACGGAATGATCCCGACGGCGAATCCCGATACGAATCCTGCGACCTCGTTCATCCACCTTCGGGGATCGGAAAGAAGCAACCGAATCACTGTCAGGATCAGTTCGCGATCCACAAGCAGTAGAACCGCTGCCATCGCCAACAATGCGAGGCCGAGAAACCATGCCATGTAGAAGGAAGTGAAGAAGAGAAGGGCCCACAGTAAGCCCGAGGCGGTGGCGAACGCGACCGATCGGATCCGCCGTCGGGCCCGCATGGCGGCGACACATTCCGCGGCCAGAAGGACAATCAACGGGGCCAGTTCGATCCCCATCGTGTTGATGTGGAACTGCTTGAGGGTGAGTGCATTCGAAAACGCAAATGCAACCGATGCCGCCGCCGCAAGAAGCGTCCTCACCTTCAGGTGTCGCCGCAGGAGCAAATACATGCTGAAGAATCCGATGCTGGCCAGCACCATCGCGACAAGTTGCAGGGCCACGAACATGTCGGCGCCCATCCAGCGGAAGAGCGCGTACGGCGGCAGGTACAGGAACTGGGCATCGGTGTAACCGAGCGTCCCCTTCGCCGGATAGAAGAGAGCGGGACTCCTCCAATCCGCCGAACCTGACAACCAGCGATACCAGTGCTCCTGTGTGTAGTAGCCGATATCCGAATCGCCACCCCGGATCTGGATGCTGTTGAACCCGGAGAACACGAATTCGCGGAAGAAGACCGCCAGGGACAACACCCAGATCCCGACGACCAGAGCAGCATCGGCGAATCGTCGCCGCGGGATCGTGTCGACGGCCGTCAACTGAGAAGTGCCCGCGCCACGAGATCGGTGCCGAACGCCGTCATGATGGCCAGATACAGAAGTCCCGTCGCCGCCATCACCGCCGAGTAGGACCGTTCCTTGAGAGCAAGTCGGGTGGTGACGACGAGTCCAATGGTGGTGACGGCGCACATCAACCAGAACCAGCTGAGGAGGCCGTTGTAACCGTCAT
>WLFD01000086.1 GCA_009703925.1 Actinomycetota bacterium | reverse complement strand
GTGGGAGAAAACCGAACCGCCGGGCGGTCTCGGGCGTCGCCACTGCGACGAGATCTGCCATGACGACATGCTCGCAGATGTCGTTGATCGCGAAACCGTCTCCGACGTCAATGGGCCGCGGCGACTTTCCGGAGAGCGAGTCGAGCCACTCGTCGGTCACCAGAACCGTCGTCTCGAAACCGGCAGCCCGCAATAGAGCGGTGAGGTCCCAACCGAAACGCCAGAACACCGGCGTGTTGTCACCGTGAAATTCCGGCTCGGCCGGTGCGGCGGTCACTCCTTGGAGCAACGGCACCTGCAGGTACATGCGACCACCAGGAGCAAGGATCCGCCGGATTTCACCCAGGGCCAACGCCGTATCGGGGACATGTTCAAGCACGTGCGGCGTGAGAAGAACGTCGATGGAGTTGTCGGGGAGACCGATCGCCATGAGGTCGACCTTGATATCGGCGACATGGTTGGACTCGTCGAAATCACTGGCCGTGTACTGGAACCACTGCCGCATCATCCGGCGGTAGTCGCGACCCATTCGAGGACTTGTCTCGAGCACCCGAAGACCCCACGGTTTCGGATTGCGCGAGAGGAACCCGTGGAGAAGGAATCTGTCCCGGGCGATGCTGCCGCACTGCGGACATGTGGCCATCTCGACATGAAACGGTTCGGCGAATTCGGCTCCGCTCCAACCGCAGACGTTGCACGCGGCCGCACCGTCGCCGGTGCCGGTGCCGGTGCCGACGCCGACGGATGCCGCTTGCGGCTTCGTGCGCTTCTCCCACCAGACCGGTTCGCCCTTGGCGAGTCCGACTCGACGCGCCAACGGCCGCAGACGTGCCTTGACCCGCTGCAACAGCGGGTCAAGGAACGACGTCATGATTTTCTGCTCCCCGAACGCACCAGGCGACAGGGAGTACCGATCATCGCGATTCGCAGATCATGAGCGGGATGTCGCGCTCGGTTGATTCCTGGTACTTGTCGTAGTCGGGCCACGCAGCAACGGCGATCGGCCAATACTTGGCCTTCTCCTCGGGCGATGCGATCCTGGCCGTCAGCTGCTGCACATCGGCCCGATCCTGGATCGTGACTTCCGGGTTGGCCACCATGTTGTGGAACCACTGCGGGTTCTGCGGCGCTCCACCCATCGAGGCGACGACGAAGTACCGCTCGCCATCGGTCACGCGGATCAAGGGCGTGCGGCGTTCCTTGCCGCTCTTCGCTCCCGTCGTGGTGAGGATGATGACCTCGCCACCCTCCCAGATGAAGCCGTCTTCACCGTTGGTGGCGATGTAACGCTCGACGTGGTCGGCAATGGGTTCCCAGGGGCTTGGTTCGTACTCGCTCATGGGAGGAATCTACCCTCCGCAACGACCCGTGACGCCGAGGCATCCACGGCATCCGGGGAACCGAGCAATAGCGTCTCGGTTCATGAGTGGAGTTTCGATCATCCTTTCCCTGTTGCTGGCCGTCGTCATGGTGGCCAGTGCCGCCATGGACTTCCGTGGCGCCCCGCAAGTCGTCGACCTCGTCGCCCGCATGGGCCGGCTTCCGGGATTCGAGCGGACCCTGGGGCTCATCAAGATCCTCGGAGCGCTCGGGTTGCTCATCGGTCTGGCCATCCCGATGCTCGGCGTCCTTGCCGCCCTCGGATTGACGATCTATTTCGCCCTTGCGGTCCGCATCCACTCGAGGCTCGGCGATTCGACCGCCGAGACTGCTCCGGCCATCGGGTTGTTCGCAGTAAGTGCACTGACGCTGCTCACCCGTTTCTTCGCCTGAGTACGCCCGCGACATCGTCGTCCGCCCGGCGGACCAAGCCATGAACGCGAAAGAAGCCCGCCCGAGGAATCGGACGGGCTTCTTCAGTTACCGAACGTCGGTCGACCGAGCTCAGCTGGCCTGTGACAACTGGGCTGCCGAGCGCTCGAGAGCCTGATTGGCATTCTCGGGAAGCTTGGTCAGCGGCACGGCGATCTCGGCGACCGTCGGGCCGTACTGGTCGGCGAATGGCTGCAGTGCAGCAAGGTCGAAGTCGTAGAACGACGCGGCATTGCCGGCGAGGATCTGCTGGACCTTTTCCGGTTCGAGGTGACCGAGCACCTGACGAATGGTTTCGCGGGTGAACGGGTGCGTGCCTTCCTCGTGCGGGTAGTCGCTGCCCCACATGATCTTGTCGATACCGACCGGTCCGAGACCGGCTTCGATATCGGCAGGCGTGGGCTGGCTGACGCCGACCCAGCAGTTCTGGTGGAAGTACTCGGTCGCCGACTTGGGCGGCACCGTCTCGCCTTCGAAACGCATTTCGCCGACCTTGTTGCCGCGCATGCCGGAAAGAAGGTTGTCCATGGACTCGAGCAACGGCGGAATCCACGAGCATCCGGTTTCGGTCAGGGCGAAACGCATCTTCGGGAAACGCTCGAACACACCGGCAAGGATGAGGTGCACGAGCGGACGCTGTGAGTAGTACGGAATCTCGAGGAAATGCACGAGGGGCATGGCCGGGGCCGGAACGTACTTCGGCGAACCGGTGCCGCTGTGAGCATTGACGGGTACATCGAGTTCCTGGCACACGGCCCACAACGGGTCGTAGTCGGGATGGTAGAGGGGCTTGATCCATGTGGCAGTCGGAGGAACGGCGCCGATGAGGATGCCGCCGCGGAGACCGTTCTCCTTGCACCACTTGACGTCTTCAATCGCGTCGTCGACATCGTTGAGGAAGATCTGGCCAATACCGGCACGACGTTCCGGAGCGATGGAGACATAGTCGGCCATCCAACGGTTGTGGGCCTGCACCCCGGCATGGCGGTGTTCGTACTCTTCGGGGGTCGGCGGTTGGGCGAACAGCACGAAGTTCGGGAAGAACGGCGGAACCGTGTTCGGGTAGATGACCTCGCCGATGACGCCGTCACCGAGTTGATCCTCGTCGCGTCGATCGCTGTCCCAGTTGCGGATTCGGAGATCGGTGTCCTTCAGATCCTTGAACGGGTTCTTGTACTTCTCGCGCCATGCGTCGAAATCGTCCCGGTACTTCGGGTCGAGGTATTCGCGGTACTGGGCGTGGCTTCCACCGGCATGGGTGTCGGCGGAAATGATGGCGTAATGATCGTCCGGTCCGAGCATGACTGTCTCCTCGTACTGAGCGCTCCGCGAGCGCATTTGTCGTACCTCCGACGATACGACATGAGGAGCCCCGGGGGTGAAACCGGGCGGCTAGAGCCCCTTCGGGCGATTCACGAAGCGCCCGGCGGTCGGAGACCAGAACCAACCGCCCCCTGCTTTGGTGCCACCGTCGACAGGAACGTTGTGTCCGGTCACGAACGACGAGAGATCCGAGGCCAGAAACAGGGCCACACGAGCCTGATCCTCGGGCCAGCCGACGCGACCCACGGGTGCCCAGGCTTCCCAGAGGTGCTCCGAACCCACCGAAGTGCCGATGTAATCAACTTGCGCCGTCTGGGTGAGATCCGGCCCGATGCCGTTGACGCGGATCCCGTGCCGCCCCATGCCGGCGGCGAGATCGGTCGTGAACGCCGCTGCTGCAGCCTTCATCGATCCGTAGACCGGTTCACCCGGATAACCGCGCATTCCCTCGACCGAGTGGATGTTCACGATCGATCCGCCTCCACCCTCGATCATCGGGTTCAGGAAGGCGTGGGTGACGGCGAAGATGTGGAACAGGTTGATGTCGTACATCTCCTTCCACGATTCCGGCGTCGACTCGCGGAAACGGACGAGCGGGCGATAGTCCCCCACGTTGTTCACGAGCACGCTCACGTACGGATGGGCCCCGAGAACATCGGCCGCGACCCGGGCGACTTCGGCGGCGTCGCGGACGTCGGCGACATGGGCACGCGCCGAACCACCCGCGGCCAGGATCTCCGCCTCTTTGGCGTGCGCGGCTTCCGCGTCGATGTCGATGAACTCGACGTGCGCGCCGTGCTGCGCGAAGAGACTCGAGACCGCTCCGCCTATTCCTCCCGCGCCACCTGTCACGACCGCAACCCGACCATCGAGGAGTCGATTCCAGTTGTCGATGGGCGGCGGGGAGGAAACCTCTTCGGATGTCATGGCGCCATCTTCCCGCGACCGGACGGCCTTCGCCTCACATTGACCACCGATCACCGACAATTCCCGTTCGGGCACCGTCCGTCTCGCCGATCCGGGGCAGGATTGACGGGTGCGAGCGATGACATGGAACCTCCAAGGTCGAATCGGTGACTGGCAGGCCAGACATCCGGCCATCGAATCCGGCATCCGGGAAACCGATCCCGACGTCGTGATGCTCCAGGAGTCCTGGGTCGAGCCGGATGGAGCGACGCAGGCTCAGGTCTTCGCCGATTCGCTCTCGATGCATGCCGTCACTGCCGCATCGCTCGCCGGTTTCGACCGCTATCCCGACGCCCCGTACTGGGTGGTGAACGCGATCCTCAGCCGCTGGCCGATCGAGATCCTCACCGTCATCGCACTCCCCGATCAGCACGGCGAGCCGACCTGGCGACATGTTCTCGTCGCCCGGGTGGCGAGACCCGCCGACATGGGCGGCGAATTCATCGTGGCCGGCACCCATCTCGAACACGGGCTCGATCGCACCGAAACCCGTTCAGCGCAACTGCGGGCACTGTGCGGACACCTCGCCGAGGCTTCCGGAGGTGTCGACGGCTGGCGCCTCAACCATCCGATCGTTCTCGGCGGAGATCTCAATGCCGTCCCCCATTCCGACGAGATCCGGTCGATAACCGGGGCGTCGGTTCCTTACGTCGACGGCTTCGTGCTCGTCGACGCTTGGGACGCATGCGGAAATCCGACCCGGGGCGACACCTGGTCATCCGACAATCCCCTTGTTCCCCGCCGGGCCATCCACCCGAACCGACGACTCGATTATCTGATGGTCAGCGCCCCGCGCCGCCGCAATGTCGGCCATGTCGAACGCTGCTGGCTGACGGGTGACACCCCGTTCGGCGATATCTGGGCCAGCGACCATTTCGCCGTAGTCGCGGAGATCGACCTGTGAGCGGCTCGCTGGAGACATTCGTCGTCGTTGCCCAGGTTCTCGCCTCCGTCGGCATGTTCGGGGTCATCTGGACGATCCAGGTCGTCCACTATCCGCTGATGAAGCAGATTCCCGAATCGGCGTTCAAGGCCTACGAGGCCGAACACACCGCACGGATCACCTTCATCGTCGGTCCCCTCATGGCGGTCGAGGGTCTCTGTGTCCTCGCATTGCTCGCCTGGCCCCCGGACGGGATCGCATGGTGGCTTCCCTGGGTCGGAGCGATTGCCGAAGCCGTTGCCATCGGAACGACCGCATTCATCTCCGCTCCTCTCCATGGACGACTCGGCGCACACCGCGATCCGGTCCTTCTCGATCGACTCGTCGCCACGAACTGGATACGTACGGCGGCATGGACGGCCCGCGCCATCGTTGCCGTTGCCATTTTCCAGAGTCTCTAAGATCCGGTCCGCCGTGTGGATCCCATGTTGAGTCTCCTTCTTTCGATTCTGCTCCTCGGACTCTGGTCGAACGCGGAACCGGGGACACTCGTGGTTTTCGTCCTTCTCCTCTCGCACAAACGGCCTGTGCGCAACGCGATCGCGTTCGTGGCGGGTTGGATGACATCCCTCGCGACGGTTTTCGCGATCTCGTTCTTCGTCGTGCGCGGCAGTAACCCGATCCACGAGTCGGCTGATCAGGCCTGGCTCCATTGGGCCGAAATCGGCCTGAGCGCGCTTCTGATCCCGGTTGCGATCCACGAGTGGCGGCGACGTTCGGCCGACCGCCCCGACGAGCCTGCGAAGACATCGCGATGGGCATCACACCTAGGTCCCCGCACCGCGTTCCTTGCCGGCATCTTCGAAGAACCCTGGACGGTCACGGCCGCAGTGGCGCTCATCGTCCTCAGGGCCAAACCCACCGCCCTCGAAACCCTGCTTGCGTTCGTGGTCTTCGCAGTCGCATCGACAGCCTCGGTCGCCATCACCTTCATCGCGTTCAAGAGAAACCCCGAGCGCGCCGAGGAACTGTTGCGCCGGGTCGAGTCGAGCATCGAGAAACACGGCCCGCCCATATTCGCTGTTCTCGCTGCAGTTTTCGCGGTCGGATTCGCAGCCGACGGGATCTACGGACTCGTCCGAGGCTGAGACTCACCGGATTCGGGGTCGAGGACCAAACCGAGTTCCGCACATCGATCGACAATGGCGTCGGCGAGACGTTGGACGTCTCCCCCGAGACCCTCCAGCGCAACCCCGTCGAGAAGAACCAAAATCTCGCCGGGAACACGCGCCAACACAACGGGAAAGGTCGCGCCGCACGCCTCGACCACATCGGCAGGAGCATCGTCGCGGTGCCAGGTCGAGAAATCGACCGGCAGCACCTCGCGCAAAGCCCTCCATTCCGGTCGTGACCGGAATGGTCCATGCGTGATGTCGCAGAGGGCGCAATGAGCACGACCGAACCGCGCACCGACCCAGTAGCGGATCTCACCCACAATCGAACCGTCGGCGTCATAGACGCCGATCAATTCGAGAATCCTCTCCTCATCCGCCACGGTCGGTTCGCCTATCTGCGGGTCAGCCCGCAGCTCCGTCGAGGATGTCGTTGAACCCGAACTGCGTGTGCGGGCCGAAGATGATCTGCTCGAAGATCCCGACGCCGACCTTGTCGCCCAAGCGGGCCCGCACGATGTGGTGAACATGCTGATGCGTCGGGTCCTGAGGGTGGATCTCGTCGAAGGACCAGTCTTCCCGACCGAGTTCCAGTTCGCCGTGCCACATTCCGTGGCCCCAATCGGGATTCATGTAGCCGAGGGCCCTCATGTCGAAACGGCCGAGGGGCTCGAGTTCGAGTTGCATACCCGCCCCGTCCTCGCCGACAAGATCGATCGATGCGCTCGTGACCCAACGGGTCCCGGGTTTGAAGGTCAATTGCTGACCCACAGGATCGAAACGACTGACGGACGGATCGTCGAGCGAGACCGACTGCGGAATCGGATCGACGATGCCGATGCGATGCCCGTCCGGGCGCCAGAAGACGCCGCCGGGACGCTGGAACCAACCGGCCACGACACATTCATCCTCGAAGTGGATCGGCGACCAGAGCCATGCGTTCGGAGTACTCGCGCTGGGTCGTCCCGGAGTCGGCGAACCGACCGGACGAACGCCCCACGAACGATCGCGGATTCCGACCACTTCCTCGTGACGCAGCTCGGTGACCTCGCCATCGACTGTGACGTGGCCCTCCCATGTTCCGAACTGCAGATACCGGGCCATGTCGAGGATCGTGTGGGGTCCATCGACCATCACCGTGTGATCTTCGAGAAGCGCGCCCACGCGGGCCCGCCAGCGCAGATCGCACGTGATTCCGGTTTCGTTCGGTTCGACGACGACACGCAGCTGCCGGAAGGGTTCGACGATCTCGAGACGCATCGGACCAACACTCGTGTCCATCGGATCGGAGGGCGCACGACACGAACCGTGGAAGGCGTACTGCTTGCCATCGCGCGCGATCGACACCGAGGTGTCCTGCACGCCGAGGTTGGAATAGCGACCGAACGCCACCTCGACCTGGAACGCACCCTCGCGATGGGTGGCCCCCATCCAGTAACGCCCGTAGGCGTTGCGATCGGTTGTCCCCGACTGCGCGATCGGCTTGGGGACCTGATGGATCGGGTACTCGTCGAAACTCGAAAGGGTCACGGTGCTCCTCTAGAAAGGCTCGGGCATGGCATCGGCCATGTCGCGCAACTGGTTCTTGGCAATCTTGTCGAGGGTGGCCCTCGGATAGTCATCGACGAAATACACGGCGCGGGGAACCTTGAAATCGGAGAGGTTCTTCTTGCAGAGTTCGATGACGGTGGCTTCGAGTTCCGCGTCGTCGGGCGCATTCGCACCCTTGATCACGAATGCGACCGGCACGACATCGAGCATCGGATGGGAGCGACCGACGATGGCGACTTCGCCGACACCGGCCACCGTGCGACAGAGATCCTCGACCTCTTTCGACGAGACGTTCTCTCCGCCGACCTTGAGCATGTCCTTGTCGCGCTCGGTGTAGAAGATCGCGCCGCCTTCACCGATGCGGACCATGTCGCCGGTCTTGAACCAACCATCGTCGGTGAAGCTCTTCGCGTTCGCTTCCGGATTGTCGTAGTACTCGAGGAACAACTGGATCCCGCGGGTGCCGCGGAGCCACAGTTCGCCCACGCGACCGTCGGAGACGACCTCGTCGGTCTCGGGATCGACAACGAGCGTTTCGTATCCGGGAGTCGCCTTGCCCAACGAGCCGACAGGGATACTGCCGAACAGACCGGAACTCGTCGCGTGGGTGACCGTTTCGGTCATGCCGTAAGCGGGAAGAACCCGACATCCGAGCATCTGCTCGAGCGGCGGCACCACGGCACCGAACACCCCGACCTCGAGTCGGTTCTCCGGGATTGGCTTACCCGCAACAGCGTTGAAGACGAACGGGATCAGGGAGATATGGGTGACGTTGTGCTCGACGATCACTTCCCAGAAGCGACTTGCCGAGAACTTCGGTTGAAGCACGATCGTTCCGCCGGCTCCGAGCGTGCTCCACATCGACCAACTCTGCGCATTGACATGGAAGAAAGGGAGATAGATCAGATACACGCCATCCGGGTGCATGCCGATGTTGTTCGGTCCCACCCGCGTAGCCCACAGCATGTTCGCGTGCGTGTGCACAACAGCCTTCGGACGCGATGTCGTACCCGATGTGAACATCACACCGACGGGGAGCATCGGCTCGGGATCGCGCCGCGGGCAATCGTCGACCTCACCAAACAGGGATGCGAACGAATCGAGACCGTGCGCCGCCTGCTCCGGCGTTGGTGTTTCACCGGAGTTGTCGTCGGTGACGACGATCCAGCGAAGATCCGGTCCGCTCTCGGCGACTGTTGCCGCGTACTGCGGTTGGGTGATCGCGGCGACGGCGTTCGTGTGGGTGATGAAGTAATTCATCTCCGCCGCGACCGAGCGTGTATTCGTGGTGACACCGGCGGCGCCGATCGTGGCGCATGCGTACCAGGAGAGAACCATCTCGGGGCTGTTGTCCGAGTGGATGATGACCCGGTCGCCCTTGACGATTCCCCGAGCGGCGAGGCCGGCGGCGAGACGCTGCACATCGGACCAGAACTCCGCATAGGTCCAGGAGCGCCCGTCTCCGGATTTCGGCTCCCAGATGAGTACCGGGTGATCGGGTCGGCGCTCGGCGAGATCCGCCAGCAACCACGGTACGTCCTGACCGGTGAATTGGAACTCGGCCACTAGATCGGCATTCACAGCTGTCCCCCTCGTGCGCTGGCTTCCGTTCTGGAGACCAGCGCCCATCTTGTCCCAAACCGGACCGCTTCGGCGACGCATCGATCTCCCTTCCCGATCCGTCGACCGATCGAGCCTCAGCCCCTAGCCTTGGGCCATGCGCCTACTTCGTCTTGCCATCATCTCCGCCGCAGTGACCGGTCTCGCCCTGACCGGCTGCGGATCCGACACGACAAATGCCAGCTCGACATCCTCGACCGGCCCCACCACCACCACGAGCGCCGCTTCGACAAGCTCGACACGGGCAACCGTCGCCAGCATCCACTGCGCCACCAACGAGTTGTCGGCTTCACTCGGCGAACCGAATGCAGGCGCCGGGCAGGTCTACACACCCCTGGTGCTCACGAACACCGGCACCCGCACGTGTGAGCTGCGCGGATTCCCCGGAGTTTCGGTTCTCGACTCGGCGGGCAACCAGATCGGACAGCCCGCCGGCCGCGAAGGTGCCGAAGGAACAACCGTCTCGATCGCCCCCGGCAAAACCGCAAGCGCAACGCTTCACACGACCAACCCGGGCGTCGGTGGCGGTTCGTGTTCAGCCGAGTCGGCCAAGATCAAGGTGTTCCCGCCCGACGACACCGCCGCCCTGACATTCGCAGCCGCCTACACCGTGTGTGGAGGCTTCCAGGTCAGCACGCTCGTCGCCGGAAGTGGCGGTCGCTGACGTGTCCGACACCGAATCGGTCGATGGCGCGTACAAAGGTTTCGGTGGAAAGGTCGGACGGGTCTTCGCCACGTCCGAATCGTGGTGGCCGCCGCGGCCGGAGTCGCCAAAGGGCGCACCCAACGTCGTCGTGATCCTGGTCGACGACCTCGGCTATGCGGATCTCGGTTGCTACGGCAGCGAGATCGACACACCGAACATCGATCGCCTCGCCGGGGCGGGTCTGCAGTACGTCGATTTCCATTCCACCCCCATGTGCTCCCCCACCCGCGCTGCGTTCCTCACCGGCCTCAACCCTCACGCCGCCGGCGTCGGCACCGTGGCCCATTCCGATCCGGGATTCCCCGGCTACGCGATGGAACTCGCCGACGATGTTGCGACCCT
>WLFD01000085.1 GCA_009703925.1 Actinomycetota bacterium | reverse complement strand
GATCTCGACGGGATGCCCCTCATCCTCGAACCGGCAAGCCGGCCTTTCCGGCAATTGCTGGAGACCCTGATGGCCGAGCGCGGATACTCGCTGGTGGCAAAAGCCGAGATCGACGGCACGCGCCTCATGACCTCGATGGTCTTCGAGGGTTTCGGCGCGGCCATCGTGCCGGCCACCGCAATCCCGCTGTGGCTCGGAGGCAATTGGCGAACGATGACGATCGAGGGACTGACCGGACGCTCGGTCGGCCTCACAACCCGCCGCAAGGGGTTACTCTCGACTCCTGCCCGTGCAGTCAGCGATGTGCTCCGAGAAGTCATCGCCGATCGGGCCACCCGCCATCCGGGAATCCGTCCTGCCCGGCTGTCCTGAGCCGCACATCTCGAACACCCCCCAGCAAATCCTCTCCCGATGACACCTCCCCCGCCTCCGCCACCATCCACGGGTCACACCGTGCAGTTGCGGTCGCGGGTACCCGGCGTCGTACGGGCGGAGATCACCTCCATCGACACGATCCACGGGCTGCGATCCATCGTGCGCGTCCGCATCGGTCGAACCGAGAAGGCCGGTGCCCTCTCGCCGCGGGACGGTGAATCCATCGCCGAAGCGGCCCACGCAGCCCTTGCCGAACGACTGCCGGTCGTCGTCGAACTGTCGTCCACCGGCGCGGACATCGGCGAAGGACTTGCCGCGCTGCACGGATGGGGACAGGCCGCCAAAGCCCTCACCGCGTGCTCGGGCATCGTCCCCACCGTCATAACCGTCAGCGGTCCTGCGGTATCCGGACCAGCACTCATGCTTGGCCTCGCCGACCACGTCGTCATGACCGAAGAGGCCTACGCATTCGTCAGCGGCCCACACATGGTCCGGCAGTTCACCGGCGTGCCGATCGCAGCGGTGGATCTCGGTGGCGCCGCCAATCACGCCCGGCACACCGGAGTCGCCAGCGTCGTCGTCGCCGATGATGACGCTGCCCGCGAGGCCGTCGCCGCACTGTTCGATTACCTGCCGTCACACAATGATGAACTGCCGCCGGTGATTCCCACCGACGATCCGGTCGATCGCCTCACCCCCGAGGCCGGCGCAATCATTCCGGCAACCGCTACCGGCAGCTACGACGTCCGCACGGTGATGCGCTCGCTCTCCGATGACGGCGAGATCCTCGAACAGAAGGCGGCCTGGGCTCCCAATCTGGTGACAGCGTTCGCCTCCATCGGGGGTCGACCAATCGGATTCGTCGCCAATCAGCCCTGTGCACTCGCCGGCACGCTCGACATCCCCGCCTCCCAGAAGGGCGCCAGGTTCGTTTCCTTCTGCGACGCATTCAACATTCCCCTGGTGACGCTGGTGGACACCCCCGGCTTCTACCCGGGCAAGGACCTCGAATGGCGCGGGATGATCCGTCACGGGGCACAGATGGCGTTCGCCTACGCAAGGGCAACAGTTCCGCGCGTCAACGTGACGTTGCGAAAGAGCTACGGCGGGGCCTACATCGTCATGGATTCCAAGCAGATGGGCAACGATCTCGCCCTTGCCTGGCCCTCGGCGGAGATCGCCGTCATGGGGGCGAAAGGTGCCGTCGAGATCCTCCATCGACGAGCCACCCCCGAAGAACGACTCGAGCTCGAGACCGCCTACGAAGCTCGTCTCCTCAATCCGTATATCGCTGCGGACAGGGGATTCATCGATGCGGTCATCGATCCGGCCGACACGCGCCGGGAGATCGCGGCGGCGCTGGCCGTTCTCGAGAACAAGCGCGAAAAACTCGGTCCGCGCTCACACGACAACACACCGCTCTGATCCCCGGCGTTTCTGCGCCGCGGGCTGTATCACCGCCTCGCCAAGGCCACTAGTATGCGAGTGAATCGCACCGAAGTCGGCCGATGTCCGTCGACCTCTTCCTGCCGACTTTTCACCCAAGTGGAGCCTTTGTGAGCGAGAGCGTAACAATCACCGACAACCGAACCGGTCAGTCGATCGAGATCCCCATCGAGAACGGTGGCGTCGACGCTGCGAAGTGGTCGAAGTTGCTGCCCGGAATCTGGTTCTACGACCCGTCGTTCTCGACCACTGCGGCCGCGTCCAGCTCCATCACCGAACTCGACGGCGAAGCCGGCATCCTCCGCTACCGCGGGTACCCGATCGAACAACTCGCCGAGAGCTCGACGTACCTCGAAGTCGCCTATTTGCTGATCCACGGCGATCTGCCCACGCCCGAGCAGTACGCCGCCTGGCAGCACGACATCACGTATCACACGTTCATCCACGAGAACGTCCGCAAGCGCTTCATGGAGGGCTTCCACCACGATGCCCATCCCATGGGAATCCTGGTCTCGACCCTCGCCGCGCTGTCGACCTTCTACCCGGATGCAAAAGAGATCTTCGACGAGGAGAGCCGCTACAAGCAGATCATCCGCCTGATCGCGAAGATGCCGACGATCGCCGCCGGCGCCCATCGCCACAGTGTGGGCATGCCGTTCGTCTACCCGGACAACAGCATGGACTTCGCCTCGAACTTCCTCTCCATGATGTGGAAGGTCGCGGAGCCCCGTTATGAGGCAAACCCCGTCCTCTCCCGTGCGCTCGACGTGCTGTTTATCCTTCACGCCGATCATGAGCAGAACTGCTCCACCACGGCGATGCGCGTCGTGGGTTCCGCCCACGCCGATCCGTACTCCGCTTCCGCAGCGGCTGCCGCCGCCCTCTACGGCCCCCGTCACGGTGGTGCCAACGAAGCCGTCATCCGCATGCTCACCGAGATCGGCACGATCGACAACGTCGAACCGTTCATCGCCGACGTGAAGGCCGGCAAGGGCCTCCTCCAGGGTTTCGGACACCGCGTCTACAAGAACTTCGATCCGCGGGCCACGATCATCAAGAAGATCGCCTACGACGTGTTCGAGGTGACCGGCAAGAACAAGTTGCTCGACATCGCACTCAAGCTCGAAGAGACGGCCCTCGCCGACGATTACTTCGTCAGCCGCAAGCTCTACCCGAACGTCGACTTCTACTCGGGTCTGATCTACCAGGCGATGGGCTTCCCGATGGAGATGTTCACGGTGTTGTTCGCCATCCCGCGTGTTTCGGGTTGGCTCGCCCACTGGAACGAGATGCTCGACCAGAACGTGCGCATCGCCCGCCCCCGTCAGTTGTACGTGGGTTCCGACGTGCGCAACTACGTGCCCATCGAAGAGCGCTAGACGTCGATCAGGATCTTCCCGACATTGGCATTGGTCTCCATGTACGCATGGGCCGCGCCGATGTCGGCAAGGGCGTAGCGCGAGTCGATCACCGGGCGCACAAGCCCTGCGTCGAACAGCGGCAGCACCTCGGCGGCGAATCGCCGGCTGATGGCGATCTTCTCGGCCAGCGGACGCGAACGCAGCACCGTACCGATGATCGTTGCCCGTTTCGGCAACATCATTCCGATGTTCACCTCGGTGCGACCGCCGCCCATCGTCCCGACCTGAACGATTGTCCCACCCACGCGTATCGCGGCGATGTTGCGGTCGACGTAGTCACCACCGATCACGTCCAGCACCACGTCGACTCCGACGCCTCCGGTGAAGGCGCTCGCCGCGGCGACAAAGTCTTCCGTCGCATAGTCGATGGCGAGGTCGGCACCGAGTGCCCGACACGCGTCGAGTTTCTTCGATGACGTCGTGACGATCACGCGTGCACCCATCGCCCTGCAGATCTGGATCGCCGCTGTCCCGACACCGGACGCACCGGCGTGGACAAGTGCAACCCGCCCTGAGGTGAGGCCCCCCTGGACAACCAGGGCATCGAATGCGGTGATCCACACCTCCGGGATTGCCGCCGCGTCGGAAAGCGCAACCGTCGGCGGCACCCGGAGCACCTGATGCTCGTGCACGACGAGTTTCTCGGCGTAGGACCCGCCCCCGACGATGCCCATGACCTCGTCACCGATCGACCACGAGTTCACCCGTTCACCGAGGGCGGCGATCCTCCCCGCGAACTCCATCCCGGGGATCTCCGGGGCCGGCGGTGCGAACCCGGCGAGCAACGGACTCGGATAGAGCCCCCGACGCTGGAGCAGATCGGCGCGGTTGAGCGCAGTCGCAACGATCTCGACAAGGACCTCTTCGGGGCCGGGAACAGGATCGGTCACCTCGGTCAACCGGAGAACTTCGACTTCGCCATATTCCTCAAGAACGATCGCACGCATGATGGAAAGCCTACGATGCCGGAGCGAACCCCTCCCCCGGATGGAGAACCATGGCCGACGAGACGCTGCACTACCGATCCTGCCCACTGTGCGAAGCGACCTGTGGACTGGAGCTCACCGTTCGCGAGGGAACCGTTGTCCGTATCCGCGGTGACCGGGACAACAGTTTCTCCAAGGGTTTCATCTGCCCCAAGGGATCGGCGCTGCATCGACTCCACGCCGATCCCGATCGACTCCGGATGCCCGTGGTTCGCCGTGGCGACGATCTCGCCACCGCCACATGGGAGGAAGTCTCCTGGGACGAAGCCTGGATTGTCGTCGAGGAAGGACTGCGCGGTGTCATCGACGCCCACGGTCGCGATGCCGTGGCGGTCTATCTCGGCAACCCGAGCGTCCATTCTCTCGGCCCTGTCATCTTCAACGGGCCGCTGGTCAAAGCTCTCGGGACGAAGAACGTCTTCTCGGCTTCCACGGTCGACCAGATGCCGAAGCACGTGTCGAGCGGTTACCTGTTCGGCAATCCGTTGCTGATGCCGGTGCCCGATCTCGACCGGACCGACTACCTGTTCATGCTCGGCGCCAACCCGTACGAATCAAACGGGAGCCTCTGCACGGCGCCCGATTTCCCGGGCCGCATGGAAGCGATTCGGGAGCGCGGAGGACGCATCGTCACCGTCGATCCCCGCAACACCAAAACGGCACAGAACTCCGATGAATGGATTGCCATTCGTCCGGGAACCGACGCTCACCTACTCGTGGCGATACTGCATGTCCTGTTCGCCGAAGACCTCGTCCATACCGGACGGGTTGTCGCCCTGACCTCCGGAATGCAGGAGGTGATCGAGGCGGTGGAGCCGTTCTCACCCGAGATCGTGGCCCCCATCACCGGGATCGACGCCGACACCATCCGCCGCATCGCCCGCGAACTCGCGGCTGCCCCGACGGCAGCTGTCTATGGACGGATCGGAACCCACACCGTCGCGTTCGGCACGCTCGCTTCATGGGCTGTCGATGTGCTCAACATCGTGACCGGCAATCTCGATTCTCCCGGCGGAGCGATGTTCCCGCTGCCCGCCCACGACAGCGGTCGCGGAAAGGGCAAGGGCCGGGGTTTCGTCACCGGCCGCCGTCACAGTCGGGTCAGGAACCATCCCGAGATCCGTGGCGAGTTCCCTGTGGCCACGATGGCCGAGGAGATCCTCACCCCCGGCGAGGGACAGGTGCGGGCGCTCGTGACCGTGGCCGGCAACCCCGCCGTCTCGACCCCACATGCCGGACGACTCGATGCCGCACTCGGTGAACTCGAGTTCATGGTGTGCGTCGATCCCTATCGGAACGAGACCACGCGTCACGCGAACGTGATTCTGCCGCCGCCGTCCGCTCTCGAGCGCAGCGATTATCACATGGCTTTCTTCAGCCTCGCCGTTCGCAACTTCGCCGAATGGTCCGGTCCGCTGTTCGAAACCGATTCGCCGCAGGAACACGAGATCCTCGGTCGTCTCGCCCTCATCGCCACCGGCCCCGAGGCCGGCAGCGATCCGGCGGTACTCGACGCGATGATGCTCGATGGCGCGCTGCAGGCCGCTATCGGCGCAGCCGATTCACCCATCGCCGATCGCACCGTCGAGGAACTCCGTGCCATCGTCACCGCCGATCCCGACCGGTCGACGGTCGACCATCTGGTCGACGTCATGATGCGAACCGGCGCTTACGGGGACTGGTTCGGTGCCGTTCCCGACGGGATTTCCCTCGACACGTTGCGCGACTCGCCACACGGCATCGACCTCGGGGCCCTCACGCCGCGCTTGCCCGCTGCGCTGCGAACACAGTCGGGAACGATCGAACTGGCGAACCCCGCGATCATCGGAGACTTCGAACGTCTGCTCGCCTCGCTCTCGGGTCCACTCGCCGATCCCGATGCGCTTGTTCTGATCGGCCGTCGTCATCTCCGGTCGAACAATTCGTGGATGCACAACATCGATGTTCTGGCCAAGGGCAAGTTCCGGTGCACCTTGCAACTGCACCCCGATGACGCGGCCCGTCTGGGTCTCGTCGAAGGGAGCGACGCCGAAGTCACCTCGAGCGTCGGCACTCTCGTGGCTCCGGTGGAAATCACCGACCAGATCACGAAAGGCGTCGTGAGCCTCCCCCACGGTTGGGGCCACGATCGGCCGGGAAGTGCATCGGCGATAGCCTCGCTCCGGCCCGGCGTGAACTCGAATCTGCTCACCGACCCCGAGATGATCGACCCTCTCTCCGGCAACGCAGTACTCAACGGCATTCCGGTCGAAGTTCGACCGGTGACCGTTTAGGGAAGCTCAGCCACTCGCACCGATCCGGCTGATACGGCAGCTGCTTCGGCTTCGGCATCTGCCCGCAGATTTCGCGTGATGACGAGGAACACGCTGCCCCACACCACACTCACAATTGCGATGATGCCAATGGTGAGCGACGGGCCGATGATGCCGCCCAGCAAACCGGCGAACCCGAGCGACAGGCTCATCGCGAGGGTGACCAGCGCGAAGTCGGCGGCGAAGATTCGACCCCGCAGTGCATCCGGGGTGAGCAACTGGAGTCCGTACGTCGTCAACGCCCATTGGGCGCCACCACCCATATGGGCGAGCGCCACACCGATCGCGGCGACAATCAGGTACGGAGCGAGCGCCACCCCCAGGTACATCGTTCCGTAGCCGATGGCGGCCAGACCGCAGGCGAGAAGAACTCCGTGAATGCCGCGGGCGACGAGCCGACGGATGAGCAGGGGGCCGACCAGCACGCCCAGACCTCGACCGGCCAGCAGAAGCCCGGTCGCCCCATCTCACCCGTCGAACTTCTCTGTGGCGAGCACGGCAAGGAGTCCGACCACTCCGGCACCGAATCCGAAACCGATATGGGATCCGAACAGTGCGAGGATCGCAGGATGTCGGCGGGCATGGCGAAGCGCCTCGATGGTGTCGGTGATCGGGTGCATGCGTTCCGTGCGTTGTTCGCCTCGGGAATCCGCCTGCATCGACCGACGGATGGAGAGCAGCAACAGCCCTGCGGTGAAGAAACTCGCGGCATCGGCAAGGAACGCTGCGTTGCGTCCGAACAGGACCGTGAACCCGGCACCGAGCGCCGCACCGATGGCGAGCATCGCTCCCCATGTCGCCGCCATCATCGCCGTCGCCGTCGCAAGATCCTCCTCGTCGACGATGTTGGCCACACCGGCCTGCGCCGCCGGTCCGAAGAAGGCACCGAGCAGGGTGATTCCACCCTGCGCGACGAAGACCATCCAGGGCAACCCCGCCCCGGCGAGCAGGAACAGCAGCGCCGTCGCCGACTGGGCGAACGACACGACGATCAGAATCCGGCGGCGGTCGAACCGATCCGCCACCGTGCCCGCGAACGGACCCATCACGAAGGTCGGCAGGCTCTGGGCCACCCAGAACAGTGATGCGAGGAGGTCGGATCCCGTCGCGTCGATCAGCAGACCGATGGCCGCGACAGTCGCGAACCAATCGCCGGCATAACTGATCACCTGGGCGGAGAACAGCCTGCGAAACGACGGGTTACGTCGGAGTAGTGACCACATCAGGGGCGATGATCGCCGTCAGGCAGGGGTAGGTGTCACGACGGAGGCTGGTAACCGTCGATGATGCCGGTGAGACCCGTGGGGGCGTGGGGACCGAACGCGAGTTGCTCGAGCACACCGATGCCCTCGCGCGAACCCATCCGGACCTTGCACAGCGTCTGGATGTGAATACAACTCGGATCGAGCGGATCGAAATCGGCGAGTGCGATCGATTCGCCCCCCACTTCGAGTTGACCGTGCACCGAACCATGGGACCACTGAGGATGCATGTACCCGATGCCGCGCATGCGGAAGGTGTACAGCGGCTCGAATTCGATGCGGTCGACCGAGCCGTCGGCATGCGTCACTTCGAGCGCGGCCGTTTCCATCTCTCGACGACCCTCCTGCCACTGCAACTCGTAGCGGACGCCTTCGAGTTCCTCGGGCTTCGGCACATCGCCCCACGTGGGTGAATCGGCCGTCTCGAGGACGGGTACGACGAGCGCCGATTCCATCCAACGCGTTCCGTCGGAGCGTTCGAATAGGGCAAGGTGCGTACATACGTCGTCGAAATGGAGCGGGGCCCAGAGCCAGAACACCTCGGGTGCGGCCGGCGGGAAGTTCGTCGGAGCCTGCACCCCTACGCCGCGCACGCCCCATGAACGATCGCGCACCCCTAAGGTCGATTCGGCGTCGACGATGACTGTCCGATCGCCGATCGTGACCGTTCCTTCCCACGTGCCCCACTGGGTGAGCCGTGTGTAATCCATCACCAGTCGGCCATCACGGACGATCGTCTGCTTCGGTTCCTCGATGGCCGCGGTTCGCGCCCGGAACACCAGATCGGCGGTGATCCCGAGTTCGTTCGGCGCCACGACGAACCGCAACGAACGCAGCGGTTCGATGATCTCGATCGAGAGAGGGCCCACCGTTGTGGATCGGTCGGCCGGCATGAGCCCGGAGGCGAACACCGAGTGTTCGATGCCGTCGATGGTGATGCTGAACGCCGCATCGATCACACCGCGGTTCGGGTAGTGCCCCATCGCCCCGCCCAGCATGAACGCACCCTCGCGGTCGAAGCCGTTGAAGAAATAGCGGTCGTAATGGTTCGGATCGCCGGTTGCGGTGTGCGCAATCGGATCACCCGTCTGGTGGACAGGAAAATCATCGAACGGAGTCAGCATTGCGGTTCCCCCTTGAACTTTCTGTCGCTTAGACCAAGGGCCACCCGAAGGTGGCCCCGAGAATTCAATCTGAAGGTGCTGGCTGGTTGCAGGCTCTGCAACGTTGGTGGACCCGACTGGACTCGAACCAGCGACCCCTTCCGTGTCGAGGAAGTGCTCTAGCCAACTGAGCTACGGGTCCGTGCTTACTGCGGTTTACGGCGTACTTTGCTAACTGCTCCGGGCCAGCAACGAAGTTGTGGGCCGGTGCGAGACCTTAGCAGGGTTGCCTGCCCATTCCCCCATACACGGGCCTAACCTTCACGGACCGTGATTCCGAATCTCCCGTTCCGGAACCGTGCGCGGTTCACACCTGCAATTGCGGTTGTCGGCGCGGCCGCAGCCGCCCTGATCCTCGCCGCAACGACCGCTTGCACCCGCGTCGATCGCGGCATCGGGTCCTCCCCGACGGACCGGACCGAGATGACGACAACAATCCCGCCGACCTCGACATCGGCGCCGTCGACAACAACACCGACCACGCTCCCACCCCTTCCGCCGGTGCCGCCGCTGCCGAAGGGACCGTCATCCCCGATCGTCCCCGTCGACGGACTCGCCCCGCTGATCGATCACATCGACACCACCGATCCGGTGATCTTCCTGACCATCGACGACGGGATGGTGAGGGACCCGAGGGTGCCGGCGTTCCTCATCGAGAACAACATCCCGGCGACCCTGTTCCTCAACGAGGGACCCGTTCGATCCGATCCCGCCTATTTCGCTCGGGTGGCCTCGGCGGGTGGTTCGATCAATTCACACACGCGATCCCATCCGGACCTGCGAAAGGTCTCCGCCGATACCCAACGTCGCGAAATCTGCGGAATGTTCGATGTGATCTCCGAGATGGGGTTGGCGAGGGGCCATATCTTCCGTTCCCCCTACGGCGTGCAGAACGCCACCACCCAGCGCGTGGCGGCCCAATGTGGAGCGATGGCGGTCCTGCGATGGCGGGTCGCCCTGAACGACGGAATGGTCCAGTTCCAACAGGGTCAGAAATTCCGGCCGGGAGACATCGTTCTGTCCCACTTCAGGGACGATCTCTACGACAATCTCGTCGAGCTCGTCCGGAAGGCGAAGGAGGATGGCGTCGTCATCGCTCCACTCGACGCATACATCCTCCCTCCCAGCCGCTAAGACTGTGACCGTGGATCATCGTCAGGTACTCCGAATGTTGTCAGCCGCCCGAGTTGTCGTGGGGGCGGTGCTGCTCGCCGCACCGGGCATCGCCGGCGGCGCGTGGATCGGTGACCCCGCCCGCGATCGGCGGACGAAAATGATCATCCGCGGTTTCGGGGCCAGAGACCTTGCCTTGGGGTTGGGCACGCTGCGGGCGCTCGACCGCGGCGAGCCCGTCGAGACCTGGGCCCGGATGTCGGCTTTCGGTGATATCGGCGATGCCGGAGCTGCGCTTCTCGGTGGCCGGGGGCTCGGATTCGCCCGCACCTGCATGACGGTGATCAGCGCCGGTACCGCTGCAGCGCTCGGTACTGCCGCAGCCAACAATCTCGACTGACCTGTATCGGCGCCGAGTCTC
>WLFD01000084.1 GCA_009703925.1 Actinomycetota bacterium | reverse complement strand
GAGAAGGATGTGACCGGCCAGCATGTTGGCGAAGAGACGAACGGCGAGCGAGAACGGCCGCACGATGAACGTCGAGAGGAGCTCGATCGGGATGACGAGGGGCAGAAGCGCCTTCGGCACGCCGGGAGGAGCCACCGAGTTCCAGAAGTACTTGAGTCCCTGGTGCTTCAGGCCGACGGCGATGAAATAGACCCACGTGAGCAGGGCGAGTACCGCGGGACCGGCCATGCGGGCGTTGGCCGGCATGTGGAAGAACGGGATGACCTCGAAGATGTTGCCGATGAGGATGAAGAAGAAAAGGCTCGTGAGGTACGGCAGGTAGCGGAGGCCATCGGCCCCGACTGTCTCCATGATGATGCCATCGCGGATGAAACTGACCGCCGACTCGATGAGATTGCGTGGTCCCCGGGGAACGAGGGTCCCGTCGACGAGGGTCTTGCGCCGTGCGGCGAGAATGAAGACCAGCGAGGTGGCGACCAGGGCCACGAGGTTGATGAGCGCAATCTTGTTGAAGCCGTACCAGACGCCTTCGTCACCGAAGGCGTTGGGCCACTCGACCAGTTGTTCGATTGCTGGGAACTCGAGTCCGAAGATCACTTGGCGGACGACTCCTTGGAGGCAGTGGTGGGCTTGAGGGCCGGGTAGGCGAGGGAGAGGGAGATGTGTTTCATCTCCCAGAGAAGAAGACCGAGGTGGGTCACGATGATCGTGATCCCGAGCGGAAGCAACTCGACCCACGAGGCTTCCCGGACCAACCAGATGGCCAGGAAGATGAGGGTGAGGCGGATGAGGTAGCCGAACAAGGCGGCGAACATCATCAGCCCGGCAGAGATGCGACCGGCATAGGAAAGCATCGCGGCGGCGAGCACGAAGTTCGCCACAACGATCGCCAAACCATAGGCGGTGGAGAGAGCCCCGTTTGCACCCCAGATGAGACCGAACGCAAGAATGAGCAAAGGCCCTGCAATTGCGGCCTTTTTGACCATGTCGCGGACGATCATCGTCTCGGGTGCGGGACCGTCGAAGGTTCCCGTGGACATCGTCACCTCACCCATGGACCGCTCGCTTCGTGCTGTTCCATGTCTGAACGGTAGGTGAAATAGATCTTGACGACCGCCCCGACGAAACCGAGGAGTCCGAGGGAGATGGTGAAGACGGGCACCGTGCCGAACAGGCGGTCGATGCCGTAGCCGATGAGCGCGAGCAACATCGGCGAGAAGGCCAGTTCATAGCCACCGGTCGAACGGCCGATCTGGCGGGTGAAGTCCCGCTTCTCCGAACCTGTTACCGAACCGTCCGTTACCGAACCGTCCGTCACCGAACCGTCCGTCACCGTGTTGTTCTCAGCTTTGTTTTTCACGGCGAGACCTGACGGGAGAGGCTCCGGGATTCCCGGGACATTGTGCAAGCTTTCACAAGCTAGGCGCGGTTTTCGTCGCCCCGCAACTTTTCCGGGCCGGTTTCCCGCACCGGATCATGCCCACCGGTTTCGTCTCCGGCGGAATCCGCCGGGAGGTGCCCGACCGGCCCGATCACGGGTCCGTCGGAGGAATCGGTCCAGTCGGCGCTCGACCGGTTGCGGCGGGTGAGGCGGACACCCGGATGCAGGATCGTGAACAACGACAGCAGGATCGCGGCGATCCCGAAGGGCACCAGTCCGTCACCGGAGCCGCTGTAGATCGGATAGAGGACGAAGCCGGAGAGAAGTGCCGTCCAGGTCCACAGGATCAACACACTCCGGCGATGGCCATGACCCAGGCGCATGAGGCGATGGTGCAGGTGCCCCTTGTCCGCCGTCGAGATTCCCGATCGACTGCGCGCTCTGCGGATGATGGCGAACAGGGTGTCGATGATCGGGACGCCCAGAATCACCA
Source organism: Actinomycetota bacterium (assembly GCA_009703925.1). GTDB lineage: Bacteria > Actinomycetota > Acidimicrobiia > Acidimicrobiales > Acidimicrobilacustridaceae > Acidimicrobilacustris. The sequence continues at coordinate 8,661 of WLFD01000084.1, read as the reverse complement.
GCGGAATGAAGATGGGGGCGAAGAAGAAGAACGAGCTTCCCGAGAAACTGCGATCGGTTCGTCCGCCCACGACCATCGTCGACGCCGCCATGAGCAGGCCCAGCAACAGTGCTCCGCCGTCGCCCATGAAGATCTTGGCGGGGTGGAAGTTGTGGGGAAGAAACCCGATGCAGGCGCCGAGAACCACGATCGCGATGAGCGGACCGATGTTTCCGGCCGCCAGCAGGCCCTCGCCGCCGAGTTCGTGCGCATAGAGGAAGAAGGTCCCGGCGGCGATCGCAACGATTCCGCCGGCCAGTCCGTCGAGTCCGTCGATCAGGTTGATCGCGTTTGCCATGCCCACGACCCAGAGCACCGACAACAGATAGGACCAGTCGGTCGAGAGTACGAAGACCCCGGCGAACGGGACGCGGAAGACAAGGATCGAGATCCCGGAGATCACGAGAACGCTCGCGGCGAGCACGATGCCGGCCATCTTCGCCGGGGCCGATACGTCGCGCAGATCGTCGATGATTCCGACGACAGCTATCACGATCGCAGCGAGGACCAGTCCGAGCGGTTCGGTGCTTCCGTTGAAGACCGCATCGAACGATCCCATCCCCCAGGCAACGGCCATGCCCACCAGTACACCGACGAGCATCGCGACACCACCGAGCGTCGGCGTCGGCCGAGTGTGGACGCGTCGTTCGTCGGGTCGCACCACCGCACCGACCCTGACGGCGAGACGCCGAACCGCGAACAGCGTCGCGAACGTGGTGACGGCCACAACGGCCAGCACCACCAGGTATGCGCTGATGCTCGGCACGTGCCCCGGTTACTCCCGGATCAGCCGTAGGGCGTGAACTGGGCGCACAGCGACGCAACGTCCGAGCGCACCGAAGCCAGTTCGGACTCGTCGGTACGACTGCGTAGTGCACGGGCGATGAGCGAAGCGATCTGCGTCATCTCCGGTTCCGTCATGCCCTGGGTCGTGACGGCCGGCGTGCCGATTCGAACACCACTCGTCACGAAGGGCGAACGAGGATCATCAGGAATCGTGTTCTTGTTGAGCGTGATTCCGGCGACATCGAGAACGGCCTGTGCTTCCTTGCCCGTGAGTTCCGCATCGAAACTGCGGAGGTCGAGGAGCAGAAGGTGATTGTCGGTTCCACCGGACACGAGGCGGAAACCCTCATTGGCCAGAGCCCCGGCCAGGGCCGCTGCATTGCGCACGATCTGGGCGGCATAGTCCTTGAAGGACGGATCGGCTGCCTCGCGGAAAGCGACTGCCTTCGCGGCGACGGCGTGTTCGAGGGGACCACCCTGAAGTCCGGGGAAGATCGCTTTGTCGATCGCGGCCGCGTGCTCCGCCCGGGACAGGATGCAACCGCCGCGCGGGCCGCGCAACGTCTTGTGGGTCGTGAACGTGACGACATCGGCGAACGGTACGGGGTTCGGATGGGCACCACCGGCAATCAGCCCTGCGATGTGGGCTGCGTCGAACATGAAGAGCGCACCCACTTCGTCGGCGATGGCGCGGATCGGTTCGGGATCGATCATCCGCGGATACGCAGTCGCCCCGGCGATGATCATCTTGGGTCGCTCGCGCAGTGCGGTCTCGCGCATTTCCTCGAGGTCGATCCGCTCGTCCGATGCGGTTACGCCGTAGGCGACGAAGTTGTAGAACCGCCCGGAGATGTTGACCGGTGAACCGTGTGTGAGATGGCCACCGTGGTCGAGACTCAGACCCATGACGGTGTCACCCTGCTCGAGGAGAGCCAGATAGACGCCGAGGTTCGCGTTGGCGCCGGAGTGCGGCTGCACATTCGCGTGCTCCGCTCCGAAGAGTTCCTTCACCCGGTCGCGGGCGATGTCCTCGATGTCATCGACGATCTCGTTGCCGCCGTAGTAGCGCTTGCCGGGGTATCCCTCGGAGTACTTGTTCGTGAGAACGGATCCGGTGGCCCGCATCACTGCCGGGGAGGTGAAGTTCTCCGATGCGATCAGCTGCAGCGTCGTGTTCTGACGGTTCTGTTCAGCATCGATGAGGGTGAACAGCTCGCTGTCGTTGTCGGCGGGCCAAGGCATGGCGTTGATCTCCTCGTGCGGTGTGGCAAGGATCGTAGTGCCGCCCGCAGCCCCGGTTCCGTCTCGCCTCCCAGTATTCGGAGACCTCCACTCCATCGCTCGCACCACCCACGGGGCGATCTCTGTGAAGCGCCCACCGGCAGCGTGCAACTAAAGTCAAGCGGAAATGGGGTCCATACGAAGTTTTGCCCGTGCTCACATTCACGGCATCGACGGTCTGCGGGCGCTCGCAGCGTTCGCGGTGGTGGCCCACCATGTCGGGTTCGACACCGGAACCACGACCCATTCCCGCTTCGGCATCATTCTCGAACAGCTCGACATCGGTGTCGCCGTGTTCTTCGTGCTTTCGGGGTTCCTGTTGGGGGCGCCGTTCGTGCAGCGAATCCTGAGCGACCGACCGATCGACGGGATCGGCCGTTTCTGGCTGCGACGGGCCGTACGCATCTATCCGGCGTATTGGCTCGTGCTGACTTTCATGGTCCTGTTCCTGGGCACTTCCATAGCGTCGCTCTACCAGTTCGTCGCCTACTACGGCCTTCTGCAGATCTATGACGCCGATCTCTTCTTCGGCGGCATGGTGCAGGCCTGGACCCTGTGCACCGAACTCGCCTTCTATGCCGTGCTCCCTCTGCTTGCCATCTCCGCGAATTTCGCGGTCAGGCGATTGACGCGCCTCCGCGCCGACACGGCGCTCCTGGTTGGTTGCGCGGCTCTCTATCTCGCCAGCACGGCCTGGCGACTGGCCATGTACGGATTTCACCCATCGTTCGGGCGCGTCGCACTCATGTGGCTACCCGGCCAACTCGATCTCTTCGCCCTCGGTCTCGGTCTCGCCGTCCTGCGGGCGCGAACGGACAGGGACGAACGGTTCAACCAGCGAGTCCGGGCGTTCGTCCGGTCCCCTGCCCTGTGGTGGGCGGCTGCGATAGCCGTCTTCGCCTTCACCTGCATCGCCGGCCTTCGCCGCCCGATAGTTCCGGCCGACACACCGTTCTCGTTCGGTGACGGCACGGAATTCTGGCGTCAGATCGCCTTCGGATTGTTCTCGGTCCTGCTGATCGCCCCCATCGCTCTGCGCCGCCGTCCCGATCGCCTCACGTCGGCAACCCTCGGTTCACGACCGATGGTGATGCTCGGTGTCGTGTCCTACGGCGTCTATCTCTGGCACAAGAGCCTCATTCCGAAGGTCCAGGAATGGTTCGGCTGGGGATTCTTCCAAGGCAACTTCCTCGTCGTCTTCCTTGCGGTCTCGTTGCTCAGCACGGCACTCGCCTGGCTCACCCACAGGTGGATCGAGTCGCCGAGCTTGCGTCTTACCGACGGGGGCGGGATCCGGTCGAAGGTCCCCGAACGGGAAACCGCCATTCCACCCGATAGCGATCCCGGTCCCTCGAAGGACTAGAGCTTCCGTCTGGCGACTTGCCGGACCGGTTCGTCCGTCAGGGAGCGGAAATCCTGCAGTTCTCCGGTGCGTGGTCAAGGAACGAGTCCGTGGAGCGCCATTGTCCGGTGAGGAAGGCGCTTCCGACCCCCGTTCCGAGGTCATCGGCAATGGCGGTGGCGAGCGCAAGCCCCAGAATCCCTGCGCCTGCAGCACACATGTGGACACCGTCGTCCTTGCGCAACGCGAAACCCGACACGGGGTCGAAGAGCCGGGCGGCGCCACCGTCAGCGACGAACACCGGATCCGGTTCGAGATAGCGACCTGTGGGACGGGACTGAACCACCTCGCGGACAATCTCGTTGTTCGCACGGATGCGCTCCGAAGCGACCGGGTCTCCGACCGGAAGCATGCCGATCCAGTACACAGTGGCAAGGCGATCGGTGAGGATGTCCATCGCTGCATTGATCTGGAGTCGGTACCAGCTCTGCCACTCGGTTCCTCCCGGATCGGGAGGTCCTCCACCGACGCCGTGCGCATACGTGTCGTGCACTCCGAACAGCGCAACGACCGCATCAGGGTCGTAGGTGTCGATCAGTTGCGACCACTCCGTGCGCCAGTCGTACCAGTCGGGTTTGCTCAACGCGAATCCCCAATACGCCTGATCGTCGACCTCCACCGGGCCCAGGGATTCGGCGGCGGCCCGGATTCCGGGGTCGGCATCGGTCATGACCCCGTCACCGACCAACATGACCTTGTACGGGAGGCCGAGCTCACGAGTCTGCGCAACAGCGGTGGCTTCATCGGCCGGCGTCTCCACAGTCGTCCCGCAACCGGCGATCGCGACAACGAGCCCGATTGCAACGATCAGGCGACAACCGGCAACTCCCCTGCGTTTCCATGCGTCGGACCAACGCCTCACGTCGGGAAATCCATCATCCGACGACGCAACCACCCTTGGGATCGTCGTATCGGGCGTCGGTGGTCCACGTCCCGGTCTCCCAACCGGTCGCGGCCCTGTTCGACCAGCCGATCATCGCGGTTTCGGCATTGATGTCGTCGGCAACCCGGGCTGCCCCCACCGGACACAAGTGCCAGGAGTCAGGCTTGCGCAGCAGAACGGTCTGGCCCGCAGCGTCGACGTAGGAACGCGGGTAGTCGCCGAACTCGCCATCGGGTCGGCGGAGAGACGATTCGATGTCGACATAGGCGACGTTCTCGGCGAAATATGACGGAACCAACTCGATCACCCGATCGACGTCGCGGGTCGGTGTCGTGCCACCCGGGAGCATGCTGATCCAGAGGACTTTTGCGCCCCTGGACGTGAAGAGTTCAGTCGCCTCCTTCACGATCTCCAGGTAGGCGGCATCCCCGTTGTCCTTCTGGAAACCCAGGTCCCATGCACCGAGCATGATGAGTACGAGTGTCGGACGGTGCTTGCCGGCAAGCACCGACCACTCCGTTCGCCAATCGATCTTTGGATTCGTGAGTCCGAATCCGGGAAATGCACCGCTCACGAATTGGCGAGTTCCACTGGCCGTGTACGCGGCGGCGACGGCCGGGGCGGCATCGTAGGCCCCGGAATCGCCGAGCCAGAGCACGGAGTCGGCATTCGCCCCGGCCACCGTCGGTTCGATCGTCTGCGTCGGCCTCTCCCCTTCGATCACTTCGGACTGCTGACTTCCGACCTCGAAGTTGGCATACGGGATCTCGCTGGCGGGTGGGTTCAGGGTGACCATGAATGCAACCGCTGCGACGAGAACCGCCCCCGCCAGGGCGGCGATCAATGCCGATCGGCCCGTCTTCAACATCGTGCCGCGCCGAATGGGGTCCTCGACCAGGAAATACGAACCAAGCGCTATCACGATCGTCACCGACATGCGCAGGGCGAACAGGACGACCTGGTTGTCGATACCGGTTCGTTCCGTGTCGAGCCAGAGGAAGATCGGCCAGTGATAGAGGTACAGGCCGTAGGAGATCATCCCGGCCCAGCGAAGAACGGCGATGGAGAGGAGCCTCGCCACGAACCCGCGCCTGGTGACGGCAAAGATGATCGCCGTGGTCCCACATGCGTAAAGGGGGAACCCGCCCCGGGCCAGACCCATCGAGCTTTCGGGGACCGCGAACCAGGCCCAGAACATGCCGACGATGGCGAGGCCCCCGAGCACATCGATCCAGAGCGCCGGTTCCTCGCCGTTCGCGTGACCGTGTCTACCGATCGGTGGACGTTGTCGTCCGGACCACCACACCGCCAGTAGGCAGCCGAGGAGCAACTCCGCCGCCCGGGTGTCGGTCCCGTAATAGACGCGGTCGACGCTGTTTCGCAGGACAACCTCGAGCATCACCGAAGCGCCGGTCGCCGCCACCAGAAGTGTCGTGAGCAACCGTCGGCCACCGAACTTCATCACGACAATGACGAACAGCGGGAAGATCACGTAGAACTGCTCTTCGATCGCCAGCGACCAGAAATGCTGGAGCGGACTCGGCGAGAGGAAGAGGTCGGCGTAGCTCTGACCCCCGGTCAGGAAGCGCCAGTTGGCGACATAGCCGAGGGCGGCGAGCATGTCGACGCGGAGATTGCTCAGTTGCTCGGGTGATCCGATCCTCCACCACACGACACCCACAAGAGCGATGGCGATGAGTGCAGCAGGCAGGAGCCGGCGAAACCTTCGGGTCCAGAAACGACCGAGGTCGATTCCCTCCGAACGGTCCCACTCGCGCACGAGCAGGTTGGTGATGAGAAAGCCGGACAGGGTGAAGAACGTGGAGACACCGAGGAATCCGCCCTTTGCCCAGACAAAGCCTCCGTGGAAGAGGAGCACTCCGATGACTGCCAGTCCGCGCAGACCGTCGAGGCCCGGCAGATGGGGCATCGCGTTCGACGGACGCGACGACACATTCGCTGCACTGTCTTCCCGACCAAGCGCTGTGTCAGTCATTGCGGCATCCAGAGGTAGTTGGAGTGAAGAAGATACCTGTCCACTTCCCGGAAAAAGCAACGTAGCAGGGGTCTCGGAACGATCATGATCAGCCTGCCGGACGGCCACCGTCCCGCCAGCGCGTATCGCACCAGCGCTCGCGGGTCGGGAAGTACGCTTATCGGGTGAGCATCTCGAAGGAACCAGACGCGAACCCCGAGATCTCGGTAGTAGTCGCCGCATATAACGAAGAAGACACCATCGGCGCCGTTCTCGATGCGCTTGGCGAACTCGACCTCGACATGGAGGTCATCGTCGTGGACGATGGCTCCACCGATCGAACCGCCAGAATCGTCGAATCCCGCACCGGCCCGCGCCTGCAACTCATCTCCAAACCGAACGGCGGCAAGGGAACGGCATTGCGTGCCGGTTTCGAAGCAGCGTCCGGCTCGATCATCGTGATCCAGGACGCAGATGTCGAACTCTCACCGGCCCGCATCCCCGACCTCATCGCGCCGATCCTCGCCGACGAGGCCGATGTCGTCTTCGGTTCCCGATTTCTCGAACCGGTGCCCGGACTCGGGTGGGAGCGTCGTCTTGCGAACTGGTTCCTCACGATGCTCTCGAATCTCTCGTTCAACACGAAGTTGACCGACATGGAGACGGCCCACAAGGCCATCCGCGGAACGTACGTGCAGCAGTTCACGCTCGAGGCGACCCGCTTCGACGTCGAGGTGGAACTGACCGCCAAGCTCTCGCGCCTCGGTGCCCGGATCATCGAGATCGCCAGTCCTTACACCCCGCGCACCGTCGCCGAGGGCAAGAAGATCGGCTTCGGCGACGGTATACACGCAGTGCAGGCGATCCTTCGTTGGCGTCGCTGGCGACCGCAGACCTGATCGGTCAACCGGCCGCGTCCGTCAGAGACGCTCGATCTGCCCATTCGTCGGCACGCCACCGGCGTTGACCGCATCGAAGATATGTGCGCCGCTCTCGATCCATCTGCCGATTGGCCACGAGAGGTGCTTGACGAGAACGAGCACGACGTCGTAGTCGGTCGGATCGATCGCATCCGGATCGATCGACTGCCGTTCGCGTCCCGAGATGGTGATCGAGGGAACCATCGGGTCCGCGTAATCGACGATCGCTCCTTCCGCCTCGAGAAGCTTGATCACTTGCACGGCACGAGAGTTCCGCGTGTCGGACACTCCCTCCTTGAACGCCACTCCCAGAGCGAGAACCTTCGCTTCGTTCAGCGTCTGTCCGCGTCGATTCAGGAAGCGCGAGACCCGGAGGCAGACATAGTCGGCCATTCCGAGATTCGTATCGGCGGCCAACTCGATGAACTTGGTCTGGAAGTCGTAAGCCCGAGCCTTCCACGAGAGGTAGTAGGGGTCGACCGGGATGCAATGGCCGCCCGGACCGATACCGGGCCAGAACGCCTGGAAACCGAAGGGCTTCGTGGAGGCCGCCGAAATGACCTCCCAGAGATCGATTCCCATCTTTTCCGAGAGCACCGCGAGTTCGTTGACAAGCGCGATGTTCACGGCGCGGTAGGTGTTCTCGAGCAACTTGGTCATCTCGGCCGCGTCGGGAGAACTCACACACGTCACCAGACCGGGTTCATCCATGACCGCCTCGAGCAACGCCCGTGCGCACTCGGTGCTTCGTTCGTTGACACCTCCCACGACCTTCGGGGTGTTGCGAACGGTGAAGCGCACGTTGCCCGGATCGACGCGCTCGGGCGAGAACGCCAGCATGAAATCGACACCCGCCCGGAGCCCTGTCTCCTCGAGGATCGGTTGCATGATCTGCGTGGTCGTTCCGGGTGAGGTCGTCGACTGGAGGATGATGAGCATCCCCGGCCGCAGCACCGAGGCCACCGATGCCGACGCGGACCTGATGAACGAAAGGTCCGGGGTCTTCTGGTCATCGTGCGGAGTGGGAACGCAGACGAAGATGACGTCGACCGTCGACAGGTCAGCCAGATCCGACGTCGCAAGCATCTTCCCCGCATCGACAACAGCGGCTATCCGGGAGGACTCGATGTCTTCGATATGGCTGAGTCCGGAGCGAAGTCCCTGGATGCGAGGCTCGTTGAGATCGAAGCCCACCGCTCGAAACCCTGTTTCCGCGTAGCCGACCGCCAACGGAAGACCCACGTAGCCCAGACCGACGACACCGACCGACAGGGTCCGCGCCGAAACGGCCGCTTCGAACTCTGCGACCGTCGTCATCGGGTCGCCACCAGGTGATCGTTGTTGTTGCGCCACCACTCGACCGTGATGGGGAGTC
>WLFD01000083.1 GCA_009703925.1 Actinomycetota bacterium | reverse complement strand
TACCGAACTGGAGCCATTGCCCGACCGAGAGAGCGACATCGGAGACGATTTCGAAAGACGCCCCGGGGGATGCGGCGAGAAGCGCCCCGACATCGACCGAGCGGCGCTCTCCCGGAGCCAGCGAAATGCCGGCTGCCCCGGGGGTGTCGACGACGCCGGTGCCTGTGATGGAGCGAATCGTGAACGTGGCGGTGTCCGTGGCCGAGGGGTTCGCCACCGACAAGGTTGCTGCCTTCACGTCACCGGTCGCCAACGATCCGACGAGCCATCGAGTGGCGACGACAGGCACGCCCATCGTGTGACTGGAACCCGACAGGCCGGAACCCTTGGCGCCGGTGAGAGTGCGTTCGACGATCACCGGTGCACTGTCGAGCGTTCTGACTATCACCCAGTGCCCGACAGATCGGGGGACCCGGGGATCGGCATACAGGTCGACGACGGCGAATCGGTGTGACGCGACGGTGATTTCGAAAGGTTCGACGGTTCCGTTCGTCCGTTGGTCGTCGAGCTGAACCTGAACCTGCACGGTTGTGTCGGTGTCACCGGGATTGAAGACGGAGATCGTCTCGCCGACCGTGGATCCGGCGGGTGAACCGTCGGCGAAGACCCATACTGCCGAAGGCACCGTTGCTCCGAGAACCGAGGTGAGGCCGAGGTCGGTTCCATCCCGGCCGTCGGTCGTCTGCACCTGCTCCGCGACCAGACGCCCGTTTCGGGCACTCACGGTTGTCGCGACATGTTCCCTCAAGGTGACGACTGCACCGACATCGACGATCACAACCCGACCGCCCGGGATCACCAGACCCTGGAACTGCTGCGGTGTCCGGGTTCCGTCGTCGGTGTCGAACGAGAGGTCCACCGTTGCCTCACCCGGGAACGGGTTGTAGAGCGCAAGAAGATTCCGCGATCCGGCGCGGGTGGTACCCGCCGGGAAATACCAATCGGATCCGGGCGCGGACGCACACGCGCCAACCGTCTTTCCCGAAGGTCCGGTCAACTCGTGGCTCACGACGACCTCGCCGCCCGTCACCTCGACAAGTGCCGAAGCCCAAGCCGATTTCGCGACGTCACTCACTCTGACCAGCTGACGACTGCGGGCAGGAATCTTCAGTGACACGATCGAACGCGGCCCCGACTCGGGAGTCACCGTGAGGGATCCGGATGCGTCGGTGTCGGAATCGTTGGCGACGATCACCACCTGCTCTGCGATCCCTGCTCCTTCACCGCTGGCGATCCCCGTCGCGGAACCCGCGGCGCAGTACCAGGTGGAACTCGCGGAACCGGGCTTCGAGGCCGTGGGCACCGTTTCGGTCAATCGCACCGAGCCTGCAGCGGTGTCTGCGGACGTGTTCCGATCCTGAACCCACCAGCCGCCGACGAGCAACCCGAGCAGGACCACGATTGCGGGGAGACGCCATGCCCTATTCATGCGAACCCGCCTGGTGTGGAAGGGGCGCTGTCGCCTCCGGGAACGATGGCGACATTCGTCTCGCCGAGGACGTTGCCCTCCTCCTCGCGCACCCGCACCCGCAGCAGATAGATCACAAGAACGATCCAAAGGACGACCTGACCGGCCAACGCCAGCCAACGGGTCAGAGGCGTGTCGAAGTGGAGGCTTCCGCGCCCCGAGTTGCCGACATCGAAGATGCTGGCCCAGCCGAACGCCGATGAGCGATCTGCCGGGACGCCATCGACCTCGAGTTTCCAGCTGTCGCCGCCGGCCGAGGACACATAAACCTCGCCGGGACCGTCAACCGTTCCGGCCCATGAGGCGAAACCGGTCGACTCGGGGAGGATGGCCACGCCCTTTGCGATGGCGCCGGAGCGACGACCGCCGAGAATGTTTGCTCCGTCTCCCCCGTCGGGAAGTTTCGTGTCGACCGGCAACAACGATCGCCCGGGACCCCACGCCGCATTCTTGTAAACGCGGACGCCCTGATTGACGGTGATGGAGGCGAGGTCGAGTTGCCCGTCGAGCACCGCGAGCAGATCGGACGGAACCGCAGTGCGCGATCGGGCGTAGGGATCCGGAGCCGGAGCGAGAGGAACAACGACATAACGGACAGCCATCGGGGCGAGCAACGAACCGAGGCGGGCAGTGCCGCCGTCGGCCGCTATCTGCAACGCCGACTCGAGTTGCCCGGTGGCACCGTCGAGTGAGCCCGGCCATTGCTCGGCGATCGTGGGCGTCCCCTCGTCCGTGGTTGCGAATGTCAACGTTCGATCGGGACCGAGATCATCGATCTCGGGGGCTTCGAGGACCCAACCGGCCAGAGGAAGCGCGGCTGCATCGCCGAGCCACAGGACCCTGAACGGATCCGAGTCCGATTCGCCGTCGAGGAAGGCGAGACTGCGCTGGTAGTCGCCCCGGGGCAGGTCCCAGCGACCCGAAAGCGTCGCCGCAAGAGACGGCAGCATCGCTCCCACGAACGCGACAGCGGCCATCACCGAGACCAGTTGTCGCCAGCCGAAGCGGTAATCGGGAAGATCGACCTCGAACGCCTCCATACCGAGGCCCGCCGCCAGCGAAATCCCGAGCGAGGCAGGAACCAGGACGACCGCAGACGACGGAAGCCACCCGACGAGCCAACCCTGACCGATGGCCCACGCCACACCGAAACCGGCGGCGGCGACGAGCCAACTGCGGACCGCCCAGGCGAGGCGCCATTTTCGGCCGATCAGCAGGGGCAGCGCCGCTGCAATCACGAACATCCATCCGAGGAAACCTCGACCGAAGGGTCCGTTTCCGAATCGCAGGACATCACCGAGTTCAAGCGAAAAACCGCCCGTCGACGTCGCGCCGACAACGGTCTGCCATCCGGACAGGAACGAAAGGCTCCAGGGGAGATGCAGGACCGCGGCCAGCGCCGCTCCCGCCAGGCCCACCAGCAGTGTGCGGCCGCTGCCGACAAGCGAGCCTGTCAGTGCGCTTCCAATCACGAGCACCACCGAGATCACGGCGATCACCGCTATCACCGACGGTTCGATGGTGGCTGCCAATGCACCCAGCAGTCCGATCGCAACAACGCGGTGCAACCACGGTCGGGGTCGAACACCTGGTCCGGCCGCACCGAGACGGGGGCCGAACGGCGCCAGTCCTCCGGCGGCGAACATCTGGCCGAGAATCCAAGGAAGGACGCCATACGTGACGAGGCCTCCCCATCCACCGGTGGCCATCGCGTTGGAGGCAACCGGAATCGCAACGTAGAAGATCGTCGCCACGATGCGACCGCGGCGTGAGCCGAGCGGTTTCGCCAGGCGCCAGATGCCGAGCGCTCCAAGCGGCCACATGCCGAGCAGAAGAACCGTCCGGAGCAGGTCAACCGCTCCGAGGAAACCGATCCCCAGAGTGCCGAGGATTGCGAAACCCGTCGGAGCTGCTGCCGTCGAACCGAGGCCCACCGACTGATAGCCGCTCGTCCAACGCGACAACATCTCCCACGGTCCGAGGAACTCCGCGAAACCACCAACGACCGGAACTCCCTCGAGTAGCAACTCGCGGCTGCCGAGAACGAGGAAAGCGACGACACAGAGCCATGCCACCACCGAGGATGTGGCCCGAGTCTCGCGAAGGTTCGAAACGAACTCCCGCCCGCCGTTCGCTGCCTCCGAGCCACCGATCCGGTCGCGCAGGAAAGCGGACAGCCTTGCGCTTCGACGGTTCTGGAAAGCCCTTACGTCGCTGTCCGGTACGCGACGCGCCTGTTCGAGAATGGAACGCCGGTCCTTCGCCGAAGACCGATGGCGAAAGTTCCAGGTCCATGCCGAGGCGATGTCGCGCGCCTGACGGAAATGACCAAGCACCACGGACTGGATGATCTCGAGAAGGGCAAGTACCGAAGCGAAGAACGATGCGCGTACCCGAGTACCGAATGAATCCGAAACCTTCATCGCCCGCAGACGATGCCTGGCCTGGAGACGTCGACGATCGTCGAGGGATCGACGGACACCGAGCGCTTCGAGATGACCGACCCGGGCGGAGGGAGCGACGATGACCCGGGCACCGGCGACGTGCGCGCGCCAGCAGAGATCGAGATCTTCGCCATGGAAGGTCATTTCGCGGTCGAAGCCACCGACGGCAGCGAAGAGATCGGCGCGCACGAGGGTGGCCGCACCGGGAATGTAGAACACGTCGCGCACGGCATCATGCTGTTCCTGATCGAGATCGCCGCGCTCCACATACGGGGAGGGCTGGCCGTAACGATCGGAGCCCATACCCACGGCGATGAGCCGCTTCGGATCGCTCCATTCGACGAGTTTGGGACCGACGATTCCGGCGTTCGACCGGAATGCCTCTTCGACAAGAAGTCGAACGACGTCTGGTTCGAGACGGACATCGTCATGACAGAACAGATAGAACGCCGCTCCCTGTACTGCGACGAGCACCTCGTCCGACGCGGCGCCGAAACCCGGGTTGGTCTCCAGTCGACGCAGATGTGCATCCGGGAGAACCGAGCCAAGTCGTTCGCGTATGGCGTCCGCATCGCCGCTGCCGGCATCGATCACGAGGACCGAAAGATTGGAATAGTCCTGATCGCCGACGCTGGCGAGGGTTTCCTCGAACCACCAACCGGGATCGTGCGCGACCATCACCACAACGACGGCGGGGGCGGAACCGGAGAGGTCCCGGCCCTCGTTGTCGCCGAAGTCGGCCCCGAGGCCGAAAAATTCGTCGAAGCGAGGATCCGAAGGTGTCACGACGGGATCCAAGCTACTGCCGGCATGGCCGGAAATCGGCCACCCCGTCTACGCTGGGAACATGGCTGTCGAGCGCTCAGAGAATCTTCCGGAACCCGTCCGCAATGCCCTCGCCACCGCCATTGGTCTCGGTGTCCTCGGGTTCCAGCAGTTGCAGGTCCGGCGCCGGGAGTTCGAGAAGTCGACCGGTGTGTCGATTCCGCCAAGTCCCGCCGAACTCGGCGACATGATCCGGCGTTTCACCGAACGCGCCTGAGCGGATGCGTGTCGCTGTCGACGTCACATCGCTCGCGGGGACGCGCACGGGAATCGGCGCATTCACCGATGCGCTGATCACGAGACTCCCCCGGCCGGGCTTCGACGTCACGGCCTTTGCCGTCACCCACAAAGGAGCCCGAGCTCTCCGCCCGTTGCTGCCCGCATCGGTGACGCAGACCACGCGTCCCATGGCCGCCCGTCCGCTCCGATGGGCCTGGCGTCACTTCGACCGGCCCCACATCGAATTCTGGACCGGGTCGATCGACGTCGTGCACGGTCCGAACTTCGTCGTGCCACCGGCACGATTGGCCGCCGAGGTCGTCACGGTCCACGACCTCACCTGTGTCCGGTTCCCCGACCTCTGCACTCCGGACACGTTGCGCGTTCCCGAACTCGTCCGCCGGGCGATACACCGCGGCGCCTGGATTCACACCGTGTCGGGTTCCGTAGCCCTGGAAGTCATCGAACACTTCGGTGCCGACCCATCAAGAGTCGTCGCCATCCCCAACGGAGCGCCCGCCCCTGTCGATGCGAGCGACTGCGAACGCCTTGCCGTGCGCGGCCGTGTGATCGCAGGGGCCGATCGTTATGTGCTCGGCCTCGGGACGATCGAACCCCGCAAGGATTTCCCCGCCCTCGTCGCCGCGTTCGATTCCCTTGCGCACAGCAGACCGGACCTCCGTCTTGTGATCGCCGGTCCCGAGGGCTGGGGTGCGGAAGCGGTCGCCGAAGCCGTCGCTGCCGCACAGCACAGCGACCGGATCGTCCGTCTCGGTTGGGTCTCCGACGACGACCGCGACGCTCTCCTCGCCGGCGCCGACGTCTTCGCGTACCCGTCGCTCTACGAAGGCTTCGGACTCCCTCCCCTCGAGGCCCTCGCCCACCGGACGCCGGTTGTCGCGACCAGCACCGGCGCGCTTCCGGAAGTGTTGGGGGCCGCTGCCGCATGGGCCGACGTCGGCAATATCGAATCGCTCGCCGCCGCAATTTCATCCGTACTCGACAACGAGTCCGTGGCGACCGACATCGTTGCAGCCGGCCTCGACCGCCTCGCCCGTTTCTCCTGGGACGCAACTGTCGACTCACTTGCGGATCTGTATCGACGGGCCGTCGAGGATCGATGAGTGCTGCTCTAGGCTGTCGCAACAGTCCGGAAATCGTTCCGGATCTCGGACTCGGGGATACGAGGCAACGCACATGAAGGCGCTCGTCACCGGCGCAGCCGGATTCGTCGGTCAGCATCTGTGCGCGCATCTTGTCGAGAACGGCGACACGGTGGTGGCCGTCGACCGGGCAGAGGGGCCCGATCTTCTCGATGGACCCGCAGTGGCCGATCTGCTCGCCGACGTGTCCCCCGACGTCGTCTACCACCTCGGCGGCTGGAGCGATGTCGGTGCATCGTGGACAGACCCGGCGAAGTGCTTCGAGGCCAACGCCATCGGCACGCTGAACCTTCTGCAGGCCTGCATCGCCAACGGCCAGCCCCGAGTACTGGCTGTGAGCAGTGCCGATGTCTACGGCAAAGTCTCTGCGGGTGATCTTCCGATCTCGGAGTCCGCTCCGTTCCGACCGGTCACGCCCTACGCCGCCAGCAAAGTCGCTGCCGATCAGTTGGCTCTTCAGGCGTGGCTGGGTTACGGCCTCGAGATCTTCCGCGTCCGGGCCTTCAACCACCTCGGCCCCGGACAGAGCACCAACTTCGTGGCTCCGGCCATCGCAGACCGGATAGCGCAGAACGAACGCGACGGCGGAGATCTCGTGCCCGTCGGCAATCTAACTCCGCGTCGAGACGTCACCGATGTGCGGGACGTCGTGCGTGCCTATCGACTTCTCATGCTCCACGGGAAGCCCGGAGAGGCTTACAACGTCTGCACCGGGCGGGATCTGGCCATCGGTGAACTCGCCGAGAGGCTCGTGGCACTGGCCCGCCATTCCATGGCTCTCGAAGCCGACCCGGCGCTCCAACGTCCGGTCGAAACTCCTGTGCTCTGTGGTGACCCCACGAAACTGCACGAGGCCACCGGCTGGGAGCCCACGATCCCGCTGGAGACAACGCTCCTCGACGTACTCAACGAGCGTCGATCCTCCACCCACGCGACCTGAGCACCAGATCGACCAGCGGACACATCGCCAGGTGAGGATGTGCACATCTCCACCGATCGCCTCGTCGTAGGATGATCGGACATTCCCGTGTTGGCAATGACTGCGACACTCTCTCCCGGAACGGCCCCATGACGAAGCGTGCATTGATCACCGGCATCACAGGACAGGACGGCTCCTACCTCGCCGAACTCCTCCTCGCGAAGGGCTACCACGTCATCGGCATGGTCCGGAGGAGTTCAACGGTCAACTTCGAGCGCATCGGTCACCTGCAGGACGACATCGAACTCGTACCCGGAGATCTTCTCGACGAAGTATCGATGATCCAGATCATGCGGAGCCAGCGGCCCGACGAGGTCTACAACCTCGCCGCGCAGTCGTTCGTGCAGACATCTTTCGGTCAGCCCGTTCTCACCGGTGAAACCACCGCCCTGGGCGTGACCCGGATACTCGACGCGATCCGACTTTCCGATCACGACGTTCGCTTCTACCAAGCGAGCTCGAGCGAGATGTTCGGCAAGGTCGTCGAGGTTCCACAATCGGAATCGACACCGTTCTACCCCCGCAGTCCCTACGGAGTCGCGAAACTCTACGGTCACTGGATAACCGTGAACTACCGCGAGAGCTACGGGATGCACGCCAGTTCGGGCATCCTGTTCAATCACGAGAGCCCGCGACGCGGACTCGAATTCGTCACCCGCAAGATCGCCAACGGAGTGGCCCGCATCAAACTCGGGCTCGACACCGAGATCCGCCTCGGCAACCTGGATGCCCAACGCGATTGGGGATTCGCCGGGGACTACGTCGACGCCATGTGGCGCATGCTTCAGTGCGACGAGCCGAGCGACTTCGTCGTCTCGACCGACGAGACACATTCCGTCAGGGAGTTCTGCGAGGTCGCATTCGGACATGTCGGTCTCGAATGGAGCGACCATGTCGTCATCGACGAACGCTTCTTCCGCCCCGCCGAGGTCGAACTCCTGGTGGGCGATGCATCCCGCGCCCGGGAGATTCTCGACTGGCAGGCGACCACACCGTTTGTCGACCTTGTCACCATGATGGTCGAAGCCGACCTCGACAACGTCGCCCGCCAACAGCGCAACCTCGCGTAGCGCCGGCGTGATCACCACAATCGCCGGAGGAGTCGGAGCAGCACGACTGCTCGCCGGCCTGGTCCAGGTTGTTCCACCGCGCGAGCTCGAGGCGATCGTGAACGTCGGGGACGATCTCGTTCTCCACGGCCTCTCCATCTCGCCCGATCTCGACACGGTCACCTACACACTCGCCGGGGCCATCAACCCCGAGACAGGGTGGGGACTCGTCGATGAGTCCTGGCAAGCACGGTCGATGCTCGACATGTACGGCGGCGTCAGCTGGTTCGGACTCGGCGACCGCGACCTCGGCACCCACCTCTACCGCACCCAGCGTCTCGCCGAGGGTGCCGACCTCGTCACCATCACCCGGGAGATCGCTTCCGCCTGGAATCTCGAACTGTCGATCCTTCCCGCCTCGTGCGATCCGTTGCGAACCATGGTCACGCTCGCCGAAGACGATCCCGAGGGCACCGACACTCCCCCGCTCCCGGCGGGTACCGAGATCAGCTTCCAGGAATACTTCGTCCAGCGCCATCACGGCGTGCCCGTGTCGTCCGTACGCATCGCCGGTGTCGCCGATGCCCGCCCCTCGCCGGGCGTGATCGAGTCGATATGCGATTCCGAGTTCATCATCGTCGCTCCTTCGAACCCCATCGTCTCCATCGAGCCGGTTCTGGCCATTCCCGGTGTCCGAGAGGCGGTTTCGGCCCGCCGCTCGCAGGTGATCGCCATCTCTCCCATCGTGGCCGGCGCCGCACTCAAGGGTCCGGCCGACAGGATGCTCACCGAACTCGGCCACGAGGCGTCGGTGGTTGGAGTCGCCCGCCTCTACCGGGAGTTCTCCGGAACATTCGTGATCGACGTCGCCGATGCTGCCCATGCCCCCGAGATCGAAGCGCTCGGAATGCGCTGTGTCGTAACACCGACCGTCATGAAGACACCAGCGCTTGCCGCAGAGCTCGGACAATCGATCCTCGATGCGATGAGAGGGAATTCATGAGCCGACTCACCGTCTTCGGACTCGAAGGTATTCCGGAGGTGAAGGTCGGCGACGATGTCGCCACCCTCATCGCCGAGTCCGCACTCGCCGGCAATGACACCGCGCTCGTCGATGGCGACGTCATTGTCGTGACACAGAAGATCGTTTCGAAGGCCGAAGACCGACTCGTGGCCGTCGACCCCGATGACCCGCTGAGCCACAAGCCGCTCGTCGAACGGGAATCGGTGCGAATTCTTCGCCGACGCGGCGAGTTGATCATCAGCGAAACCGTCCACGGTTTCGTGTGCGCCAATGCCGGCATCGACCTCTCCAACGTGGAACGTGGCTGGGCGGCTCTACTGCCGGTCGATTCGGATCGCTCCGCCCGTCGCATCCGCGATCGCCTTCGCCATCTCGCCGGAGTCGACGTCGGAGTTGTCATCTCCGACACATTCGGACGCACCTGGCGACGCGGCGTCACCGACGTCGCCATCGGCTGTGCCGGTATCGCCGGAGTGGTCGATCTGCGCGGGACTCCCGACGCGCTCGGCCGCGAGATGCAGGTGACGGAAGTTGCCGTCGTCGACGAGATCGCGGCCGCCGCCGAACTCGTGATGGGAAAGTCCACCGGGATTCCTGTTGCCGTCGTGCGGGGAATCGATCCCGAATGGATGCGTACAGGAAGCGTCAGCGAGGAGATCGTCCGCCGACCGCAGGACGATCTCTTCCGCTAGACCCGCTCGCCGAACCAGGCAAGTACTGAAGCCGTCCCATCATCGAGTGAGGTTGTCGGCGCCCAGCCGAGTTCCCGTGCCGCGAGGCCGGGATTCAGCGCACTCCGGGCCAGTTCTCCTGTCCGGGCCGGCGCATGTGACGCCGGTGTCTTCACGTCGGCGGCATCGGCCATGGCTTGGTACAGCCGGTTCACCGAAGTTTCGACGCCGGTACCGATATTGCAGAGAACTCCGGTGCCACGATCCGCCGCCCGCACGAATGCGTCGACCACATCATCCACGTAGACGAAGTCGCGGGTCTGTTTTCCGTCACCGAAGATCGTGCATGGTTCACCGGCAAGAAGTCGACCGGCGAAAATCGCCACAACGCCGGCCTCGCCATGCGGGTCCTGACGGGGGCCGTAGACGTTGGCCAGAGCCAACGCTGCGAAATTGGTGCCGTGCAGGGCCCGGAAGGCGTAGAGATAATCGTCGACGACCTTCTTGGCCACCCCGTATGGGGACACGGGTCGCTGCGGATGAGTCTCGTCGACGGGAAGTGCTTCCGGAGCGGGTTCGCCATAGATGGTTCCGCCACTGGAGGCCACGACGACCTTGCGGGATCCACATTTGCGCGCCGATTCGATCACGTTCAATGCACCCATCACGTTCACGTCGGCATCGAAGAGCGGTCGTGCAACCGACACCCGAACATCGGCCTGCGCGGCAAGGTGGAACACCACTTCCGGAGGATGCTCGGCAAAGATCTCGAAGAGGCCGGGATCGCGGACGTCGATG
>WLFD01000082.1 GCA_009703925.1 Actinomycetota bacterium | reverse complement strand
GGCGTGCAGTTCGATCTCGAGCGGCCAGGCCGAACCCAGTGCCATCTTGACTTCCTCGGCCGTGCGCTCGCCGAGCGCAAGGCTGTATTCCTTCTTGATGTAATTGATGATGGCGAGATCGATCTCGTCACCGCCGACGCGGGCCGACTGTGATGTGACCACGCCACCAAGCGAGATGACCGCCACCTCGGTGGTTCCGCCACCGATGTCGACGATCATGTTTCCGGTCGGTTCCTGCACCGGTAGACCGGCGCCGATGGCGGCAGCCATGGGCTCTTCGATGATGTAGGCGGGCTTGCGGGCGCCGGCGAATTCGGCGGCCTCCTGCACGGCACGCTGTTCGACGGGAGTGATACCCGAAGGAACACAGATGACCATGCGCGGCTTGGCCCACTTGGAGGTGTGGACCTTCTGGATGAAGTAGCGAAGCATCTTCTCGCAGATGTCGAAATCGGCGATCACGCCGTCTTTCAGCGGCCGGATGGCTTGAATGTGCGCCGGAGTGCGCCCGATCATCCGCTTGGCTTCGATACCGACCGCAACCGGACGACCGTCCTTGATGTTGATGGCCACCACCGATGGCTCGTTCAGGACGATGCCTTCACCACGCACATAGATGAGCGTGTTCGCGGTACCGAGATCGACCGCCATGTCGCGTCCGACGATGTTCGACAACGACGAACGGGACGCGATCGAATTCGAGAGCGACGAGGAGAACGAAGAGAAAAGATTTCCAGCCATGAGGTGAGCCTCCCGATGGAGCTCTATGCGGAGAAAGATGCGACGAAGAAGCAATGAAAGCGCGGATGACCACCATCCGCACACCCCGACCTGAGCTGAGGTTAGTGCTCCGTCACCGGATCACAAACTACAGATTGGGGAAAAAGATCCCGATCTCGCGCTGGGCAGCCTCGAGGCTGTCGCTTCCGTGGATCAGGTTCTCGGTGAAGAGGATGCCCAGATCGCCACGGATCGTGCCCGGAGCCGCATCGCGGGGGTTCGTCGCACCCATCATGGTGCGAACGACCTTCCAGGTGTCCTCGGGGCCTTCGACCACAAGGGCCATAACCGGACCGCGGGTGATGAAATCGACCAATTCACCGAAGAACGGCTTGTCGGAGTGCTCGCCGTAATGCTTCTCGGCGGTGGCTTTGTCGATCGACTGGAGCTCGGCGGCGACCAGTGTCAGGTTGCGGCGTTCGAAACGGCTGATGATTTCCCCGACGAGGCCGCGTTCGACGGCGTCAGGCTTGGCGAGAACAAGGGTGCGATCCATAGGACCCGTCAATGTAGAGGAGCGATCAGGTTCGAGGCGATTCCAGTGCCGTGCGAGCCGCCCCGGCGACGTAGAGCGATCCGGCGATCAACACCACGTCTTCTTCGGTGGAGACGTCGAGCGCCCGTTGCACCGCCGTGGCGACATCATCGATCTGCTCGGTCATCACGCCCATCGCACGACCGATGGCGGCAAGGTCGGCGCCACTCATCGCACGCGGACTCGACGGGGTGCAGGCGATCAACAGATCAGCCTGTCGGGTGCCGAGTTCCTCGAGCATCTGAACCGGATCGCGACCGCCGAGCATGCCGACAACCAGCACCCGTCGCCCGGCGACATCGAATTCATTCTCGAGGGTGGCCAACGCCGCTCTCGCCCCTTCGGGATTGTGCGCGCCGTCGATCACCACGAGCGGGCCGTAGGCCATGACCTCGAACCGGCCCGGCATGGTGACTCCCGCCAGAGCGGCTTGCACGATGTCGAGTTCGAGCGGACGATCGAAGAACGCTTCGACCGCCGCGATGGCCAGCGCCGCATTCTCGGCCTGATGCTCGCCGTGAAGCGGGAGATACACATCGTCGAGGGTTCCGAGCGGTGTGCGGAAATCGACCAGGTGGCCACCCAGCGCCGGTTGGTCACCGACAACGTCGAAGTCGATCCCGCGTGTCCATGTACCTCGGGGGCCTTCGGCGGCGAACACCGGATGCAGTGATGTATCGGGCTCGCCCAGGACGAGAAACGAATCCGGCTTGATGATGCCGGCCTTCTCCGAGGCGATGGCGACCTTCCAGTCGCCGGTTCCATCGGTGTGGTCCTGACCGATGTTGGTGACCACGGCCACGTCGGCGTCGACCACGTTGGTCGCGTCATAACGCCCGAGAAGTCCGACTTCGATGACCGCCACATCGACGGCGATCTCGGCGAACCATTGGAACGCCGCGGCGGTGAGCAGTTCGAAGTAGGACGGAGTGACCCCGGAGAGGGGCGCCACCCGGGCAAGTTCGGTGATCACTTCGGCGAGTTGTTCGTCGCCGATGGACTCGCCGTTCCAGCTGATCCTTTCGTTGATCTTCTGGAGATGAGGACTCGAATAGGTCCCGACCGACAATCCGTGTTCGACGAGCAGCGCCGTGATCATCCGGGCGGTCGAACCCTTGCCATTTGTTCCCGTGACATGGATGACCTTGAACGCCGTCTGGGGATCACCCAGAACGCGCACGAGATTCTGCATCTGGTCCAGAGAGAGACCATGGATCATCCCGGCCGATGCCTCGAGGTTGATGTGACTGTCGAGATAGCGCAGTGCTTCGGGGAGGTTCACGATGTTGGGGGCCCGACCGACACGGAAACGGATCGATTCCGATCCGGTGACGGTGCGTCAGGATGCGGCGCGGCGCGGCCTGTTCGTTCGGGGTGCGGCTTCACGGGGCACGAGGGTCGGGTCGACCTTGTCGAGAACGACATCGGCGTCGATGACGACTTTCTCGACATCGTTCCGGCTCGGCAACTCGTACATGACGCCGTTGAGGACTTCCTCGAGGATCGCCCGCAGGCCTCGTGCACCGGTGCCGCGCACAAGGGCGAGATCGGCGATTGCATCGAGCGACTCGGGTGTGAACTCGAGCTTGACGTCTTCGAATTCGAAGAACTTCTGGTACTGCTTGACGAGAGCGTTGCGGGGCTCGACGAGGATCTCGACGAGTGCTTCCCGGTCAAGGTTCGATACGGCACCGATGACGGGCAGGCGACCGATGAACTCGGGGATGAGTCCGAACTTGAGGAGATCCTCGGGCAACACGCTCGTGTAGAGCTTGCCCATGTCCTTGGCTTCTGTGCGCAATTCGGCGGAGAAGCCGATGCCCTTCTTGCCGATGCGGTTCTCGATGATCTTGTCGATTCCGGCGAACGCGCCACCACAGATGAACAGGATGTTGGTCGTGTCGATCTGGATGAATTCCTGATGCGGATGCTTGCGACCACCCTGCGGCGGCACCGATGCCGTCGTTCCCTCGAGGATCTTCAGGAGTGCCTGCTGCACGCCCTCACCGGAAACGTCGCGGGTGATTGACGGGTTCTCCGCCTTGCGCGCGATCTTGTCGATCTCGTCGATGTAGATGATGCCGGTTTCGGCCTTCTTCACGTCGTAGTCGGCGGCCTGGATCAGCTTGAGAAGGATGTTCTCGACGTCTTCACCGACGTAGCCCGCCTCGGTGAGCGCCGTGGCGTCGGCGATCGCAAACGGAACATTGAGCATGCGGGCGAGCGTCTGGGCAAGAAGCGTCTTGCCGCAACCGGTCGGTCCGATGAGCAGGATGTTCGACTTCGCGAGTTCGACGTCGTCGCGGTTCGTCGCACCGAACTGGATTCGCTTGTAATGGTTGTAGACCGCAACCGAGAGGATGCGCTTCGCAGGATCCTGTCCGACGATGTAATCGTTCAGGAACTCGAAGATCTCCATGGGCTTCGGGAGTTCGTCGAAGCCGAGTTCAGGCGTTTCCGCCAGCTCTTCCTCGATGATCTCGTTGCACAGGTCGATGCACTCGTCGCAGATGTAGACACCCGGACCAGCGATCAGTTTTTTGACCTGCTTCTGCGACTTGCCGCAGAACGAGCATTTGAGGAGCTCGCCACCATCACCGAATTTCGCCACGTTGGATTCCCCCCGCTTCGAATGAGTTCCGGACGCTTCAGCGAACGGCCGTGATCGGACCGCTGTTGTCGGCGAGCTGTCGGGTCGAAATCACTTCGTCGATGATTCCGTACTCCTTGGCTTCTTCGCCCGACATCACAAAATCGCGGTCGGTGTCGCGGTGGATCTTTTCCTGGGTCTGTCCGGTATGTCCGGCGAGAACCTCTTCGAGAAGGCTTCGCATGCGCAGGATTTCCTTGGCCGCCAGTTCGATGTCGGTGGCCTGACCCTGGGCACCGGCGTACGGCTGGTGGATCAGCACCCGAGCGTGCGGAAGGGCCATGCGCTTGCCCGGCGTACCCGCCGCGAGCAACACGGCTGCAGCCGAAGCGGCCTGACCGAAGCAGATCGTGGTGATGTCGGGCTTGACGAACTGCATCGTGTCGTAGATCGCGAACAGGGCGGTGATATCGCCACCCGGGCTGTTGATGTAGATGTTGATGTCGCGATCGGGGTTTTCCGATTCGAGATGGAGCAACTGCGCGCACACGAGATTGGCGACAGTGTCGTCGATCGGCGTGCCGAGGAAAATGATGTTTTCCTTGAGCAGGCGGGAGTAGAGATCCGCCTGGATCGTCTGGCCACGGCTGGTTTCATACAGAACCGATGGGTTCGGGATGTAGTTGCTGATCTGCAGGCCACTGAGCCCAGTCGTTGCGTTCACGTGTGTTACCCCTCCTCGGACGGGGTCGGTTCAGCGTCGGCCAGGACGGCCTCGGCCAGAGCAGTGTCGTCGTCTTCCTCGGCCAGTGCGAGATCGGCGAACGAGATTTTTGTTCCGGACTCGTCGGCGATTGCGACGTTCTCGGTGAGCCAGTCGAGCGCCTTGCGCTTGGCGATGTCGACACGCAGGGCCGGCATGTGCCCGGCTTCGGTCAACTGATCGCGCACGACGTCGGCGGGCTGCTGGACCCGTTCGGCAACGGCATCGAACTCTTCTTCGAGATCGACGTCGAGTGCCTCGATCGACTCGGCGACGGCGATGGCCCGAAGGGCGAGATCGACCTTGGCCGAGCGTTCTGCCGTGGACTTGAGGTCTTCGAGGAACTGCTCGGTCTCGGTACCCGAGAACTGGAGCCACTGCTCGAGTGTGAGGCCCTGAGCCTGGAGGCGCATCGCCATGTCCTGGAGACGCTCCTGCATCTCGGCGGCGACGAGCGGTTCGGGGAGATCGTCGAGCACGAGTTCGGCGAGGGCTTCGCCGATCTTTTCGCGCACGGCCATCTGGGACTGTGCCTTCTTGACCTGCGACATGCGGGTCACGAGATCGGTGCGCCATTCGGCAACCGTCTCGAACGAGGACGCCTGTATGGCAAGTTCGTCGTCGAGTTCGGGGAGGACCTTGGCCTTGACCTCGGTGACGGTCACCTCGAAGTGGAGGGGACCCTCCTCTTCGCCGTTGGGATGGACGGCGTCGAACGAACGGGTGTCGCCGGCGCTGACGCCTGCGAGTTCGACATCGAGTTCGGGGACGATCCCGGCGGTGCCGATCTCGTAGAGATAGGCGCTGGCGACGAGACCATCGAGGACCTCGCCCTCCTGGCTGCCTTCGATGTCGATCGTGACGTAATCGCCTTCACCGGCGGCACGTTCGACAACCTCGAGTTCGGCGAACTGGTTGCGTACCCGCTCGAGCTGGGCGTCGACCTCTTCGTCGACCGCATCCGGGTTGGGGATCTCGACCGTGATCTCGGCGTAGCCGCTCACGGTGATGATCGGCCGAACCAGGACGATCGCTTCGAACGTCACGGGACCTGCGTCCTGACCGGCGGTGATCTCGATCTCCGGAGGAGCGATCACATCGACTTCGTTGACGCGGACGGCCTCCGAGTAATAGTCGGGCAGCGAATCGTTGAGGGCCTGAGCGCGGCCTGCTCCGGCGCCGAGACGTGTCTCAAGAAGACGACGGGGTGCCTTGCCCGGACGGAAGCCCGGAACTTTCACCTCGTGCGCGATCTTCTTGAACGCGGCATCGACTGCCGTTTCGAATTCCTGCTCATCGACTACGACCGAGAGCTTGACTTTGTTGCCCTCTAGGGCTTCGACGGTGGCATTCACAAGAAGGCGAGTGTACCGGCGCAATCCCCCGGCTCGTGCACCCTGTGCCGACCTGCCCAAACATCCCGAACCTGACCCCGAATCGGCCGCCGCGGGTGGCCCTCACAACGACAGCTACCATTACCCCGCCGGGGAATGGCGCAGCTTGGTAGCGCGCCTGCTTTGGGAGCAGGAGGCCGGGAGTTCGAATCTCCCTTCCCCGACCAGGCAATTTTTAGGGGTGACGTGGATTCACCAATGGAAACCGCACGCGATACGGCAGAGACGACAGCGAGCACCCCGGTGACCATCGGACGATACGTCCGGTGGATCGCCGCGGTGTTCTCCGCCACCGCCGGCGCCGTGCACCTCGGCTATGCGCCCCATCATCTCGAAGAGGATTGGGCCCACGGCTGGTTCTTCATCGCCGTCGGTGCCGCCCAGATCGCCTTTGCCATTCTCTTGGTGAACCGACCCCGTCGGTGGGTCTGGGCCTCGGCGATCGCCCTGAACCTCGGGGTCATCGCCACCTGGATCATCTCCCGGACCGTCGGGTTGCCTGTGGGCCCGGAGACACTCCGCAGCGAGTCGGTCTCGACCCCCGATGTTGTCTGTGTCGCTCTCGGATTCGGAGTCGTCGCCCTCGGGGCCCTCTCCCTGCTGGCCCCGAAGTTCCTCGATCGACCGGTGCGCGACAGGATCGGTACCGGCGCCGTCACCGGATTCGTCTCCGGCGCCGCCATCCTCATCGGAGCGGTCATGCTCACCCCGACCTACACCGCTGCCCATGCCGGCACCGATCACGGACATTCCGAGAATTCCGTCCTCACCGGGTTGACCGCATGCGAGTTGTCCGGTCCGGCGGCATCACCGGGACAGGTGACACTCGACGCCGAGGGCCACAGCCACCGGGGTCCGACCGAACAGGTGGCACTCAGCCAGACCGAACGCGACGAGTTGGCGGCACAGCAGGTCCTCGCCCGGGAGGCCGCCCTTCGTTATCCGACGGTCGCCGACGCGGAGGCCGCCGGTTTCAGGAAGTCGGTCGGCTTCGTGCCCTGCATCGGAGCCCACTACACGAACCCCCGATACATCGTCTCGTTCGACCCCGCCTATCCCTCGGAGCTGCTCTACGACGGCACCGCTCCGACATCGAAGATCGTCGGCCTGAGCTATCTCGTATGGAGTCCCGGTGGTGAACCGACGGGATTCGCAGGTGCGAACGATCGCTGGCATCAGCACAACAGCAATGGCGGCCTGTGCATCAAGGGAACGCTCGTCGTGGGCGGAGAGGCACTGACCGATGACGAGTGCCGTGACCGCGGCGGGCGCAAGAGCGCCATGGATTCCGTGTGGATGCTCCACAACTGGGTGGTTCCCGGTTGGGAATGCTCGTGGGGAACATTCGCCGGCGAGTGTCCGGAACTCGGTGGGCGCACCGGTGGCTCGGCTTGGGATCCCCCGGATCCGGGATCCTCGGGTGCAGCCCTGGATGGTCTCGCCTCCAGATGATGGTCGCGGTGGCCTTCAACAGGCGATAACCTGACAACTTCTGCGGGTGTAGCTCAATGGTAGAGCACCGTCCTTCCAAGTCGGCTACGAGGTTTCGATTACCTTCACCCGCTCCACAGAAACAACGGACCCCCTCGGGGGTCCGTTGTCGCGTAAGGGCCCGAGCCTCGGCGCCGCCCGGAACCAACCAGCCTCAATTCGGTAATTTCTCGACCGATACGCGCAGACCCGATTGCAGAACCATTCCGGTGAGTGGATCGATTCCGGTGTCGGCGCTCGTCAATCGACCCACATCGGGCGCAGACCATCCATGCGGCATCCCGATCGATCCCGATTGCATCTTCTCGTCGACGGCCACCTCGCCGAAGGTGATTCCGAAATCGGATTCGACCTTCGCCTGATCACCATCGGCGATGCCCCTTGCATGAGCATCAGCAGGAGACATGACGATCGTCGGCATCTCGGTCCTGCCGCCGGGAGCAGCAACATCGCGCAACTGTGAGTTCATCGTGCGCATCCGCCGCTGCGGAAGCAGCAGTAATCGATCGAACACGAACTCGGCTGACGATTCGGGCGCAGGCGAGTACGGGCCACCGCCCGTCAGCTCGTCGCACTGGGCGATCAGTTCGAACGGAGCTATTCGCCACTTGCCATCGGGCAGCACCCGCTCCGTCACCCAACCGAACACCGCTCCGGACTCGACGACACCGTGGGGAGAGGACAGGACGGTATCGACATCGGTTCGACTCCTGGCGAGAATCGGCCCGAACAACGACTCGTCGGTCGCGTTGTCGGACGTGAATCCGCGCGGCAGGACGTCGAGGTCGAGCCGCTCCCCCAGTTCGGCGAACACCTTCCAGACCGGACGACGATCCGCTCCCGGAGCAACAACCGCAGGTGTGTACTGGGCGGCCACCGAGAGTTGGTACGAGTCGAGCAGCCACGTGAGGTCACCCCGCTCGAGCTGTCCTGCGACAGGAATCACGTGGGTCGCGAACCGCGTCGTCTCCGTTTCGACGACATCGAGAACGATCAGCGCGTCGAGTGACGCGAGCGCCGCTTCGGTCCTTTTCCTGTCCGGAAGCGCCGTCACCGGATTGCCTCCGACAACGAACAGCACGCGTATGTTTCCGGACTCGATCTCGGAGACCAGCCCCGAACACGGATACTCGCCGAAGCGTCGGGGAAGTTCCGGGCGACTCGCCGGTCCCGGTTCGGCCCGACCGTCCGACGGTTGCCAATCGCGCGAGTCGAGCTGCATCAGGTAGCCGGGGTTGAACCACATGCCGCCGGGTTTGTCATAGGAATCGGTGACGATGTGCAGCGCCCACAGCAACCACTCCGCGACGTTCGCCGTTGCGTTCATCGAACTGCCCGTACCCGAGAGCGCCGAGATCCGGCCGGCACTGCGCACATCGTCCAAAAGTTCCCTGAGTTGCGTTTCCGACAGGCCCGTATGTTCGACGGCGAACGCGAGCGTGAACGGCGCCACTGCGGCGACCAACTCGTCGACACCAACCGCACGGTCGCGCACCTCGTCGATCCGTGCTTTGTCGATCCGTGCTTCGTCGAGCAACGCCCGCACCAGAAATCCGAGCACCATCGCATCGGAGCCTGGCCGCACATCGAGATGGACATCGGCCAGTGCCGCCGTTTCCGTCCGACGGGGATCGACCACGACGATCCGGCCACCTGCATCCTGAAAGTCGCGCAGACGCCGAACCGGATCGGGAATCGCGTTCGAGTGGCCATGCGAAACAACAGGGTTCGAACCGAAGAGGATCAGTAGCTTCGAATGTTCGTGGTCCCACACCGGCGTGAGTCCGGACCAACCACCGACAAGCTCTGCCACGAGCGGCTTGCATGGCGTGTCGATCGTCGTTGCCGTGTACTTCTGGAGCGAACCCGTCTTCGAGAGGAATCGCTCCGCCGCCCGCCTTCCGTTCGTGTCGAATGCAGAACCGGAGGCGAGGTACATGCCGATCCCGTCCGGACCCGATTCCCCGATGACCGAGCGCACGATCTCGGCGATGTCGTCGAGCGATTCGTCCCATGAGGTCGCCAGCAATGATCGCAATCCCGTTTCCGGGTCCGCCGGCGATGCCGCCTGCGGATGATCGAGTCGAAGAGGATGATGATGCATGACCCCGAGCGCCCGTCCCTTCGGACAGGTGTATCCGCGCGACAACGCATGTGACTCGTCGCCCCGGATGCGGATAACCCGACCGTCGTCGACGGTCGCAACGATTCCGCACATCGCGTTGCAGATCCGACAGAAGGAAACGACGTCCGATTCGGTCACGGTCGATCCCAGATGAGCACCACGATCATCGTGTTGCCCGCTCCGGCGATCTTCCGCGCCGGGAAGATGATCTCGCCCTCGGCGACCACGTAGACATTCGGGATCGCGCCCGCTTCGGCCTGATACGACGGTCCGGCGACGAATCCGGTGAATCCGATGAACACCGGGGGTTCGGCGCTGTCGCACGAGTCGATGGCCTCCGCTATCGAGATCGCGTTGAGCCACTCGACGGTGTCCTGCACCTCGACAACAGGACGCTGGGGCAACTCGGCACAGTTCTCCCGGATCTGACCGACAAGTTCCTGGGTATCGGCGTCGCTGTACTGCGCGACGAGCGAATTCGTCGGAAGGCCGAACGTCGACAGAACACCGAATGTCAGCGCGACGCCGACAAGCACAACGCCGGCAACGACGTGCACCATCGGACGGGAACCGACCTCGCGGCGATCGGCAATGAGCGCTCCGAGGTTGATGATCCCGCCGAGCCACACGAGCGGCCCGAGGGCGATGACCGGGAACAACAGATACGGCAGGAACGCCGAACTGCCCAGCGCCAGTGCCGAACCGGTGACGACGAGCCCCGCCAACCCGATTGCAGCGCAGGCGGCGGCGAACGGTCGCAACCGCCATGACCGGATGGCGAGGATTCCGAGACCGAGTCCGATCGCGGCGATGGCGGCCTGCACGATGGTGACCGGCTCATTCGGCAGAAACGGACTCGCGGGACCGAAATGGAGTCCCTGTGTTCCCGGAGCGAGCGAGAGGATGTGAACGAGCCCCGCCATCAACCCGCCGAGGCCGAAATCCTTCGCCGGAACGTCACCGCCCGGCCCGGCGAAGATGTACCAGAGGTTGTGCTCGCCGAACACGAGGTCGTAGATCGGCAAGGCCCACAGAACGACAGCGGCT
>WLFD01000081.1 GCA_009703925.1 Actinomycetota bacterium | reverse complement strand
TCAGCCTTCGGATACCCGAGAGCGATCGTCCCGACCGGTCGCCGGTCGGCCGGGATCCCGAGTGCTTCCTTGATCGCCGGTTCGTGCTCGAACTGGCCGAAGAAGAGCGCACCGAGTCCCTCGTCGATGGACGCCAGCAAGGCGACCATCGCGGAGAAGGCCGTGTCGACGTACCAGTAGGGAACCGACCAGGCGCCCTCGTCGTTGCCGAGTCCGGTCCTCTTCTTGTCGTCTTCGCCATAGCGTTCGACATACGCACGGGGATTTCCGACGGGGATGATCAGGACGGGAGCATCGAGCAGTCCCGGCCAGGGAAACGACCTGCGCCGTTCCGGAGCGAGACTCGCGTCCCAGTAGCGCCGGGTCTGCTCCCCCTCGAGCACCACGAGGTCGAGTCCCTGCGTATTGCCCGCGGCCGGGACCTTCGAGGCCAGCGAAAGCACGCGCTGCAACACGTCGTGCGGAACCGGAGTCGCCTCGAACGACCGAACCATGCTCCGAGAGCGGACAACGTCTGCGAATTCCATCACGCGCCTGCCGGGAAAGTGGTCACGGCGCGAAGTGTCCTACTTGAGCTTGGCGAGATCCTCGGCCATGGCCCAGCCGAAGGCGATGACGGAATCGCCGCGCTTCGCGTTGACGCCCTTGAACAATGCGACAACCTCGGGATCGAACTTGTCCGGCTCGAGCGATTCATGATCGAGCGACAACGGGAACGAGTTGTCGCCGGTCGCGGTGAAGATCTGGTCGTTGTACGAGCTGGAGTCGATTCCGAAACGCTTGGCGAGTCGTCGTCCCCATGCACGCTCTTCGCCCGTTGCCTTGTGGTCGGGACGGGGAACGATGTCGTCGAGCGTCTTGAACGCCTCGAAACCGGCAGCCGAGGTGAATCGGGTTCCGACAAGAACATCCTCGTCGGGGAAGGCCATCACGGAGCGCTTGAACTGGTCGTGCATGATCGCCTTGAGGATCGAATTCCGTTTGGCGGTGCGACGCACCGAGGCAAGACCGACCAGGACGCTGGGAGTTCCGCCGATGCGCTCGAGGGTGCAGAACGAGAAACCCTTGAGTCCTGCGTCGCGGGCAAGTGTGACAAGAACCCACGCTTCTGTCTGCTTCGAGAGCAGACCGACCTCGAACCGGCTCGGGCCGTCAGCACAGATGTCGGCCATTTCGGCCAGATCAGCATCGCTGAGCTGGGTGCAATCTTTGGTAACGACCTCGATAGCCATGTGTTTGAACAGCCCCTGAGACAGATAAAAGCGAAGCACCAGTCCAGCCTCTGCAGCCGCCGGGCGCAACTCCGCCCGATAGGGTCGGACCTCGTGGCCCTCATCGGATCGATTCTCGCAGCGCTGGGACTCGGCGTTTTCTGGGTTCTCATGCTCCGCAAGGGAAGCGGCCGAACCCGGATCATCCAAGGCCCCAAAGGGGTCCGGGCCACACTCGACGCATACAGCAAGGGAAAATGGGAGACGGTCGCCGCCAACGGGCCGGCCCTCCTCGGAGCCCAATCCGACGGGGATGAAGGCCAGTGGCGTCCGGCCCTCGAATTGGCGCTCGGACAGTCACTGCTCGAACTCGGTCGGCCCGAGGAGGCGATTCCCCATCTGGAACGCGGCCTTCTTCTCCAGTCCGCGTGGCGCCGGGCCCATGGTCGCAGCGACTCCCCCGACCCCGGCGAAGCCAAGCTCCGCCATCTCCTCGGCTACGCGTACTTCGTCACCGATCGGCCGGCGCAGGCTCGGCGCGAATACCGACGCGTTCTCGACATGCATCCGCTCGATCCCGAAGTTCGGGTGCGCGTCGAAGCGAGTCTCTCGAAACTCGAGTGATTCCGCGCTGACGGACCTACGCGGAAATCGCTTCGGGTCCGAGCAGGACCCGGAGTTCGGCAAGTAGCCCTGTCGTGGCGGAGACATTGAAGTCGTCCGGCAATCGCAGAACCTGACGTTCTCCGATGTGCAGGAATACCTGGGATTCACCGGAATGGTCCGTCAACAACGACTTCAGATCGGCGAGCAGGTCGTCGCTGAGAGCAGACGCTGCCAGGTTGATGTGGACCGGAGGTGCTCCGTCGGTGACCGGCTCGAACCGCTCGAGATCCATCGCCATCAGCTTCGGCTGATCGTCGCGGGTGTCGACCCGACCCTTGAGAATCACGATGGCATCGTCTTCCAGCAGGTGGCCGTAGTTCTGCATGGTCTTCGGGAACACCATCACCTCGACCGACGACTGCAGATCCTCGAGCACGAAGACCGCCATGAGATCGCCCTTTCGGGTCCATTTCCGCTGGAGGGAGGTGACGAGTCCGCCCACGACGCGCATCGAGCCGTCTTCGACGCCTTCGAGATCGGCGAGCGAACATTCGGTACGCCGACGCAACGAGGCTTCGGCTCCCATGAGCGGATGGTCGGAAACGTAGAGGCCGAGCATCTCGCGCTCGAACGTGAGCCGCTGACGCTTGTCGAAATCTTCTTCCGGGATCACATGACGCGTTCCCGAGATCGTCCCCGGCACTTCACCCTCGTCGGCGATGGAGAACAGATCGAACTGACCTTCGGATTCCTTGCGTCGACGAGCCACCGTGTCGTCGATGATCTTGTCGTAGAAACCGAGAAGGCCCTTGCGGCTGTAGCCCATCGAATCGAAGCCACCCGCCTTGATGAGCGACTCGATCGTGCGCTTGTTGAGCACCGTCGTGTCGACCCGATCGCAGAAATCGTAGAAGTCGACGAAGGGACCGCGGTCGGAACGTTCGGAGATGATGTGCCCGACGAGTCCCTCGCCGACATTGCGCACAGCCGACATACCAAATGCGATCGCCCGGGTTCCATCCGGTTTGTCGAACGCGCTGAAATCGCTCTCGGAAACGTTGACGTCGGGAACCAGAACTTCGATGCCCATCTGTCGACATTCGTTGAGGTAGATCGCCGCCTTGTCGAGGTTCTGCTTCACGCTCGTCAGGAGCGCAGCGAGGTACTCGACCGGATAGTGGGCCTTCAGATAGGCGGTCTGATAGGCAATGAGCCCGTAGCCGTAGCTGTGGCTCTTGTTGAATGCGTAGTCGGCGAACGGCTCGATGACATCGAACAATGCGGTACCGATGGCCGATCCGTAGCCGGTCGCCTCGCAGCCATCGACGAATTTCTGGCGCTCCTTGACGATGAGCTCGCGGACTTTCTTGCCGCACGCCTTCCGGAGGTTGTCGGCGTCGGCGAGCGAATAGCCGGCGAACTTCTGCGCAACGCGCATCACCGACTCCTGATAGATCATCAGGCCGTAGGTGTCCCCCAGCAACTCCGACAGATCGTCGTGCAGATAGTCGATCGTCTTTCGACCGTTCTTCCGATCGGCGTAGTCGTTGTGCATGTTGGCGGCCATCGGGCCCGGTCGGTACAGGGCGACAAGGGCGGCGATGTCCTCGAACGAGGTCGGTGCCAGCGAGCGCATCAGCGCCCGCATGGGACCACCTTCGAGCTGGAACACCCCGATGGAATCGCCGTTGCGCAACATCTGCAGCGTGAGGTCGTCGTCGAGGGCCACGTTGTCGATGTCGACGGTGATGCCCTGTGTGCGGGTCAGCATCGCGATGGTGTCGGTGATGACATCGAGGTTGCGTAGGCCGAGGAAATCCATCTTGAGCAGACCGAGATCCTCGACACCGTGCATCTCGTACTGCGTCACAACCGGGGCGAGTTCCGGATCGGAGCCGGCCTCGGGTTTGCGCTGGATCGGCAGGTATTCGGTGAGGGGCTCCTTGGTGATCACCACGGCGGCGGCGTGGATGCCGTCCTGGCGGCGCAGTCCTTCGAGCCCCTTGGCCACCTCGATGACCTGGCGGGCATCGTTGTCGTTGGCGTACATCTCGCGCAGATCGGCCGCCATCTTGTATCCGTCCGCGAACTTCGGATGCTCCTCGAGGCAGGCATAGAGAGGCGTGTCCCGACCCATCACCAGCGGCGGCATCGCCTTGGCGACCTTGTCGCCGACGGCATAGGGGTAACCGAGCACGCGGGCGGCGTCGCGAACCGCGGCACGGGCCTTGATCGTGGAGAACGTCACGATCTGGGCGACGTGATCGCGCCCGTACTTCTCCGCCGCATAACGGATCATCTCGTCGCGGTAACGCGAATCGAAGTCCATGTCGATGTCGGGCATCGACACGCGGCTCGGGTTCAGGAAGCGTTCGAACAGCAGGTCGTATTTGATCGGATCGAGATCGGTGATGCGAAGCGTGTACGCCACGGCGCAACCGGCGGCCGAGCCTCGACCGGGACCGACGCGGATGCCGCCGTCGCGCGCGTGCTTGATGAGATCCCAGACGATCAGGAAATAAGAGCTGAAGCCCATGTCGGCGATGACTTTGAGTTCGTAGGCAAGCCGCTCGGTGACATGGTCCGGCAGGGCGTCGCCCCATCGTTGGCGAGCGCCTTCGAACGTGAGATGGCGCAAGTATTCACCGTCGTCCGCGAATCCCTCGGGAAGCGGGAAGTTCGGTAGTTGCGGATTGCCGAACTCGATCTCGACGTTGCAGCGCTCGGCGATCCAGAGCGTGTTGTCGCAGGCTTCGGGAACCTCCGAGAAGAGATGACGCATCTCGGCGGCGCTCTTCAGGTAGTGCTGATCACCGTGGAACTTGAAGCGATCGGGATCGCTCATGAGCGAGCCGGTCTGCACGCAAAGAAGTGCGTCGTGGGAGACCGCATCGTGCTGGTGCGTGTAGTGGCTGTCGTTGGTGGCCAGAAGGGGCGCACCGATCTTGCGGGCGATCTCGAACAACTGCGGATTTGTCGTGCGCTGTTCCGGGATGCCGTGATCCTGGATCTCGACGAAGAGGTTGTCCTTGCCGAAGATGTCCTGGAGTCTGGCTGCCTTCTCGAGGGCGGCCCGCTCGTCGCCGTTCATGAGGGCCTGGAGGACCTGACCACCGAGGCAGCCGGTACTGGCGATGATTCCCTCGTGATGGGCCTCGAGGAGTTCCCAGTCGACCTTGGGCTTCATGTAATAGCCCTCGAGATAGGCCCGGCTCGAGAGCTGGATCAGGTTCTTGTAGCCGATCGCATTCTCGGCCAAGGTCGTGAGGTGGTAGTACGCCTTGCGCCCACCCTCGGCCTCACCACCGGAATCGTCCATGCGGCCCCGCCGCGATGGCCGCTCGGTGCGATGGTCATAGGCCTGATAGAGCTCGGTTCCGATGATGGGCTTGATGCCCTGGTCCTTGGCCGCACGGTAGAAATCCAGAACGCCGTACATGTTGCCGTGATCGGTGATTCCCACGGCCGGCTGTCCGTCGGCCACCGCCGCCGCGACGACATCGCCCACCCGCGCCGCTCCATCGAGCATCGAGAATTCCGTATGCAGATGTAGATGGGTGAACGAGTCGGGCACCCGCAACTCCTGAGGATTCATCGACGCGAACCACACCGACGTGAACGGCCGATCGTAGCCCCGCCGTATCGGCCCCGCCCCCGGGCATCCCCGGCCCCCATCCGGGCCGGTCATAGCCTTGCGGGCAGTTCAAGACCAAACAAAGGGGGGCCTCATGGCCACTGAAGATCAATCCACCATGGACCTGCTGCGCGGGTCCCGCATCACCGCCTACAGCCTCGGACTCGTGAGTCTCGGCGCCGGCGTCGTGCTCCTCGCCTGGCCCAGTCTCACCGAACGCGTCGTTGCCGTGATCCTCGGCATCCTGTTCGTGATCTCCGGATTCGGACAGTCCGCCGAAGCGGTGACCACCCACCGGACCGGCTCGTACTGGGGCCTGCTGCTGCTCCGCGGCCTCATCAATCTCGGCATCGGTCTCGCCCTCATCTTCTGGTCGAGTGCCGCAATCACCACGATCGTCTGGCTCATCGGCCTCGACTTCGTCATCACCGGCATTCTCGGACTGATCGTGTCGTTCATGCTTCCCAAGGAGATGGGGCGCGGAAGCCTCCTCATCCAGTCCGTCATCACCATCGGTCTCGGCATCGTCGTCATGGCGTGGCCGAATTCGATCAAGTACGCCGCGGCGATCGTGATCGGCCTCGTGCTGGTCGTGCTCGGGCTGATGTTCCTCTTCTCGGGCTATCAGCTCACCAAGGCGAAGGCCGTGATCGTCCGCTCCTGAAGCATTGGCACCTGTGGGACGGCGGATGTTCGCCGTTCCACAGGGTTGCCGTTCCGAAGTGTTGCCGGACTAGACGTTCCGAAGTGTTGCCGGACTAGAGAAGTGCAGCAGGACTAGAGGTAGGTGCCCGGCCGATCGTCGGGAGCCACCACACCGTCGAGGCCACCCGAGCCGGGCGGGAGTTCTCCCCGCATTCCCTCGAACTGCTGGCGGGCCGCCATCTGCTGGGCGAACAGCGTCGCCTGGATGCCGTGGAACAGACCTTCGAGCCAACCGACGAGTTGGGCTTGTGCGACCCGCAGTTCGATCTCCGTCGGCACACCGTCCTCCTGGAACGGAAAGGCGAGCCGCCCGAGTTCGTCGCGAAGATCCGGCGACAGCGCCGAACCGAGCTCGGCGATCGACGTGTCATAGATCGCCCGCAGACGCTGTCGGGATGGTTCGTCGAGTTCGGTCGTCCGCACTTCGTCGAGAAGTTGTTTGATCATCGACCCGACGCGCATGACCTTGGCCGGTTCCGAGACGAACTCGCGCTCCGGCACGTCATTCGCGGCGTCACTGGTCACGACTTCACTGTTCACGACTTCACCGTTTTCAACCGCACCGCTTGCAACATCGGATCCGCCGGGAGAGACATCATTCATCCCGCAAGGCTACCGAGACCAACTCAACAACGGCACGAGCATTTCCGCTTCGGTGAGCGAACCATGCCGGGCCACGAGCTTGAAGAGTCCCGAATCTGCGGGATCTTCGTAACTCACCGCATCGCGGGCCACGAGCGCCACATCGCCGAGCGTGTTGCGCGCCGCGTCGGTCACTTTCGGACCGAACCAACCTTCGTCGACGACCTGGTCGACGGTCACGACCCAACCGCGGTCGGCATGATGTGCCGTGGCTGCCTCGAACAACTGACGGGAGCGACCGGGCCGGGCATGCAACCAACGAAATCGTCCCTCGCCGGACTGCTGCGACACGTGCGAGAGGACTTCCGAATCCGGAGTGATCAGATTCGATCCGACATCCACCTGTCCATGGTCGGACGTGATGACAAGTGATGCACCTGGAGGAAGTACCTCGATCAGGTCGGCGACAAGGCGATCCACCGCGACCAGTTCGGCGTCGTAGTACTCGTTCAACCCGAATTCGTGGGCGATCTTGTCGATCCCGTCGTAGTAGGCGTAGACGAACGGTTCGTTGCGGCGTAGAAGCGCAGCCACCTCGGTGACGAGTGTCGACGGGAGCCGCCAGCCCGAGAATCGGGTGCGATCCAGGTGTGCGCGCGTGAATCCCGATTCGCGGAACTCGGCGCGGGTAACCACCGGCGGACGCTGCCCGGCGAACGCCTCATGGTTCTGCACGGACTCCGGGGGAATCGACACCCGGGCATCGCGACCGGCGGCGTTCCATCGCAGCACGTTGAGGATGTCGCCGTTGACGCGCATGCGATAGCCGGTGATTCCGTGTTCACCCGGGGCAAGTCCGGTGCTGATCGACGTCAACGCCGCCGCCGTCGTCGATGGAGCGATGCTCGTGATTGCGCGACCGGCCGAATCCGGTCCCGTGCCCTCGACGAGACCCCGCAGCGTCGGTACGAACGAAAGTCGACTCTGGAGTTGGGTCCAGCCCAGACCATCCAGCACCAGAAGCACCACTTGTTCCGCCTCCGCAACTGCAGGCGGCATCCACGAGGGCCACGGCGCCGAGGGTTCGAGCAGCGCGGGAACGATGTTTGAGATGCACCCGCCACCGTATTCGGGCAGCACGGGCTTTTCGACAGTCACGCATGACCTCCAGTGGCCGAACGTACGGTAGTGCGCCTCCCCCGACCGTCGGCAACCCCCCCGATCGGTGGGGCTTCGATGGTCGACTGCCCGGCGGCTCCGGTCGTCGATCAGGTCCGACAGGGTCCCGCCTCCCCCATCGTCCCGATCCGGCACCTACGATGATGCCTGTGAAGGTGTCCACCCGAGGCGACTATGCGAGCCGAGCCCTGCTCTCCCTCGCACTCCATACCGACGAGGGCGGACCCACCTCGGTGCGCGACATCGCGGAGCGGACCGGTCTACCGCAGCCCTATCTCGAGCAGATCCTTCTCGCCCTGAAGGGCGCCGGCCTCGTGAGATCCAAGCGCGGCGTCGGTGGCGGCTACGTCCTGGCCCGCACGCCGGCCGAGATCAGCCTGTCCGACATCGTCAGCGCCGTCGACGGCCCGATCGTTGCCGGCGACTTCGGACAACCGCACACCGACGGAGCCTGCGATCACGAGGGGCAGTGTGTCCTCCTGTCGGTCTGGGCCGATGTAGGCGAACACATGCGTCGCTATCTCGAAGCTGCGACGCTTGCCGACGTCCTGTCGATGGCTCAGGGAAATGCCGCGTGGCCCGGAGAGGGTGAACCGGCACCGGTCGTCACTCCGACCTGGGCGGCAAACCTCGGTCCCGACTGAACCGTCAGTGGAGTTGGGCGATCACGGCGGCAAGATCGGCCGGGAGCGGCGACTCGAAGGCCAGTCGCTCGTCGGTCCGGGTCGGATGATCGAACGAGATCGCCGCTGAATGAAGCACCATGCGGGGCGACGAGATCGTCTGTCGCACTCCGCGGTACCGCTCGTCGCCCACAACCGGATGACCGATTGCCGACATGTGCACGCGGATCTGATGGGTGCGCCCCGTTTCGAGCTGACATTCGACGAGTGCGACCGGTGAGGGCTCGATGAAGGTCTGCTTCACTTCGTAACGCGTGCGGGCTTCCTTG
Source organism: Actinomycetota bacterium (assembly GCA_009703925.1). Lineage (GTDB taxonomy): Bacteria > Actinomycetota > Acidimicrobiia > Acidimicrobiales > Acidimicrobilacustridaceae > Acidimicrobilacustris. Next base: position 1,862 of record WLFD01000081.1, on the reverse strand, counting down.
CCGGTGGCACTGACAACCATCCGGGTTGGTTCCCGGATCGAGCGGCCGATCGGCGCATCGACCATGCCGCTCGTCGAGTTGGGCGTACCCCAGACCAGGGTCAGATAACGGCGCTCGACGTCATGGGCCGCCAACTTCTCGACCAACTGCTCGTACGCGACGTTCGAACGGGCCACCACCATCAGTCCCGACGTGTCCTTGTCCAGACGATGAACGATTCCCGGCCGGGCCGGGTCGCCCACCGTGGCGATCTCGGGGAATCGGGCCAACAGTCCGTGCACGAGTGTCCCTGTGGTGTTCCCGGCTCCGGGGTGAACGACAAGACCGGCGGGTTTGTCGATCACGATCACGTCATCGTCGACGTAGACGATCGGGATGTCGATGTCGGGTTCGGGGATCAGCTCCGGTGGCGCGGCATCGAGATCGACGTCGAGATCGATGACGTCGCCCTCGACCACCCGATTCGAGCGGGTGGTGACCACGACCGCATTTCGCATGATCAGGCCGGCATCGAGCCATTCGACGACCTGCGATCGGCTGGCCCCGGTCATCATCGCCACAACACGATCGATCCGCTCGCCGTCGAGTGGTGATGGAACGGTTTCGGAATAGGCCATGTCAGATCGTGCTCCCTGTCGTACCGCCGGTTGAACTACCCGCCGCCGTGTTCGCTCCGCCCACGCCATCCTGCGGAGCGCGCCACATCGAGATCATGAGAAGAATCGCACCGCACACGACACCGATGTCGGCGATATTGAAGACGGGCCACCATTGGAAATCGATGAAGTCGACCACCGCTCCACCGAAGAATCCGCCGGACCCGCGGAACAGACGGTCCATCACGTTGCCCAGCGCACCGCCGACGATCATCCCGAGAGCGATCGCACCCAATCGGGACGACACACTTCGTCCGTACCAGAGGACGATGCCGACCACGGCGAGGGCGACGATCCCGATGAGCGGGCCGAACCCGTCGCCGAGGCTGAACGAAGCTCCGGTGTTGAATGTGAGGTGGAAACGGAGGGTCCACACGACGTCGATCGTGCGATCGGCGAGTTCCGACTCCGCCCAGGTCTTGGTGATCTGGTCGAGCGCCAACCATCCGATGGCGACCGCGGCGAACAGGACCCGGTGGGTCCCCGTCCGCGTCGGGGCGGACGGCGCCTCATCGGGAGGCGGGGAGGCGGGCTGCTGATTCAGCGGCGGCCGAACCCGCCGACCTTGTACTCGACGCGCTCGCGGGCCCAGGAAATCGCCTTGAGGCGTTCCCGGGGAATCGGCTGACCCGACACTTCGCAGATGCCGTAGGTGCCGGCGTCGATCTTGAGCATGGCCCGATCGATCTCGACGATCTGGTCCCGGAACTGAGCCGAGAGGGCGAGATCGCGTTCGCGTTCGACGGCGAGGGTGTCGCCTTCGCCCGACTCCTCGTCGAACTGCACATCGCCGGGCTCGCGCAATTCGGCGAGGGCGTTGGCTTCTGCCGTCAGCGTGTCGGCATCGTGGAGGAGCCGACCCCGCTCGAACAGGAGCAGTTCGCGCTGGGACTGGAGGAACTTCGCATCGAACGGGTACTTCACCGGCTTCATCGGCTTCGGCTCGGGAGCCGGCGGGCGAGGCGGGCGAGGCGGCATGACCGACTTCCTGACCTCGGGTTCGACGACGGGTTCGACGGCCTTGGCCGCAGGAGCAGCCTTCGCCACCGGGGCCTTCTTCGCCGGCGTCTCCTTCACTGCCGCAGCCTTCGGTGCCGCCTTCTTCACGGGCGCCACCTTCTTCACGACCTTCTTGACCGGCGCCGCCTTCTTCACGGGCGCTGCCTTCTTCACGACCTTCTTGACCGGCGCCGCCTTCTTCACGGG
>WLFD01000080.1 GCA_009703925.1 Actinomycetota bacterium | reverse complement strand
GATGGCCAGGATCTGGATCTCCTCGTGTACGTGCCAGGTCGTCATCTCGTGCATCCGATTGAAGTCGGGCATGATCATGTTCATGACCTGAAGCCCTCCTTCGGTCCGGGCCAGGCGCGGGTCCTCGGGTGTGTTGGCCAGCGACGCTTCGGATTGCAGCGGCACCGGTTGCTGGCTCTCCCAGTACGGAAGCGATCGCAGGGCCGGATCGGCCGAGATCAGGTTGTGGAGATGGGTGGTGCCGGTCCGGGGGAGTCCGGCGATGACGATGGGAGCGGCGATCTCGATGTCGTGGATCTCGGGATGGCGGGCGAGAAGATCCGCGATCAGGAGCCGGTTCTGGAGAAGTTGGCCCATCTGGGAGGCGGCGCCGATGCGACCCATGGGGGACAGGGGAGCCTCGGTGTCCAGCGAATGCAGGATGATCTCGAGCCGTTCGACGAAGTCCATGGGCCCGAAATCGTCGAGGCCGGTTGCGGCTGCCGCCTGCGTCATGAGGGCGTCGGCATTCAGCTCGACCATGTCGGCGAAGGGCGCAGCGCCCTCGAAAATGGCCTTGGCCTCATCCGAGAACTGCGGATCGGCCAGATCGTCGAGGCGTTTCGGTTCGGGTCGTGCGGTCGTGGTCATGGTTCCCCCGGTTGGTGTGCCCGTCCCCCGACGAAGCAAACCCGCATCGTAGAACGCCGGGATGCGGTGCGGTTCCGGGGTCCGGCGGCGAAATCACCCGGAGATCCGCCATCGGGGTCCGGGAACCGCCCGAATGGGGAGTTCGGAGCGCTCCTGCTACCCTCGGGGGGTCGGTGGACAGCCTTGTTCGCCGATCATCCGCCCCGGATCACGCCAGGTGCCCCTACTCGAGGGTCGCGCAGCGGATCATGGAGCCGGGTCAGAAACCCACACGAAGGATATTTTCATGTCACCAGAACCAGCAAACCTTCCTCCGAAGGCCGGCACGATCGCCGAGCATCGCCTGCACGGAACCGATACCGGTTCCCCCGAGGTGCAGATTGCACTGCTCACCGATCGCATCAACCACCTCACCGAACATCTGAAGGCCCACAAAAAGGACCATCACAGTCGTCGAGGACTCCTGATGCTTGTTGGTCGTCGCCGTCGCTTGCTCGATTACGTCAAGAAGAACGACGTCGAGCGCTATCGCACGATCATCGCAAAGCTCGGCCTGCGCCGATAACACGGCATTCGGAGGGCGACCGTTCCGGTCGCCCTCTTCGTTTGTGTCCGGATCCGCTGGACATGAACAACCCGGCGACGAGGTGTCTTCAGTTGCCGGTGGTGAATCCCGGAACCCTGTGTTCCGTGGTTCACCACTGGGAACTGCCGTCACCGTCGCCTCCCCCAGCCTGACCACACGGGTCCTGCTGCAAACAAGGAGCAAACAAATGGCAGACGCCATTTCCATCGACGCCATCATCCCCGGTGATGATGACAAGACCATCAATTTCTCGGCGGGCAAGCTCGCCGGGCAGGCCGACGGTGCCGTCACCGTCCAGATCGGCGACACCGTTGTGCTCGTCACCGCCACGGCGGCCAAGTCGGCCCGCGAAGGCGCGGACTTCTTCCCCCTCACCGTCGACATCGAAGAGCGCATGTACGCCGCGGGACGCATCCCCGGTTCGTTCTTCCGTCGCGAGGGCAAGGCCTCCGATCAGGCCATCCTCACCTGTCGCCTCATGGACCGCCCGTTGCGTCCGTGCTTCCCCGACGGTTTCCGCAACGAGGTCCATGTCGTCGGTACGGTTCTCGCCGCCGATCTCGTGAACCCGCATGACGTCGTCGCCATCAACGGCGCCTCGGCAGCCCTCATGCTCTCCGGCATCCCCTTCGACGGCCCGATCGGCGCCGTTCGTCTCGCCTTCACCACCGATGGCACCTGGATCCCGCACCCCACCTACGAAGAGGGCCAAGAGTCCACCTTCGAAATGGTCGTGGCCGGTCGTGCCCTCGGCACCGACGACGTCGCCATCTCCATGGTCGAAGCCGGCGGCACCGAAGCCTCATGGCCCGCCTTCCAGGACGGCGCCCCCAAGGTCGACGAGGACGTTCTCGCCGGTGGCCTCGAAGCTGCCAAGCAGTACATCCTCCAGTCGATCAACGCCCAGCGTCAGCTCATGGCTGCCGTCGGCGTCAAGGCCCCGATGTCCTACACCGTGACCTCCGACTACTCGCCCGAGGTCTTCGCGGCGATGGACGCCAAGCGCGAGCAGATCCTCGGCACGCAGGTCATCTCCGACAAGACCGCCCGCCTCGAAGCCGAAGCCGCCCTCCGCGAGCAGCTCATCGCCGAACTGCTTCCGCAGTTCGCCGAAGTTTCCGGTGCGGACAAGCAGCTCAAGGCTGCGTTCAAATCGGTCACCAAGGCTGTCGTTCGTTCACGCATCGTGAACGAAGGCGCCCGCATCGACGGTCGTGGACCCAAGGACATCCGTGCCCTCTCCTCCGAGGTCGGCGTCCTTCCGTCCGTGCACGGTTCGGGCCTCTTCCAGCGTGGCGAGACCCAGGTGCTCAATGTCACCACGCTCGGCATGCCCCGCATGGAACAGATGATCGACGCCCTCGGCGACGTGACCCGCAAGCGTTACATGCACCATTACAACTTCCCGCCGTATTCGACCGGCGAAACCGGCTTCATGCGCGGACCGAAGCGTCGCGAGATCGGACACGGCATGCTCGCCGAGCGTGCCCTCGTCCCGGTGCTCCCGACTCCCGAAGAGTTCGCCTACACGATTCGTACCGTGTCCGACGTTCTCTCCTCGAACGGTTCGACGTCGATGGGTTCCGTCTGTGGTTCGACGCTCTCGATGATGGATGCCGGTGTTCCGCTGCGTGCACCCGTTGCCGGCATCGCCATGGGCCTCGTGTACGCCGATGGCAAGTACACGACCCTCACCGACATCCTCGGCGCCGAAGACGCATTCGGTGACATGGACTTCAAGGTCGCCGGTACCGCCGAATTCGTCACAGCCCTCCAGCTCGACACGAAGATCGACGGCATCCCCGCCGACGTTCTGGCGCAGGCGCTTCAGCAGGCCAAGGAAGCCCGTCTTGCGATCCTCGAGGTCATGGCTGGCGCAATCGCCAAGCCGCGCGACGAGGTTGGCGAGACCGCACCGAAGATCATCAGCTTCGAGATTCCGATGGACAAGATCGGTGAAGTCATCGGTCCGAAGGGCAAGGTCATCAACGCCATCCAGCAGGAGACCGGCGCCGACATCAGTGTCGACGATGACGGCAGTGTCGGCCGCGTGAGCATCGGTTCCACCGATGGTGGCGCAGTCGCCGAAGCCGAGCGTCAGATCCGTCTGATCCTCAACCCTCCGACCGCCGAAGTCGGTCAGGTCTACCAGGGCCGTGTCGTGAACGTCACCAAGTTCGGTGCGTTCGTGAACATCCTCCCGGGTCGTGATGGCCTTCTCCACATCTCCAAGATCGGTGGCGGAAAGCGCATCGACAAGGTCGAAGATGTTCTCGACCTCGGTGATGCCGTCGAAGTCCGTGTCGACGACGTGGATCCCAATGGCAAGGTGTCGCTCTCGATGGCGAGCTCGCCCGTCGCCGAAGCGGAAACCGCTTCGACCGAAAGTGCACCGGCTTCGTCGGCCGCACCGGCTTCCGCACCCGCCGCCGCCGATTCCGGCAGCGATCGCGAGTACGTGTCGTTCGAAGATGCCTTCGACGCCGAGATCAGCACCGAACTCGGTGACCTCGGCCCCTCCAGCAACGACGGTGGTCGTGGCAATGGTGGCGGCAATCGTCGTGGCGGAGGTGGCGGCCGTCGCCGCTGATCTGCGCCCTTCGGACTCGCCCGTGAGCGAGTCCGACATCGAACGTTCCGAATTGGCTTCGGGTGTGCGCGTCGTTTCCGAGCGCATGCCCGAAGCACGTTCCGTGAGCGTCGGAATGTGGTTCGCCGTCGGTTCGCGTGACGAACCCGGCAACATCGCCGGTGCCTCGCATTTCCTCGAGCACCTGCTCTTCAAGGGCACCGAGAAACGATCGGCCCGGAGCATCGCTCTGGCTGTCGACGCCGTCGGTGGCGAGATGAACGCGTATACGAGCCGCGAGCACACGGCGTACTACCTGCGTCTTCCCGTGGCCGAACTCGATTCGGGTCTCAGACTCCTCGCCGATGTCGTGAGCGAGCCTGCTTTCAGGGCCCACGAACTCGACGCCGAACGCGAAGTGATCATCGAGGAACTCCTCATGAGCGAGGACACTCCCGACGATCTCGTGCTCACCGCCCTTTACGAAAGTCTGTATCCGCAGCACCCGCTCGGGCGCGAGACACTCGGCAGCCGGGACACCGTCGAAGCGATGACGCGCGATGACGTCTCGAACTTCCATGCCACGTGGTACCGCCCGGCCAATCTCGTGATCGCTGCCGCAGGAAACCTCGATCATGCCCAGGTCGTGGAGGCCGTCGATGGCCTGTTCGACAATGGCGCCGCCGGCGTCGCTCCCGAGCGCACGGCTCCCTCGTCGGACATCGAACCGCTCGTGCTCATCGACCGCCCGACCGAACAGGTCCATGTCGCGGTCGGTTGGCGTGCCCTTCCCATCGATGACGACGACCGCTACGCGCTCTGGGTCGCCAACCATGTTCTCGGCGGCGGCATGTCGAGCAGACTCTTCCAGTCGATCCGCGAAGAACGCGGTCTCGCCTACACGGTGTTCACATCCCCGTCGTCATATAGCGACGTCGGTTCGCTCATCCTCTATGCAGGTACCGGAGCGAACCGCCTGGGCGAACTCCTCGATGTCACCAACGAGGTGCTCGACGGAGTCCTCGCCGACGGGATCACCGCCGAGGAACACGCCGTTGCGCTGGGTTATCTCGAAGGTTCGATGTTGCTCGGTCTCGAAGATTCGGGATCGCGCATGTCCCGTCTGGGCTCCGGTCTTGTCGTGCGCGACAGCATCATCTCGATCGACGACCACGTCCGGCATATCCGTTCGGTGACACTCGACGATGTGCATCGGGTCCTGAAGCGGATTCTCGGTCAACCCCGCGCTGTCTCCGCGGTGGGGCCCCTCGGAGGCGGCAATGCAGCCCTCGAGGCGTTCGCCAAATCCTGATCGGAAACGGCGCTCCGGGCGCTATGTTCGTCGCATGACACAACGCGTCGGAGTCTTTGGTGCCGGTGGCCGAATGGGCAGCACGGTTTGTCGTGCCGTCAACGCCGATCCCGATCTCGAGTTGGTGGCTGCAGTCGATCCCCATCACGCCGGTCTCGACATGCATCAGGTGACAGGTTGCGATCTGCCTCTTCAGGTCGCGCCCGACGGTCAGGCGTTCATCGATGCCGGCGTTGATGTCGTTGTCGACTTCACGCATCTCGACGCGGCCCGGGGCAACCTCCTGTGGCTGGCGGAACACGGGATCCACGCCGTTGCCGGTACCACCGGATTCTCCGATGACGATTACGCAGAGTTCCGGACGGCATTCTCGGATTCGAACTGTGTCATCGCGCCGAACTTCGCGATCGGTGCGATCCTGATGATGCGCTTCGCGGAAATGGCTGCGCCGTTCTTCGAGACCGCCGAGATCGTCGAACTCCATCACGATGCAAAGCTCGACGCTCCCTCCGGAACGGCCATGCTCACCGCCGAGCGGATGGCCGATGCGTCATCGGAGTGGGCTGCCGATCCGACCAAGACGGAGATCCTCGTCGGAGCCCGTGGCGGTCGTGGACCGGCCGACATCCGCGTGCACTCGCTGCGTCTGCGCGGCATGGTCGCCCATCAGGAAGTCATCCTCGGCACCACCGGCCAGACCCTGTCGATCCGCCACGATTCCTACGACCGCGATTCGTTCATGCCCGGGGTCGTCCTGGCCGTCAAAGCCGTTCCGGGGCGCCCGGGACTCACGATCGGTCTGGACTCCCTGCTCGATCTCTAGGCGGACGGATCGACGGGATCGACCGGATCCGCCTCGCCCGAGTGCTCGAGGATCTCGAGCTCGGTGATCTCGCGCTTGCCTCGGCGCAGCTCGCCCAGTGACGTGAAGGCCACGAGCCCTATCGAGACGACGAGCAGCGGAATCCGCCAAGTCGAGACGAAGCCGAGAACCGAACTGATCGGCCCGGAGAACACATCGCCGAGGATCTGGATCATGAGGAGACGTCCGGCCGTGCCGATGATGTTGAGACCGGCGAACAGCCAGGGTGACATGCGGGCCACGCCGGCGATCAGACAGACGTAATTGTTGGGGAACAGCACGACGAGCGGCGCCCCCCACCGACCGAACCATCGTTCGAGGGTCGTCATGTACCGGCTCATGGTCGGCGTCCGGTGTTCCATCCATCGGAGCGCGGCGGGACCGTAGAACCAGCCGATGGCGAAGAAGAACGGATCGGGCAGGAGCAGACGAGCAACGCCGATCAGGTAATACGCTGGAAGTTCGATCTGATTGACGACGAGAACCAGATATCGGTTCTTCGCACTGAGCCCGATCAGCCACAGGGGATGGTTCTCGACGAGATTCGGCCACAGGGCGTCGGCCGTGTAGCCCGCGATCACCATGGCGGCGATCGGCGCGATCAGGAACGCCAGATGCGGGCGTCGGAGTGGAGCGCCGGTTGGTTCGGGGTGGATCGGTTTCTCGGACAGAACTCCCATCTTCTCACGTACGATCTGCCGATAGTCCGAGGGGTACCGACGGTGCCGTGGCGAGGGAGATTGGCATGAAGGGTTTGATGCAGGACGGGCCGCTGGTCCTCACCCATTTTTTGGACAGGGCGGAGAAGCTCTTCCCACAGAAGACGATCGTCACGGCCACCGCGACCGGCATCGAGACCGAGACCTACGGTGAGTGGGCCGAGCGCACCCGGCGACTCGCCGGCGTTCTGGACGATCTCGGGATCAGCGCAGACGGACGGGTGGCGACGTTCGCATGGAACAGCGCCCGCCATCTCGAGCTCTACTTCGCAGCACCGTGCAGCGGGCGGGTGCTCCACACCCTCAACATCCGCCTGTTCCCCGAACAGATCACCTACATCGTCAACCATGCCGAGGACGAGGTCATCTTCGTCGACAAGTCGCTGCTCGGATTGCTGTGGCCGCTGGTCGACACCTTCACGACCGTGCGCCACATCGTCGTCATGGACGACGGGCGCGGTGAACTCCCGGCCGACAGCGGAGGCTGGTTGCTGCACGATTACGAGGACCTCCTCGCCGCCGCCAGTCCCGTGGAATTCAACGTCACCGACGAGAACCAGGCGGCGGCGATGTGTTACACGAGCGGCACGACCGGCAATCCGAAGGGGGTTGTGTACTCGCATCGTTCGACATGGCTGCACACGCTGGCGGCGATGAGCGCCGACAGCTTGGGTGCTTGCGAACGCGACATCATCATGCCGGTCGTCCCGATGTTCCATGCGAATGCGTGGGGACTCGCGCACATCGGCGTCGCAACCGGCGCCACTCTGGTGATGCCCGGTCCCGATCTCTCTCCGAAGGCGCTGGCCAATCTGATCGAGACCCAGCGGGTGACTGTCGCCGCGGGTGTTCCGACGATCTGGATGGGCGTACTGGGCGAACTGGACGGGCGCGACACCTCGAGTCTGCGAGCCATCCCGTGCGGAGGTTCCGCCGTACCGAAGCACCTCTCCGAGGGGTACCGGATGAAGATCGGACTTCCGATCCAGCAGGCGTGGGGGATGACCGAGACGAGTCCGCTCGCGTCGGGCGGACAGATGAAGTCGGCGTTCGATTCATTGACCGAGGATGAACGCGCCGATTACCGGGCCACGATCGGCCTTCCCTCGATCGGCGTCGACTGCCGCATCGTCGATCAGGTCACCGGTGAGCAGGTTCCCTGGGACGGCGAGACGCGCGGCGAACTCCAGACCGCCGGTCCGTGGATCGCACGCGAGTATTACAACGACGATCGGTCGCCTGAGTCGTTCACCGCCGATGGATGGTTGAAGACCGGAGACGTCGCGACTGTCGATGCCGAGGGCTACATGCGCATCGTCGATCGCACCAAGGATGTCGTGAAGTCCGGTGGCGAATGGATCTCGTCGGTCGAACTCGAGAACGAGATCATGGCCCACCCGGCCGTGGCCGAAGCGGCGGTCATCGGGCTCAAACATCCCAAGTGGGGTGAACGGCCGATGGCGTGCGTCGTGCTGCGTCCGGGAGAGTCATTGACCTCCGCCGAACTCCTCGAATGGCTCGACGGTCGGGTCGCCAAATGGTGGCTGCCCGACGAGGTGGTCTTCATCGACGAGGTGCCGAAGACGTCGGTGGGCAAGTTCTCGAAGCGGGAGTTGCGGGAACGCTTCGCCGACCACGTGCTGCCCACGGCCTGACAGATACCCATCCCCGGGAACGGGCCCGATCGACGGGCCCGATTCCCCCGGGGCGCCGGGTGGTGCGTAGCCTTACGACGTGTACCGGTTCCTGCTGCGACCTCTCTGGATCCTGTCGCACATCTTCGTGATCGGCTCGGTCATCCTGATGATCAATCTGGGCTTCTGGCAGTTGGGACGCCTCGACGAGCGCAAGGAATCGAACGCGTTCATCGTCGAGGCCGAGAAGTCGCCGGCGATGCCGATAGCGGAACTGTTGCCGGACGGTGTCGACACAACATCGGGCGCGGTCGATGAGGCGAGTTACCGATCGGTGATCGTGACCGGTTCGTATCGCGTCGATCAGCAGGTGCTCATTCCGAACCGCACCTACAACGGTGGCGCCGGCTTCTGGGTGATCACACCCATCGTGCAGGCCGACGGGACGGCGGTGGTGATCAACCGTGGCTGGATCCCGTATTCGTTCACCGCCGACGGCCCGTGGGACGAGTTCGCGCCACCTACCGGGATCGTGTCGGTTTCGGGGATGATCCGCCCGTCGCAGGTCCGGGAGGAATCCGGAATCGTCTCCGGTCCGAAGGATCCGACCGAGGGAACCCTTCGCTCCATGGCCCGGGTCGACATCGAACGTCTCGGCCAACAGATCGGCGAGGAGCTCTGGCCGCTCTACCTCAACCTCCAGCAGCAGGAGCCCGAGCAGACCGGACAGCTCCCGGTGCCGGTTCCGAGGCCGGAGCTTTCCGAAGGTCCCCATCTGGGATACGCGGGTCAGTGGTTCATCTTCAGCACGCTCACGATCATCGTGTATCCGCTGCTTCTGCGCCGTGTCGCCCGCCGCCGTCAACGCGAGGACAACGACGGAACCGACGAGACCTCGGCGGACGACGGCTTTGGCGCTGTGGTCGATTCCGGTACATCGGATGCATCAGCGTTGTCGTGAACACGGCGACCCGCGGGAAAATCCTCGAGGGTGTGCTGCGGTGCATCGAGGTTGACGGACTTGCGTCCACGAGCATCGAGGACGTCGCCCGAAAGGCATCGGTCTCGAGGGCCACGATCTACCGCCACTTCCCGGGGGGACGGGAGCAGCTGGTATCCGAGGCTGTCACCTGGGAAGTCGGTTTGTTCTTCCATCGCATCGAGATCGCCATCGAGAACGAGACCGAACTGTCGGGCATGGTCGCGGTTGCGCTTCGTACCGGACACGAGGCGCTGGCCGATCACGGGCTTCTCCATCAGTTGCTTCGTACCGAACCCGAGGCCGTCCTGACCGAATTGGCGGTGGCGACCGATGTCGTTCTCGGGGTGATCGTGGCGCTGATCGCCGACCAGTTGGAGCGGGAGATCGCCGCCGGAAGGGCGAGGGTCGATCTGGACCCGACCGAGGCCGCCGATCACCTGGGGCGCCTGTTCCTCTCCTATCTCGGAACTCCGGGCCGGTGGGACCTCACCGACCCGGAATCGCTGGATCGTCTCGTACGAACCCAGTTCCTGGCCGGGATCGAGCGCCGATCCTGATCGGGGGGTCGTCGGGGGAGAGGGAATCGGATTTTCCCGGCGATGAGACAAAAACGCGGATACTGTCTCACCCGTGCCCCTGACCTTCGTTCCCGGCGATTTCGCGATCACACCTCCGGTGCTGTCGGATGTCGCCACGCGGATCTGCGCGGCGACCGTGGCTGTGGTCGCCGAACAGGGACTGCGGGCCACGAGTGTCGATGACATCGCCGTTGCGGCGGGCTGTGGTCGAGCGACCGTCTACCGGGCGTTCCCCGGGGGTCGCGCCGAACTTCTTCTCACCGTCCTCGACCGCGAGGTGGCGGGGATCTTGGAACTCGGGACGATTGCCGTTCGTTCATGCGGGGGATTCGCCGAGGCGGTGACTGCCGCGATCCACACGGCGGCAACCGCGCTGGCGGATCACGCCGCACTACAAAAACTTCTCGCAACCGAACCGGGCACGGTATTGCCGTTCATCTCATTCGACGGCCTCGATCCGTTGCTTGCGCTGGCCGCCGAATGGGGTCGGGCCGAGTTCGCCCGGTTCACCACCGGCGACGACGCGGAGATCGCCGGCGAGTGGGCGGCCCGCGTCCTGCTGGGTCACGTCCGATCTCCCGGCGCCGTTCTCGATGTCACCGACGAAGCAGCGGTCATGCGTCTTGTCGAATCCTTTCTGCTTCCCGGTCTTTCGACCGAACCTCGAACATCCACGATCACCACGTCCTCCTGAAGGAGTCCTGTCATGTCATCCACCGAAGAGATCATCGGCCGCAGCGACATCAACGACATCGAAGAGATCCTCTCGATCTCCAACACCGATGTGGAGGCGGCGATCCACGTCGTCAAGGACAATTCCGATGCGATCTTCACGTGGGATTACGAGAAGGGCGCCCGACCGGCGCTCAACAAGCTTTACGAGAAGGCCAAGACCTCGCAGTGGAACGGCGAGACCGATCTCGATTGGTCGATCGATGTCGATCAGGAGGCCGTGGTC
>WLFD01000008.1 GCA_009703925.1 Actinomycetota bacterium | reverse complement strand
GAGAGATGCTGCACGTTGGCCATTGCCACGATGGAGGGCTCGTCCTCCTCGTCGAGATAGGAGCACCAGGGAAGCAGCGTGTCGTGAACCATGTCGATGGTCTGACGGTGCTCGTCGATGGTGTTGCTCGATGCCAGCAACGCGGCGGCCAGTCGCGCATCAACGACGGGATCGCCGCTGCGGGGTGCGGTTCCCGCCATCGGATGTGATCGAACCGAATCGCCGTCGCGGGCCACGAGAAGTTCTGGGGTGGCGCCGACGAAACCGTCGATGGAGAAGAGGTAACTGGCAGGAAAGGATCGGCGCAGGAGCGCAAGGACGGCGCCGGCCCGGAAGGGTTGGTCGGCGATGATCTCGATGGCGCGGGCGAGGACCACCTTCTGGGCCTGACCGGCGGCGATCCGCTCCGTGATCATCGCGACCGCATCGCACCACTCGTCGGAGGGTCGCTCGGGACGGACCTCGAATCGGGAGGGGGCGAGCGCAACGGTTGCGGCGGCGGCATCGCCGGTGAAACCCCGTTGCACGGAAGCTGCCCGCGCGAGAACCGATTCGATCCGCCGGTCGCGGGGGAGATCCTCGGCGGGTCCGATCGTCGTGAGCCAGTTGGTCCCGTCGGCGCAGCGGGCGATTGTTATAGCGGGAATGGTGAGTTCACCGCGGGAATCCGGATCGAAGGGCAGGGCCCCGAGGGCGACGACTCCGACTCCGGCGAGCGCCGGTGCCCCTTTGCACTCGATCGACTCGAGGGCGACACGAACCGTCTGTGCATCGTCGGCGCCACCGGTTCGCGGCAGACGGATCTTTCCCGCTACGTCGACACCTGCGAAACCGACCGATTCGTGGACGAAGAGCAATCCGGAATCGCCGGCGGCCGCAACAAGGTCGGGCTCGAAATCAAGTTGACGCGTGATTGCGACGAGGCCGCTGAACTCGCTCACGTCCCGGGTTGACTCCGCGTCGCCGTGATCAGCTGCGAGATGCCGGTGGAGAGGAGAGTTCGCTTCACGTCGACGAAACCGGCCGAAGCAAGCTGTTCGAGCATGACGGCCGGATCGGGGAGATAGGCCACCGACTTGGGGAGGTACCGGTAGGCGGAGGCATCGGACAGAAGTCCACCGACCTTCGGCACGACTTTGCCGAAGTAGATCGAGTGACCCCAGCGCAGGAATCGATTGGGTGGTTCGGCGACTTCAAGGATCGCGATGCGACCGCCGGGGCGAACCGCCCGGGAGAGTTCGACGAAGAACGCTTCGAGTTCGACAAGATTGCGCAATGCGAATCCGCAGGTGATTCCATCGAGCGAGCCATCGGGAACCGGGAGGCGCAGGATGTCGGCCTCGGCGAGCGGAGCGGAGGTGCGGGCGGCTGCCAGCATCCCGTAGGAGAGGTCGAAGCCGACCGGCCGGAGTTTCTGGGCGTCGAGTTCACGGCAGAAATCCCCGGTGCCACACGCGAGGTCGGCGACCAGCGAACCGGGTGCGAGAGCGAGTTCGCGGACCGTCCGTTTGCGCCACCGGACATCCATGCGGAATGTCATGATGCGGTTCACGAGGTCATAGCGGGGGGCGATCGAATCGAACATCGATCGGACAGCCCGGACTTTCTCGTCACCTTGGGGAAGATTCTCTGCATCCATGTCGACCACGTGTCCAGCCTACGGGCGCTGGCGGTTCCCGACCGTATCGGAGGCGATGGGGCTAGAGATCGACGAGCGCGTGCGCGTTCAGGGCCGGAAAGAGGTTGTTCATGGCCGATGGATCGGTTCCGGAGATGACATCGTCGACGCGCTCGGCCAGGCCCCGGGCGCCCCAGCGACCGAACACCAGCGCCGGAAACCAGTCGGGAGCGATGGCGGCGTCGTCGGGTGCAGCCGGATCTTCGACCGGTGACGCCGGGCGGACATCAGCGATCTTTCCGCGAAGAATCTCGAGGACGACTGTCGATGTGAACATCGACAGTCGAAGTTTCCGGTCCGTTTTCGAGGTGGACGCGTCTGCAAGGCGACGATCGAATTCCGGTCGGAGGAGGCCGAGCAGTTCGACGGGATCGGGTGTGCGTGCAGAGATCCCGAACGGGAGGGTCACGACCGGCGCTTGTGCGGCAAGGTGATCTCGCCATGCCGCATTGCCGCAGTCGAGTGCGAGCAATCCGTTGTTCCTGATCGCTGCGAGTGCGCCATGGATCCGGCGGGCGACTCCGGGCGAATCGGCATATGACGCCTGGATGCGCAGCACGTCGTCACCGTCGAGGTGGGCGCGGGTGAACCCGACGATCGCCCCATCCGATTCGGCGACGAGGAGGTGATCGGTGTCGGTTGCACCTGCGGAAATCTCGAGCCAGGTGGTCCACGGCAATTCCCCCGGAGCGATGTCGAACCCCGAAGTGGAAGCGGCCACATACCGGTCGAGACGTTCGATGTCTGCGGTGACCGCAGGCCGGATGGTCAGCGGTCTGCCATCGACATCCCGGTCGCCCGGCGATCCTGCCGCGCCAGCCCGGGGAAGGACAACCGTTCCCGGTGGGTTCAGCGCATAGCCGAATCCGAACTGACGGTAGAAGTACGGGAGCCCGTCGGTGAGTTGCACCAGATCGCCTCGACGATCGCTATCGGCGAGGAGTTCCCGTACGAGACGCGAAGCGTGCCCCTGGCCGCGGTCGCTCGCCCTGGTGGCGACGAAGTCGATGCGCGCTGCGGGGATGGAAACGGACCCGAGACGGATCGGCATCGGGATGCATGCGGCGACCGACACGATCGGCGCAGCGACCCCGGGCGGCGCCGACTGGTCGCGGACGACTCGCCAGGAGCCCGGAGTCCCGATGGTGTGTCGAAGCCAGGCCCGGACCGAGGGAACTTCGTGGCGACCGAGCACCGCGTCGACGATGTCGACGATCTGATCGGCGTCGTCGAAACGGGCTTCGTCGGTGACGGCAGTCCGTTCGGTCAACGTTGGATGCTGCTCGAGGACGTCGGCGCGACTGTCGAGCTGGAACCTGCCCCGGTACCGGGCGCCGAAGGAGTGGTCACCCTCGGAGTCGGAATGCCGAATTTAGAGAGATTCGAAACGCTCGGATGGGCCGCCCCGGCCGGTCCCTTCGAGAATGCGTCGAGAAGGTTCTCGGTGACCTTGACCACCCGGCACTCGACGTTGGTGTCGGGCCCGTTCGGACAGATTGCATCCACGGTCGGAGACCATCCGAATGTTCCGGCGGAGAACACGCCCGCTCCACCCGGCGCGGAGTACCAGGTCGAGTTGGCCCAGGAATTCAGCGTCTTGCATGTGACGGGGGAATGGGCGATGACCTGGATGTTGGCGGGAGTCGGTACGCCCTGAGTGACGCGGTCGTATTCGTTTCCGACCATTTTCGGAACGCGGTCACCGTTCTTGAACCCGGACCCCTCGAACATCCAGACGGATGCGTCGCCGACAACCCAGTCGGCGGAGACGGGGTTGCATTCGTAATGGTTGCCGATGAGCGAACTTTCGGGGTTCGCGTTCGGCGCCTCGCGGAAACTGGTGGTCACCTCGGCGGGATTCTTGCCGTTGAGTGGATCGCGCGATGCGTCGCGGTAGTTCACCATTTTGCGACTTGATCCACTGGGGGAGTTCTCGAGGCGGATCCGTCGATACACGTTGTTCGCTCCGAAGAAGCCGAGGTTCACGCCTGCGTCGCGGGCGGTTTCCAGGTTCGTACGCATTTGCACCGTGTAGTACTCGTCGTGTCCCGGGATGATGATGCCGCGGTGGTTCAGGGCGAGTTCGCCGCGCTCGTGGAGATCGATGTTGGTCCAGTACGAGACGTCGTAACCGACGCGCTCGACGAACCAGATGAACTCGAATTCGCGACCGAGGAATTCGCCACTGCCGTTGCCGGTGTAAGGACGATCGAAGCTGACGACGTCGGCCCGTCCGTTGTTGCCGGTGTAGATGCTGGCGCCGCCCCAACCGTTGTAGGCCTGCCATGTCGCCACGGCGCTCTGCATGAGGAGATCCGAATGGCTTCCGTCGTCGCGGATCACGAGTGGCACGAAGGTCGCACCACCGTTGTCACTCTCGAGTCGGAGGAGGTATTGCCCGGGAGGCCAGGTCTCGTCGGTGTCGATGGTGAGAGACGGGGTCCAGGGTGCGCTCCAGGTCTTCGTGACGCTCTCGACCGTCGCTTTCGGCTGGTTCACCCCGGGTTGTGGGGAACTGCGCCAGACGAGGCGCCCGCCGGGACCGCCGTACCAGCCGATCCGGTAGGCCGACACCTGCCAGCTCTTCGCCGCTGTCGAAACATGGAGGGTGACGGACTCGTTGAAGTCGATGCTGGTCGCGTCGGCGTAGCCCTGAATTTTGTCCCACATCGATTTGTCGTCGGGGATGTGCCAATCGGTCGTGCCGGGTTTGGCGTTCTCTTCGGCGATCCACCCGGCCTTGCGGTACTGGGCGATGGGATCGCTCGGGGAAGTGGCCTGTGCGTCGTTACCGACCGCTGAGGCCGTATCTGATGCCGTCGGTGTCGATGCCCCCGAGTCGAGGGTCGCGAACCGAATCCCTGCGAACGCCAACAGAATCACGATCGCCGTGACCCCGAGAATCTCCAATGCCCGTCGATTACCGCTGTTCGTAGTCACCGATCGGTCAGGCTAGGGCGACATCGGGGTGTTGGTCGGTCAGGGGGAGGATCAGTCCGCCGATCCGGAGTTGACGACCGATTTCGCCCACCGATAGTCGGACTTCCCTGCGGGCGAGCGCACGACGTGATCGACGAAGAGGATCTCTTTCGGGAACTTGTAACGGGCAATGTGCAGTTCGCAGACGTCGAGAAGTTCGGCGCTGCCGACGGTGAACCCGTCGCGCAACTGGACGATGGCGACGACTTCCTGGCCCCAGCGAGGCGAATCGCGTCCGGTCACGATGACGTCGTAGACCGCCGGGTGATGCGCCAGGGCCGCTTCGACCTCTTCGGCGAAGATCTTCTCTCCTCCCGAATTGATGGTGACCGAATCGCGCCCGTGCAGTTCGAGAAGCCCGTCGGCATTCACCCGGGCCCGGTCGCCGGGCACCGAGTAGCGGATCCCGTCGATCGTAGGAAACGTGCGGGCAGTCTTCTGTTCATCACCGAGGTAGCCGAGCGGGACCCGACCCTCCTGGGCGAGCCAACCGAGTTCGTCTGTTCCGGTGCCGAGCACCCTCGAGAGGTCCTCGCTCACGATGGCCATGCCTTTGCCCGGATTGAACGTGCCGGTGCTGACCGGTCCGCCGGCACCGCTGACCTGACTGGCCTGCTGTCCCGTTTCGGACGAACCGAGACCGTCCATGATCGCCATGCCGGGGAGTCGTTGCAGGAGGCTCCCCTTGACCGGTGCCGAGAGGGCGGCGCCGCCACTGACGATGAGCATCAATGACGAGAGATCGTGAGGGGCCCGGTCGATCTCGTCGAGGAGGGGACGACCGAACGCATCTCCCACGATGAGCATGATGTTGACCTTCTCCCGTTCGATCGTGGCGCACACGTCGGCGGCGTCGAACGTGGAGGCGCGGTCGGGGAGGACGATCGTGTTGCCGTTGCCGAAGGCGTTGATCGCCATCCAGTGCGCGGCACCGTGCATGAATGGTGCTGACGGAAGTACGCGTGTTCCGCCCTCGAGAGCGTTCTCGATGATTGCGTCGAGTGAAGGGTATTCATCACCGGTCGAGATCTTCCGACCGCCGAGTGCGGCGGGGTAGATGTCACCCTGGCGCCAGAGCACGCCCTTCGGCATACCGGTGGTGCCGCCGGTGTAGAGGATGTAGAGGTCATCGGCCGAGACCTCGAGCGGAACAAACGCTGGGGCGGAAGCGAGGGCGTCCTCGTACCATTCGGCACCGGGAAGCAGTTCGTTCGCCGATTCGTCGCGGACCTGGAGCAGGACCTGAAGATCGGGAAGGTCGGCCCGGATCGCCTGCAACGTCGGAGCGAACGCCGAGTGGAAGACGATGGCGCGGGCGCCGGAGTCGGCGAGGAGATAGCGCAGTTCCTCGGCGACGTAGCGATAGTTCACATTGAACGGAGCGACTCGTGCGGCGTACGCGCCGATCATGCTCTCGAGGTATTCCGGACAGTTGTGGAGATAAACGGCGAGGTGGTCCTGGCCGGACTCCCATCCCCGGAGTTCGGAGCGATCCCGATGGGATCCGAGTCCTCGCTCACCGAGGGCCGAAGCGAGTCTGTCGGTGCGGGCAAGGAACTGGGCGTAGGTGAGGCGGGTCTCCCGATGAACGAGGGCCTCCCTCGTGGGGACGGCACCGGCGACGGCGCGCACGACCTGCGACAGATTGAAATCCATGAGTTCCCCCGGTTGCGCTCCTGTCACCGCGACAGGAAACGTGTCGCCGGATCGTACCGGCCGACAGACTTCGTCGCGAGGGCGGGGGCTGGATTCAGCGGAACCAGATGCGCTGGTACTCGCGGCTCTGCGGATGCACGAGCAATGCGAACAGGGCAACGGGGAAGATCAGGCTGATGAGAAGGGTGATGCTGAGGATCGAACCGACCCCGTTGGCCCCGATGTAGATGATGAAGGGGAGCAGTCCGACGCCGGCGACAAGGACGCCGATCCAGTAGCCCCAGCGCTTCTCGTTGGCGATACCGAACCCGGCGGCGGCTTGACCGGCCACGATCGCCAGCCCGAGAAGGTTGAACAGCCCGCCACCGAGAACGCCGAAAACGGCCGAGATGTAGAACAGCATGACGGCAATCTGAAGGGTCTGGGGTTGGGTCGGGTTTGTCCAGCGGCGGGTCTGCATGGGTGACAGTCTTGCAGCGGAGGAGTCCGTGGACCACGCGTCAGATCGTGAAATTGTCGGAATCGTGTTGGCTGCCGGAGCCGGAACCCGTCTGGGTCCTCTCGGTTCAGTGCAGCCGAAGCCGCTGTGCCCGATCGGAAACATCCCGCTCCTCGACCTCGCTGTCGACAGGGTCCGCCGCTGCGTCGGACCTGTGGCGGTCAACCTCCATCACCGGGCGGAGGAGATCCTCCAGCATCTCGGAAGGGATGGAACGGGGATCATGTCGGAGGTTCATGTCGTCGTCGAGAAACCCGAAGCATTGGGAACCGCTGGTGCAATCGCGAACCTTCTTCCGTGGATCGCTGGTCGCGATGTGCTGGTCGTCAACGCCGATGCGTGGAGCACCGATCCGCTCGGTGAACTGCTGGTATCCAGGAGACCCGATCGGGTGACGGTTCTCGCCCACGAGACCGATGTCTTCGGCCCGACGATCGGTGTGGTGGCCAGTGTTCTTCCATGGTCGTTGATCAGGGATCTCGAGCCGGTCCCGACCGGGCTCTACGAGGTCGTCTGGCGCGACGCCCATGAACATGGCGTGCTCGACGTCGTCAGATCCGGATCGCCGTTCGTCGACTGCGGAACTCCGGCGGACTACCTCGGGGCGAACATGCTCGCGGTCGAACTTGTCGGCGATTCGATCATCGATCCTTCGGCCACGATCGGTGAGCAGGCGCGAATCATCGGCAGCGTCATCGGACCCGGCGCCCTCATCGAGGGATCGGTGACGGACTCGGTTGTCTGGGCCGATCAGGTGGTCGGGATCGACGAGGCCCTCGACGGAGTGATCCGCGCCTCGCCGGAACTCACGCTTCGTCCGACGTCCCGCGCCGGGTCGCACCGAGCGTGATCTCGCTTGACGCACTCTTCCCGATCTCGTGTGACGCACGGAGTTGTCCGCATGCGGCATCGATCTCGGTTCCGCGGTTGGCACGCACGGTCGCATTGACACCGAGGTCACACAACCGCTCGCAGAAAACCTTCACTCTTTCGGGCGACGACCCGACCGTGGGCCATCCCGGAGTCGCGTTGAGCGGAATGAGGTTCACGTGGGCGCGCAGGTCGCGTGCGATTGCCGCGAGTTCGCGGATGTCGGAATCGCGGTCGTTGACATCGCCGATGAGTGCCCATTCGAACGACAATCGTCGATTCTTCGCCTCGAGATAATCGCCACACGCGGCGACGAGATCGCGGATCGGGTATCTGCGGTTGATGGGGACGAGTTCGTCGCGCAGTGTGTCGTTAGCGGCGTGAAGCGAGACGGCGAGATTGACCGGCAGCGCTTCGGCCGCAAGTCGGCGGATCCCCGGGATGATCCCGACGGTGGAGATCGTGAGGTGTCGGGCAGAGAGGCCGAGATCTCCGTGGATCCGGGTCACCGCTCCGATGACGCGGTCGTAATTGGCCATGGGTTCGCCCATGCCCATGAACACCACATTCGAGAGTCGCCGGCTCGGGGTGCCCTCGGTGGCGCGGCGGGCCGCGATCACGACCTGTTCGACGATCTCGCCGACCGAAAGATTCCGCTCGAAGCCGGCCTGACCGGTCGCGCAGAATCCGCACGCCATCGCACAACCGGCCTGGGTGCTGACGCAGACGGTCGACCGATCTCGATAATGCATGAGGACGGTTTCGATCGATGCGCCGTCGGACAATGTCCAGAGCCATTTCACCGTGTCGCCGTCGTCGCTGACCGATTCGGCCACAGGGGCGAGTGCCGGCGGAAGTTGCTCGACCAAACGGGACCTGAGCGATTTCGGGAGCGTGCTCAGTTCCTCGGGAGCGAGCTTGTGCTCGTAGAGGCCGGTCCAGATCTGGTCGACCCGATAACGGGGTTCACCCTCGAGCATCATTGCGAGATCTTCCCGCGTGAGGTCGTATCGGGTCGTCTTCACAGGTGAGAGGTTACGGGCGGGGGAGTTCCTTCGGTGGCCCACCAGCGGTGCACTCCGTGGACGTGGAACCCCATGCGTTCGTACATCGACACCGCTGCGACGTTGCTGCTCTCGACATGCAGCATGCCGACGGTGATTCCCTCGTCGGAAAGCAATTGCAGGCCGGCCATCGTGAGTGCTCTGCCGAGACCGTGTCCGTGTGAATCGGGATGGACGGCGATCACGTAGATCTCGCCCAGACGGGGCTCGTCGCCGATCGCTTCATGCACCTTCGTCCAGCAGAACCCGTCGAGCCTGCCATCGGTTTCGTGAACGAGAAATCCGTTGGGGTCGAACCATGGCTCGGCCATGCGTCCGTGGAGATCGTCGACGGTCCAGTGCGAACGATCGGGATGCCACGCGAAGGCCCTGTTGTTCACCTCGAGGAAGGCGTCGGTGTCGCTCCCGGTGAAGGGACGGACGTCGAGATCGGTCCGATCCGAGAGCGGAAGGGGGCGCCGGAGTTGCAGGATTTCGCGGCAGCACACGAGTCCGTGTTCGGAGGCATAGTCGTCGTCGGCCGCCGAAGCCGGATCCGCCTCGAGCAGCACGAGGGTGTTGTTGTCATCACGGATCTCGGCACGCACACCACCGAGGCTACTTGTGTGCCGCCGCTATGGTTCCTTCGGCAATGGCCAGACCGCGTACTCCCAAAGGACGGACCCGCGAGGTCCTTGCTCGGCTCAGGGATGAATACCCGGACGCACATTGCGAACTCGATCATCGCAATCCGTACGAACTGCTGGCCGCGACCATCCTCTCGGCGCAGTGCACCGATGTGAGGGTGAACCTCGTGACCCCGGCGCTCTTCGCACGGTTTCCGTCGCCCGAGGATCTGGCGGTGGCCTCCCAGGAGGAGGTGGAGGCACTCGTGCGGAGCACGGGCTTCTACAGGAACAAGGCGCGATCGCTGATCGGAATGGCCCAGGCACTTGTCGATCGCTTCGGGGGCCAGGTTCCCTCGTCCATGGAGGATCTGGTGGGCGTGCCCGGCGTCGGCCGCAAGACGGCGAACGTCGTGCGCAGCGTGGCGATGGATCTTCCCGGGCTTCCGGTCGACACGCATGTGGGTCGTCTGTCGCTTCGGCTGCAACTGACCGACCAGACCGATCCGGTCAAGGTCGAGTATGCGCTCAACGACATGGTGCGTCCGGCGGACAGGGGACTGTTCAGTCTTCTTCTGATCCTGCACGGGCGACGAGCATGTCCAGCCCGCAAACCCAGGTGCACCGAATGCATCCTGAATGACTTCTGTCCGAGTGCGCTGATTTGAGGCCGCTACCACCGGAAATGGTGAAACCCGATCTCGATGGAGTGGTGACCTGCCGTTTGACGATCCTGTGACACTTGTCCGTTCGGGATCTTTTTGGACCGTTTTCGTCAAATCCCCAAATTTGGTGCGCTATGTTGCTTCGTACCAGGTCCCGCCACCTGGTATGGCGTCAACATCTGGGATCCGCCGCCCAGTGACGCCTCGTCGACGCCCCCTCGGGGGCGTCGGCATCTTTTTGCGCCAAGTTTGTCTGGAAGACTCACTGCCGTGGAGAACAGACAAGCGCAACTCTCGAGTGTCACGACGAGCCTCGACGATCTTGTCGAGCGTGTGAGTCGGGTGGCCGAGGAAGTTCACGCAGTCGGCGACGAGTCGTTGGCGTATGACCTGTTCGAAGTCGAACGCTCGTTGCGAACCGCCCACCGCAGGCTGCTTGCCGCCACACGCCGGATGAAATAGGCGGAAGTTCGGCTCCGCCGGTCGGTGATCGACGGTCCCGAACGGCAGACGGTGATCTGCGCAATTGGTGCGGGTTCCGGCGGGCAGGACCACTAGCGTCTTGCCTCGTGTTGAACCGTCTTGATCTTCGTGGCCGAACCGGTGCCGATCTCGTTGTCGATCTACCGCGGCCCGATCCCGGTGGCGAAGGTCCGGTTGCGTCGGTTCAAGCGATCGTCGCCGAAGTGCGCGACCGCGGCGACGTTGCCGTGCGCGATTTCACCGAGCGTTTCGACGGGGTGACGGCGGATTCCTACCGCGTGAGCCAAGCGGAAATCGATGCCGCACTTGCCGATGCTCCAGCCGCCCTTGTCGCGGCGCTGACGGCCGCCCGCGACTCGGTTCGTGCGTTCCACGAGACCCAACGACGCTCGGATCATTCCTTCACCCGCGACGGAATTACCGTCCGCGGTCGTTCGGTTCCTGTCGACCGGGCCGGTTGTTATGTCCCCGGGGGCCGGGGTTCGTACCCCTCGTCGGTGCTCATGACTGCGGTACCCGCCCGCGTTGCAGGCGTCCCCGAAGTGGTGCTGTGCACTCCGCCGGATCGGGAGACCGGGCGAATAGCGACAGCAACCCTCGCTGCGGCCGCCCTGGCCGGCGTCGACGAGGTCTATGCCGTCGGTGGCGCTCAGGCGATCGCAGCGATGGCCTACGGAACCGAATCGCTTGCGGCCGTCGACGTGATCGCCGGACCGGGCAACGTGTTCGTCGCACTTGCGAAGCGCGAAGTGGCCGGACTCGTCGGTGTGCCGATGGCGTTTGCCGGTCCCTCGGAGATCGTTGTCGTCGCCGATGACAGCGCCCCGGTGGATTTCGTGGCGATCGACCTCATGGTCCAGGCCGAGCACGGACCCGACGGTCTTGCCTGGCTGATCACCTGGGACGAATCGGTTGCCGACGCGGTCGACAAGGCCCTCCTGCGGCTCGTAGGCGAAGCGCCCCGAAAGGGCGAGATCGAGGCAACGTTCGCCCAGGGTGGTTTCTGTGCACTCGTCGACGGACCCGAAGCGGCCATGGCGGTGGCGAATCACATTGCACCGGAACACCTCGAACTCATCACGTCCGATCCCGAATCACTCGTTCCGGCGGTCCGTCACGCAGGAGCGGTCTTCCTCGGACCCTTGGCGCCGGCGTCGATCGGTGACTATGTGGCCGGCCCGAGTCATGTGCTTCCCACATTCGGCAGTGCCCGGTACGGGAGTGCATTGACGGTCGACGACTTCACGAAGCAGGTCCACGTGATCGATGTCGATCGAAAAGGTTTCGATACGGCTGCGCCGGTCGTCGCCGAACTGGCCGATGCCGAAGGTTTCGCGGCCCACGCGGAATCGGTCCGCCTGCGCCAGCGCGCGCTCGGGGCGGAGTGATGATCCAACCGCGCGACGACGTCGCCCTCATGGAGGGATATCACTCCCCGCAGGTGGACGTCGCCGTTCGCCTGAACACGAATGAATCCCCCGAGGCACCGCCCGAAGGATGGTCCCGCGATCTTGCCGCGGCTGTTGCCTCGGTCGACTGGCATCGCTATCCCGATCGTGCGGCACTGGCACTTCGCTCGGCCATCGGTGAACTTCATGGCGTCGGGCCGGAACAGATATTCGTGGCCAACGGCTCCAACGAAGTGCTGCAGACCGTGATGCTGACCTACGGCGGAGCGGGTCGTACCGCTGCGGTCTGGGAGCCGACCTACGCGTTGCACTCGCACATCTCGCGCATTGCCGGAACGTCGGTGGCCGAAGGTGAGCGCGCCGACGATCTCTCGATCGACATGGACGAAGTCCGCCGCGTCATCCGAGGGTCGCGCCCCGCCGTTTCGTTCCTCTGTTCTCCGAACAACCCGACCGGAATCGTCGACGACGAATCCATCGTCCGTGCAACGCTCGCCGAGGTGGAAGCCGTCGACGGGCTCCTCGTGGTCGATGAGGCATATGGCCAGTTCGCCCCGTGGTCGGCGGTCGGGATGATCGACGCCGACACACCGCTTGTGGTCACACGGACGTTCTCGAAGACCTGGTCGATGGCGGCGGCGCGTCTGGGCTATCTCGTGGGTCCGGCACAGATCGTCTCCGAACTCGAGAAGGTCGTACTTCCGTATCACCTCGACGCGCTGAAGCAGATCGCCGGATGCCTGGCGCTCGGTCACCTCGAGGATATGAATGCCCGTGTCGATCGCCTCGTGGCCGAGCGCGACCGGATGGGCGCTGCACTGGCGGAACTTCCCGTCCAGATCTGGCCGTCTGGTGCCAATTTCATCCTGTTCCGCCCCCTCGGGATGGACGGAGCCTCGGTGTGGAAGGGTCTCGTGGAACGGTCCGTCCTCGTCCGCAACTTCTCGTCGATGCCTCGCCTCGGTGGATGCCTTCGGGTTACCGTCGGAACCCCGGCTGAAGACGACGCATTTCTCACTGCCCTGAAGGAAGTTCTCGCATGAGTGCACAACCCACACCCGACGATCGCCGGGCCGCCACCGTGGCACGGACAACCGCCGAGACCGAGATCGCCATCGAGATCGATCTCGATGGAAACGGTCGCGTGGAGACATCGACGGGAATCCCGTTCTTCGATCACATGCTCGCCCAGTTGGGCCGTCATGGCGGTTTCGATCTGATCGTGAACGCAACGGGAGATCTCCACATCGATTCCCATCACACCGTGGAGGATGTCGGCATCGCTCTGGGTGAGGCGTTCGCGGTCGCCGCCGGGAACAAGGCCGGTGTCACGCGTTTCGCATCGAACCGCGTCCCCCTCGACGAGGCGCTCATCGATGTCGCCCTCGATCTTTCGGGTCGTCCCTTCCTCTATTACGACGTCGAGTTCCCCGGCCAGAAGATCCTCAGCGATCCGCCGTTCGATCCCCAGTTGATCGAAGAGTTCTGGCGCGCGTTCGTGACCGCCGCCGGAATCACCCTGCATGTGACGCTCGTGCGCGGCGTCAACACGCATCACATTGTCGAGGCGACCTTCAAGGGTGTGGCCCGCTCGCTGCGCGACGCGGTCCGGATCGAAGGGGGAGGAGTTCCCTCCACCAAGGGCGTGTTGTGACCGACCCGGACTCCCGGCCCCTCATCGCCGTCCTCGATTACGGGATCGGCAACCTCCGTTCGGCCCAGAAGGCGCTCCAGCATGTCGGCGCCGACGCGCGACTCACGGCCGACGCGGGATTGATACGCGACGCCGATGCTGTCGTTCTCCCCGGCGTCGGAGCTTTCGGTGCCTGCATGAAAGCCCTGCGTTCCTCGGGACTCGACGAACTGGCCATCGAGTCGGCGACGGGCAACCGTCCGTTCCTCGGCATCTGTGTCGGAATGCAGTTGCTCTACGAGGGATCCGACGAATCGCCGGGGGTTGCCGGCCTCGGGGTACTGCCCGGTGTGCTGCGACTGCTTCCCGACACGGTGAAGCGTCCGCAAATGCAATGGAACCGTCTCTCGGTCGACCGTCCGTCGGCACTTTTCTCGACGGTCGATGATCCGGTCTGGGTCTATTTCGTCCACTCCTACGCCGCAGATGCCGACGCTCCGTTTGTCGTCGCAACCTGTGAGTACGGGGGGCCGGTGGCCGCTGCGGTCGAGCGGGGTTCGCTCTGGGCGACGCAGTTCCATCCAGAAAAATCAGGTGGGACCGGGCTCGAGATGCTCGGCGCTTTTGTCGATGTCGCACGAACCGGAGCTGCAGTCTGATGGATCTCTACCCCGCAATCGATCTCCGAGATGGCCGCGCCGTGCGGCTCTATCAGGGTGACTACGGCAGGGAAACCGTCTACAACGACGATCCGGTGGCGCAGGCGGTTGCCTTCGCCGAGGCCGGTGCTGCGTGGATTCATGTTGTCGATCTCGATGCGGCGCGCAGCGGTACCCCGCGTAACCGGGAGATCATCGCCGCGATTGCAGATGCCGTGAGTGTTCCGATCCAGACCGGAGGGGGCATCCGCGACGAAGCGTCTGCCGACGCGCTTTTCGCCGTCGGCGTCACGCGGATCGTCCTCGGGACGGCGGCCCTCGAGCAACCGCAACTCGTCCGGTCGCTCGCATCGCGGATGTCGGTCGCCGTCGGTCTCGACGCCCGCGGGCGCGAGGTGGCGGTTCGGGGCTGGGAGGAAGGTTCGGGACGCGACATCCTGGACGTCGCCAAGGAGTTCGCCGACGCCGGCGTCGAAGCACTCATCGTCACCGAGATCGGTCGGGATGGAACCCTCAGCGGGCCGGACCTCGTCGGATTGGGTGATGTCCTCGACGCCACCGAGTTGCCGGTGATCGCCTCCGGCGGTGTCGGATCCCTGGACGACCTCCGTGCCCTCGACGGACTCCGCTCCGGTGGCCGCAGGCTGTCCGGGGCGATTGTCGGGCGTGCGCTCTATGAAGGCGCATTCACCCTTGGCGATGCCCTCGCCGCTTCAGGGTATCCCTCGTAGCGATTTCCGCAGGGGGTCGTACACTCGCCACATGGATGCGAACGACTGGAACAGCCGGTACGAAACCGACGAACTGATCTGGACGATCGAGGCCAATCAGTTTTTGGTTTCCGAAGTGGCCGGGCTCCAACCGGGAACAGCGCTCGATCTGGCTTGCGGCGAAGGTCGCAATGCGGTCTGGCTGGCAATGCAGGGTTGGGATGTCACGGGTGTCGACTTCGCCTCGGTGGGTCTGTTGAAGGCTCAACGGCTCGCCATCGAATCCGGGGTGACAGGAACATGGATCACCGCCGACGCGACCGACTGGACGGCTCCGACCGACGGATTCGACCTGGTGGCGATGCTGTATCTGCAGCTTCCGGCGAGCGAGCGTCAGAAGTCGATCCGCACTGCGGTGTCGGCAATGGCGCCGGACGGAACGATTCTGATCATCGCCCATCATCTTCTCAATCTGATCGAGGGTTACGGCGGCCCTCAGGATGCGAATTTCCTGATGACCCCCGAAGACGTGGTCGACGATCTTGCGGCGGCCGAACTCGGTCTCGACGTCGAGCTCGTCGTGGAGCGCAACGAGCGCGTCGACCGCGTCGTGCAGACCCCGGACGGACCTCGCACGGCCATCGACATGCTTGTGCGGGCCCGTCGCATCGACACGACGAAGCTCTCGCCGGGCGCGGTCTGATCGCATGAGGACTGCGCGGGTCATTCCCTGTCTCGATGTCGATGCCGGTCGCGTCGTGAAAGGCGTCAATTTCATCGGGTTGCGCGATGCCGGTGATCCGGTGGAACTCGCGTCGCGCTACGACGCCGAAGGCGCCGATGAACTCATTTTCCTCGACATCACGGCATCATCGGACCAGCGCGAGACGATCGTCGACGTGGTCCGGCGCACCGCCGAGCAGGTCTTCATTCCGTTCACCATCGGCGGCGGGATCCGCAGTGTCGACGATGCACGCCGGTTGCTGCGGGCCGGGGCCGACAAGGTCTCGGTGAACACCGCGGCGGTGGAGCGTCCGGAGCTGGTCTCCGAGATCGCCGCCGAGTTCGGCAACCAGTGCGCGGTCGTCGCCATCGACGCCCGACGACGCCGCACCCCCGAGGGTGATGCCGACGACGGGTGGGAAGTGTTCATTCACGGAGGGCGCACGGCGACGGGCCTGGATGTCATCGAATGGGCACGGCGGGCCGAGCAGCTTGGTGCCGGCGAGATCCTTCTCACATCAATGGACCGCGACGGAACCCGCGACGGTTTCGATCTCGAACTCACGGCGGCGGTATGTGCTGCCGTTGGCGTGCCGGTCATCGCCTCGGGAGGCGTCGGTTCGCTGCAGCATCTGGTCGAGGGTGTCACCGTGGGCAATGCCGACGCGGTTCTCGCCGCGTCGATCTTCCATTTCGGCGAGCACACGGTCCACGAGGCCAAGGCCCACCTCGCCGCCGCCGGCGTCACCGTACGTCCCTGACGCGCAGTCGACGCCCGGATTTCGCCGCAGTTCGGTCAGGCCAGTTCGGTCAGGCCAGTTGAGTCAAGAAGGACGCCACGAGGCGAGCGGCTTTGTCGGTCCGGCCCACGAGGAAATGATCGCCACCCTTGATCGTTTCAAGGCGGGTGTTGACCCAACCTTCCGTGGCTTCGGCCGCGGCCTCGGGGACGAGGAACTGGTCGTGCTCGGGGATGATGAGGAGCTTGGGTCGGGGATCGGCTCCGGCGGCGGCACCGATCTCCTCCCGGGGCAGTATGCGCAGCGGAGGGGCGATCCCGATCCAGCCGTCGAGCCGTTCGTCGGTCATCGAAAGCGATACATCGGCGCCGAACGACCATCCACAGAGAACCAGCGGGCGTTCGGGCCAGAGAGGGACGAGAGCATCGAGCGCGGCCGTGATGTCGAGCGACTCGGCCCGGCCCTCGCCGTGCTCACCTCCGGATCGGCCCACCCCGCGGAAGTTGAAGCGCAGTACGCCGATGCCACGCAGGGGGAGGAGTCGGAAGAGTTCGCTCGTCACGAGTGACGTCATCGACCCACCCTGGAGGGGATGGGGATGGGCCAGTACGACGGCGCCGGACACGGGTTCCTCGGCAACGATCGTCGGATCGGGGAGTCGCACCTCGGCTTCGAGGGCGATGCCGTCCGAGGTGTGCAGGGTCAGGGGGAGAGGGGCTGCGTCGTCAGTCACGATCCGAGACGGTACCGTCACGGCGTGACCTCCCCCCAGACAGTGGACATGTTGAGTGACGGTGTCGGACGTTCGGGCGAGAGTCTGCCGATCAAGATGCTCAGCGACCGTGTACTCGTGGACATCGGCGGCCCCGAGGGGGAGCGGCGCTCGACCGGAGGAATCCTGATCCCGGCGACGGCCCAGCTGAACAAGCGGCTCGTGTGGGCCGAGGTCGTCGCGGTCGGTCCGAATGTCCGTGCGATGGAACCGGGCGACCAGGTCCTGTTCAGCCCGGAGGATCGCTACGAGGTCGAAGTTCGGGGCTCGGACTACATCATCCTGCGCGAGCGCGATGTCCACGCCGTCGCGGCGGAACGTCTCGCCGAGGGCAGTACGGGGCTCTATCTCTGATCCGGCAGTCACAGTCGGCGGAAACCCGTTCGTGGCCCGCAGTCGGCACCGCTAGCGTTGTCTCATGCCCGAGAGCGTCCCGATCACCGTCACCGCCGAACAACTCGCCGCCGTCACCTACAACTCCGACGGCCTCGTCCCTGCCATCGTGCAGGAACAGGGGACAGGTCGGGTCCTGATGATGGCGTGGATGAACGCAGACTCGTTGCGCACGACGCTCGAGACGGGTCGCACCTGGTTCTGGAGCCGTTCGCGCCAGGAGTACTGGTGCAAGGGCGAAACATCCGGCGACCGCCAGTACGTGCGCGAGGCCTATTTCGACTGTGACGGCGACACGTTGCTCTTCGTCGTCGAGCAGGAGGGCAAGGGCGCCTGCCATACGGGCAACTTCTCCTGTTTCTTCACCTCTTTCGGTTCGAACGACTGAACCGATGCACAAACCGACCCGCGACGAGTTCCACTCTTTGGCGGACACCCACACCGTCGTTCCCGTGTGGCGAGAACTTCTGGCCGACCTGATCACCCCCGTGGCGGCGTTCGCTCGTCTCTGTGGTGACGATCAGTCGGGTTTCCTCTTCGAGTCGGTGGAGCACGGCGAGCGCTGGAGTCGTTGGTCATTTCTCGGCCGGAACCCCCTCGCGACCCTGATCCTCAGCGACGGGGTGCTGTCAGTCGAGGGTGACCTTCCGGCGGAGATGCCGCGCGACGAAGGGATCCTCGCCGCGATCGAGTGGATCCTCGAGCGTTACCGTTCGCCGGTTCTCGACGAACTTCCTCCGTTGCACGGTGGCGTCGTGGGCTATCTCGGTTACGACGTGGTCCGCGAGGTCGAGCACCTTCCCTCGATTCCTCGCGACGCCACGGGATATCCCGATGCGGTTATGTCGATCATCGGTCAACTCGCGGCGTTCGATCATTTTCGCCAGAGGGTGACGCTGATCGAGAATGTCCTCGTTCCCGCCGGAGCCGGACGCGATGAACTCGATCGCCTCTATGACGAAGCGATCATCCGTCTTGACCAGCTCGCGGTGGATGGGGCCAAGCCGCTTGACGAACCGATGGTGGTTCCGCCTCCGGCCGAGCCGGTGCTTCCGGCGGTCAGCTCGTCGATGTCGACGGCCGAATACGCCGCAGCAGTGGATGCGGCGAAAGAACACATCCTCGCCGGTGACATCTTCCAGGTCGTCCTGTCGCAGCGTTTCTCGTTCCCGCTCGAAGCGGATCCGTTCGATTTCTACCGCGTGCTCCGTCAGGTCAATCCGAGTCCGTACATGTACTTCCTGCGTACGGAAGCGCTCAGCCTGGCCGGATCGTCACCCGAGCCGATGGTGAAACTCGTCGACGGTCGCGTCATCTCCCGGCCGATCGCAGGGACGCGGCGGCGAGGGGCGACCGACGAGGAGGATCGCCGTCTCGGCGCCGAACTCCGCGAACATCCGAAGGAACTCGCCGAGCACGTGATGCTCATCGACCTGGCCCGCAACGATGTCGGCAGGGTTGTGTCGTTCGGAACCGAACAGGTCGACGAGATGATGGTTCTCGAGCGTTACAGCCACGTGATGCATCTCACCTCACAGGTCTCGGGTGAGCTGGCTCCGGGACGCACGCCGATCGACGTCCTGCGGGCCACGCTGCCCGCCGGAACGGTTTCGGGTGCGCCGAAGGTTCGGGCGATGCAGATCATCGATGAACTCGAACCGGTGAAGCGCGGTCCCTACGCCGGGGTCGTGGGGTACATCGATTTCTCGGGAACGATCGACACGGCCATCGCGATTCGCACCCTTGTCGTCGGTGCCGACGGAATGGCGCACGTCCAGGCAGGCGCGGGAATCGTGGTCGACAGCGTTCCCGAACACGAGGACCTCGAATGTCACAACAAGGCGCGGGCGTTGCTCAGCGCGGTGGACGGTGCCCGGCAGATGACGGCTCAGCGTCGGGGCCGGCTCCGCCCCTGAGCGGTTCGGCGGGCTGCTGGTGCAATCGGCTCCTCATGCTGCGACACTTGGGCCATGACTGTTTGGACGATTGACGAGATCCGCGACGGGTTCGATGCCCTGAACGGAACAGGTGCGGGAGCGATCGTCGGTCGCGAGGTCATCTCCGTGCAGGGGCCCGATGCCGGCCGCTACCTCCAGGGGCAGCTGAGCCAGGACGTGATGGCGATGTCCGGCCCGAGTGCATGGTCGTTCATTCTCCAGCCGAACGGAAAGGTGAGCGCCTGGCTTCGGGTGCACCGCCTTGCCGACGACGATTTCCGCCTCGAGGTGGAGCCCGGTTTCGGCGAGGTGCTTCTTGCCCGACTGCGTCGATTCCTCCTGCGAACCGACGCAACGATCGGTGAGCCTCAGACGTGGGCCCTCGTGTGCAATCGCTGGGATCCGCTGACGCCGAAATTCGGGACGGATGATCACCCCGGTGTTCTCCGCGGCTCCCCGGTTGGTCCCGGTGTGGCCGGCTCGGACATCCTGCTCGCCGTGGGTGAGGGTGCGGCGGCGAAATACGTGGACAACGCGGTGGTATCGCCGGCCTCGCTCGAGCGCCATCGGATCGCGCACGGTGTGCCGTCTCTCGGGGCCGAACTGACGGACGAAACCATTCCCGGCGAGGCCGGAGCGTGGGCCATCGAGGCCTCGGTCAGTTTCACCAAGGGCTGTTACACGGGTCAGGAACTCGTGGCCCGAATCGACAGCCGCGGGGGCAACGTGCCGCGCCCGGTCCGGCTCATCGAGATGAACGGCGGCTACGACGTCGGGAACGGCCCATCGCCGGGTGACGAGATCCGGCAGGGTGACACGGTGATCGGATCGGTCACGAGCGCAGCGCCATGCCTGGGCGATTCCCACCCGGCGTTGGTTCTTGCGCCGGTGGCCCGCTCGGCCGAGATCGGATCGACCGTACTGATCCTCTCCGGCGGTACTCCGGTGTCGGGCGTCATCGTCGATCCGCAGGTCGGGCACTGATCGTGGCGACCCACGGTTCGCCGACCCATTACGAGACGCTCGGCGTTGACCCGTCGGCTTCGTCGGATGCCGTACGCAAGGCATATCTCAAACGGGCGCGGGATCATCATCCCGATTTCCACACCACGGCGACGAGTGCGAAGCGCCAGGAGAACGAGCGGGAGATGCAGCGCATCAATCAGGCCTGGACGGTGCTCGGCGATCCGCTGAAGCGTCGGGCCTATGACGACATGCTCCTCGGCGGTTCGACCTCCGGGCCGAGCGCGCCGACCGGTCCGGCGCCGGCCCGATACGACTTCGTTCCCTACGACGACGATGACACCGATTACGCCGCCCTTCTCGACGACACGCCGACGAACGCCGTCCGGATGGAACGATCGGTGCAGATGGCGCCAGCCATCTGTCTGGCCATCGGACTGGCGATGGTGATCGTCGGGGCAATCGCCCAGATCGGTTTTGCCCTGGCCCTGGGTGTTGCGGGCGTGGTGATCGCCATCATCGGATTTCTGGCGGCACCGGCCGTGGCGATCTCCCGGAGCCTGCAATCCGAACGCGAATCCTGACCTGATCGCCTAGTGTCTCCGGCCATGACTCAAACCTCGCTGTTCGTGAAGATGGTGTTCCAGCCCGGCAAGCGCGACGAAGGTGTCGCCGCTCTCGAGACGATGCTCCCGACGGTGGAGTCGGAGGGCGGAACGCTCATTTACTCGTTCCATCTCGATGCGGGCGACGAGAACACCGTCTGGATCTTCGAGCTCTACAGCGACAGCGAGGCCCTCGGGATCCACGGTGGCAGCGAAGCGATGGGCGCCCTGTTCGGTGTGCTCACGCCGCTCATGGCCGAACCACCGATGATGGTCATGGCAACACCGACCGCAAACGCGAAGGGTCTTCCGCGCTGAAGACGTATCTCGACCGAATTCTTGCCGCCCACCGCGCGACGGCAGCCCGCGACGATCGCCCTCTCGATGAACTTGTCGAGAGGGCGATGTCCGTTCCGTCGGCGCGCGGTTTCCGTCAGGCGCTGAAGCTGGTCAGTGCCGGCGGCGAGGTTGCTGTCATTGCCGAGATCAAACGCAGGTCGCCTTCGAAAGGCGAACTCGCTCCCGGGCTGGATGCGGCCGAACTCGCAGCCAGTTATGAAAGCGGCGGGGCCGCGTGCCTTTCGGTGCTCACCGATGTCGACTACTTCGGAGGATCGGTCGACGACCTCCGCTCGGCGAGGGAAGCCTGCTCGTTACCGGTCCTGAGGAAGGACTTCACGGTCAGCGCCCGCGACGTGTGCGACGCCCGCCTCATGGGGGCCGACTGCGTGCTGTTGATCGCGGCCGCCCTCGATCAGGAAGAACTCTGTTCATTCCTCGCTCTCGCCCACGCCATCGGATTCGATGCGCTCGTCGAGATCCACGACGAGGAGGAACTGGCCCGGGCGATCGCCGCCGGAGCCGACCTTGTCGGCGTGAATCAGCGAGACCTCGTCACCTTCGATGTCGACACGGCCCGGGCCGTTCGGATGGCGCCCCAGATGCCGGATGGTGTCGTGCGGGTCGCCGAATCCGGTATCACCGGTCCCGCCGATGCGGCGGTGCTCTCCCGGGCGGGCTACCACGCCATTCTCGTCGGCGAGCATCTCGTCACTTCCGGTGATCCGCTCGCCGGCGTGGCGGCACTTCGTTCGGCCCGCTGAGCGCGCTCCCCGATTCCGGAGGTCCGCAGCGGTAGCGTTCCCGCGGATGTACGTGAAGATCTGCGGAATCACCAATGCCAGAGATGCCCTGTTCGCCGTGGCGATGGGAGCCGACGCGGTCGGGTTCGTTCTCGCCGCTTCGAAACGGCAGGTCGATCCCGAGACACTGCGGGCAATCACGCTCGAACTGCCGACCGATGTCGTGACGGTGGGTGTCTTCCGCAACGAACTGCCCGGGCGCATCCTCGAGATCGTCGAGCTCGCCGGTCTGCGCGGGGTGCAACTCCACGGACAGGAGACGCCCGCCGACGTTGCGTTGCTTCGACGGCGTGTGCCGTTCCTCGTTCAGGCGTTCACCGTCGACGATCCGCGCCTCGACAGGGTCGACGAGTACGACGTCGACGCCATCCTTCTCGATTCGCCCTCTCCCGGATCGGGTGAGACCTTCGACTGGTCCGGCATCGGTTCGCTGGTCGAATCCCGCCGGGTGATCCTCGCCGGCGGTCTTGATCACGAGAATGTCGCCATGGCGATCGAAACCGTTCGTCCGTGGGGAGTCGATGTGGCCAGCGGAGTCGAGTCCGCGCCGGGGATCAAGGATCCCGTCAAGGTCCGTCGCTTCATCGCCAATGCAAGAACTGCTCTTTCCGAGTTCCCCCCCGACCCGCGCTCGGCGTAGCCTCGGCGAAGCCCGTCGTCGGGCATTCCCTGTGGAGAGAGGTCAGTTTTTCCATGGCTCTTGCAGCGCCTACATCAAGCGGTCGATTCGGTGAGTTCGGTGGTCGTTACGTCCCCGAGACTCTGGTTCCTGCCTGTCAGGAACTCGAAGAAGCATTCCGCGAAGCCTGGGCCGATCCGCTGTTCCGGGCGGAACTCGACGGTCTGTTGGCCGATTACGCCGGGCGCCCGTCACCGTTGACGGAATGCCACCGGTTGTCGGCCGAACTCGGCGTCCGGGTGTTGCTCAAGCGGGAAGATCTGAACCACACGGGCAGCCACAAGATCAACAACGTGCTCGGGCAGGGCCTGCTGGCTCGGCGGATGGGCAAGAAGCGTCTTGTCGCCGAGACGGGTGCCGGTCAGCACGGAGTCGCTTCCGCAACCGTTGCCGCACTTCTCGGTATGGAGTGCATGGTCTACATGGGCGAGGTCGACATCGAGCGCCAGGCACTCAACGTCTTCCGCATGCGTCTCCTCGGGGCGGAGGTCGTTCCGGCGATGTCGGGAAGTCGCACACTCAAGGATGCAGTCAACGAGGCCATGCGCGACTGGGTCGCGACGGTCGAGACGACGCATTACTGCCTCGGCTCGGTCATGGGCCCGCACCCCTATCCGTGGATGGTGCGCGAGTTCCACACCGTCATCGGGCTCGAAGCCCGCGAACAGTGCGAGGCGCTGCTCGACGGCGGGATCCCCGATGTCGTGACCGCCTGCGTCGGTGGCGGATCGAACGCGATCGGAATCTTCTCCGGCTTCGCCGACACGGACGCCGAACTCGTGGGCGTGGAGCCTGCCGGTGGCGCAGCTGTCGGTCGTGGCGTGCCCGGCGTCGTTCACGGGATGAAGAGCTATCTCATGCAGGACGAGTTCGGTCAGGTCCAGGAAGCGCATTCGATCTCGGCCGGTCTCGATTACCCGGGCGTCGGACCCGAGCATTCGCACCTCGCCTCGATCGGTCGTGCGACCTACGAGCAGGTGACCGACGCCGAGGTAATCGAGGCGTTCCAGTTGCTCAGCCGGACCGAAGGAATCATCCCGGCACTCGAACCCGCCCATGCCCTCGCCTGGATCAGCCGGGATCGGGCCAAGCTCGCCGGCAAGACGGTCCTGTTGAACATGTCGGGGCGCGGCGACAAGGACGTCGGCCAGATGATGGAGATTCTTGGATGAGCCTGTCAGCGCTCGACGAAGGTCTCGCCATTCCCGAGGCACCGGCCGAACACGGCACACTCGAGACCGCACTCCGCGCCAGTCGGGACGCAGGTCGCAAGTTGCTGGTTCCCTATGTGACCGGCGGTCTCGGTGACGATTGGGCCGACATCGTTCGGGCCGTCGCCGATGCCGGCGCCGACGCCATCGAGATCGGTGTCCCGTTCTCCGACCCGGTGATGGACGGTCCCGTGATCCAGGAGGCGAGCGAACTCGCTCTTCGATCCGGGGCCACGCCGGTCACGATCTTCGACGAGCTCCGTACGATCGATGCAGGCGTGCCGATCGCAGTCATGACGTATTACAACCTTGCGTTCCACATGGGACACGAGCGTTTCGCGCAATCGTTGGCTGCCGCCGGTGTCTCCGCTGCGATCCTTCCCGATCTGCCTCTCGAAGAAGTCGGCCCCTGGGCCACAGCGGCAGATGCTGCCGGCGTCGAGACGGTTCTGCTCGCCGCACCCACGGCGCCGGATGAACGGTTGCCCCGCGTGGTGGCCCGTTCCCGGGGTTTCGTCTACGCCGTTGGTCTTCTCGGCGTGACGGGGGAGCGCGATGCACTCGCATCGTCGTCGCTCGTCATAGCGAAGCGACTCAAGGCGATCACGGACAAGCCGGTCCTCGTGGGTGTCGGCATTTCGAACGCGAAGCAGGCGGTCGAGATCTGTGCCGAAGCCGACGGCGTCGTCATCGGCTCGGCGCTGATGCGGCGTGTGCTCGAGGGTGTCGGTGCTTCCGGCGCCGGGGCGTTCATCGCCGAGATCCGCGCCGCGCTCGACGCAGGCTGAGTCATGGTCAAGATCCCTCTCGAGCAACCGCTTTTCGACCGTGTCGACGGAGTTGCGTTCTTCGAGCGCCTGGTCGACCGCTTCTACGCGGCGGTTGTCGTCGATCCGTATCTCGGTCCGCTCTATCCGGCCGACGACATCGACGGTGCCCGTGAACGTCTGACCCTCTTCCTCGTGCAGTACTGGGGTGGCCCGACCACCTACGGCGACACACGGGGGCATCCTCGCCTGCGAATGCGTCATGCAGGTTTCGAAATCGGTGAGGCCGAGCGCGAAGCCTGGTTCCGTCACATGGCGATCTCCGTCGGGGTTGCATTCGAGGCCGGTGAGATCTCCGAGGATGACGAGGCGCGGATGCTCTCCTATTTCGCCATGGCCGCCGCCCACATGGTGAATGTGGCCGAGACCGATTGAAAGTTCATGCAGCCTCATGCATGAACTTTCAGGAAATACGCGGCCCATCCACCAATCGGGGTCGAATCCCCGCGATGCTCTTCTCCATCGGGTGGATCTGCCCGAGTTCGTCACGATCTCCCGGGATTAGCCCGGGAAACGTTCCGTGCTGGGCCGTACAGGCCGGGCCAACAGGAGGACTCCATGACCAAGAGCGAACTCATCGCCGAGATTGCAGAACGGACCGGCCAGGCCAAGTCCGACGTCGAGAAGACCCTCAAGGGCTTCGAAGACGTGTGCCACGAGATTGTGGCCAAGGGAACAGAGAAGCTGACCCTTCCGGGTTTCATCAGCTTCGAGCAGACCGATCGCAAGGCCCGTACCGCTCGCAACCCGCAGACCGGTGAACCGATCCAGGTTCCGGCCAGCAAGGCAGCGAAGGTCACCGCCGGTTCGAAGCTCAAGGCTTCAGCCAAGGGTGCCAAGTAAGTCGTTCGTACTTTTCGAGAATTGTGGAAACGGGGAAGCGCTTCGGCGCTTCCCCGTTCCGCGTCCGGACCGCCGGACGTCGGGCGGGCGCTAGTTTCGGGCCATGACCGACATCATCCTCAACGCCGGTGACAAGGCCCCCGCCTTCACCCTCTCCGATCAGAACGACACTCCGGTCAAGCTGTCCGGATTCAAGGGCGGGAAAGTACTCGTGTACTTCTACCCGAAGGCCGACACGCCCGGTTGCACGACCCAGTCCTGCGGCCTGCGCGACATCGCCCGCGACATCGGTGAGACCGCGATCGTCGGGATCAGCCCCGATCTGCCGCCGAAACTGAAGAAGTTCGACGACACGTACTCGCTCGGATTCACCTTGCTCTCCGACGAGGATCACGCCGTTGCCGATGCATTCGGCGTCTGGGGCGAGAAGAGCATGTATGGCAAGAAGTACATGGGAATCGTGCGCTCGGCGTTCCTGATCGACGAGAAGGGCATTGTGGAGCAGGCCTGGTACAAGGTCAGCCCCAAGAACACCCCGACGAATCTCCTGAAGGCCCTCAAGTCGTGAGCGCGTTCCCTGCACCAGCCGATGTCCTCCCGCACCGTGCCCCCTTCCTGCTCCTCGACGAGGTCACCGACCTCGTCATCGGCGAGAGCGCCAGGGGCCTCTGGCGGCTCACGGGCGACGAGTACTTCTTCGCCGGCCACTTTCCCGGTCGTCCCACCCTGCCCGGCGTCCTGATGCTCGAGGCGATCGCCCAACTCGGGGCCTACGCCGTTCTCAGCGACGCGAAGTTCGCCGGCAAGCTCCCGTTGTTCGGTGGCGTCGAGAAATCGCGCTTCCGGCGTCAGGTCGTGCCGGGCGATGTGCTCGAGCTCGAGGTGACGCTCGGTCGCATGTCGGCCCGGGCCGGCAAGGGGGCAGGGCGTGCACATGTCGGTGGCGAGACGGCGTGCGAGACCGAACTGCTCTTCGTGTTCGCCGACGCGTGAGCTGAACCGGCAATGGCCTGCCGGACGATCGGCTCACCGATCGGAAACCTGATCCTCGTCGCAACGGAGGAGGGTCTCTCGGGCATCGGATGGAATGCCGACATCGCCGGCCATCCCGGAGGAGCCCGACGCTCGGCAGATGCCCATCTGGACCAGACGGAACTCGAACTGGGGGAGTACTTCGCCGGGTTCCGCTCGGCGTTCACCGTGACCCTCGATCGCAGAGCCCGCTCCGGATTCCGGGGCGAGGTCCTCGACATGCTCGAGACGGTTCCGTTCGGAACGACGGTCTCGTACACGGAGTTGGCCCATATGACGGGTCGGCCCCGGGCCGCCCGGGCTGTCGGCTCGGCGATGGCCACCAACCCGATAGCGATCATCGTGCCGTGCCATCGGGTGCTTCCGGCCGGAGGGGGCCCGGGTCGCTATGCCGGGGGCACGACGGCCAAGGAACTGCTCCTGAGGCTCGAGTCGGGAACCGTCAGTCGACGGGAGGTGGCCCGATGACGACGCAGCCGTTGTGGCCGCCGAACCCGAAACTGTTGGACAGCACGGGACCGGGAGTCCAGGGGCGGGCCTGACCGACGACGAGGTCGATCGGTGCCATGTCCGGATCGACGTTGACGTAGCCGGCCGTCGGAGGGATGAGGCCCTTCTGCATACCGAGGATGATGGCAACCGCCTCGAGGGCACCGGCCGCACCGAGGGAATGTCCGGTGACTCCCTTGATGGATGTCACCGGCGGACCGTTCGGCCCGAAGACCTCCATGATCGCCGCAGCCTCGGCGGCATCATTGAGCGGGGTCGAGGTGCCATGGGCGTTGACGTGGGTGATGTCACCGGGAGTCAGGCCGGCGTCCTCGATGGCCAGACGCATGCACGCGATTGCACCGACGCCACCGGGGGCGGGAGCGGTGATGTGATGGGCATCGGCATTTGATGCCGCGCCCATGAGTTCGCCGATGATGTTGGCACCGCGGGCGCGTGCGAATTCGAGCTCTTCGAGGACGAGGATGCCTGAGCCTTCGGCGAGGACGAAACCGTCGCGGTCGCGGTCGAAGGGCCGGGAGAGGCACTCGCCCGACATCGCCGTCATGTTCGAGAAACCGGCGATGCTCGTGGGTGTCATCGCCGCTTCCGAGGAGCCGGAGATGACGACATCGCATCGGCCGTACTGGATCATCCGGTAGGCGTTGCCGAGCGATTGGGTTCCGGCAGCGCATGCCGTGCAGGTGTTCTCGCACGGACCCTGGAAGCCGTACTTCATCGAGATGGCGGCAGCAGCGGCATTGGCCATCAGCATCGGAACGAGGAACGGCGAGACCCGACGGGGACCCTTGTGCTCGTGGACGACAACCTGTGATTCGAGAGTGGTCAGACCGCCGATGCCGGTCCCGACCCACACGCCCTTGCGGGCGGGATCGCCGCCGATGTCGCCGGCGCCCGCGAGTGCTTCTTCGGCGGCGGCGAGAGCGAACTGTGCGAAGCGGTCGGTGCGACGTGCTTCTTTCGGATTCGCGAAGTACTTCTCCGCGTCGAAATCATTGATGTGGCGGAGGCCTTCCGGCGGGGCCGACAGCAGCCCCTGCCAGAAAGCTTCGGTGCCGATACCGCAAGGGCTGACGACACCGATGCCGGTGATGGCGACCCTGCGGCGATCCATCACTTCTTGGAGATGACCAGGTTGTAGGCCTGACCGACGGTCTCGATGTTCTCGAGTTCCGATTCGTCGACGGTGACGTCGAAGACCTCTTCGAGTTTCATGACGAGTTCGACAAGGTCGAGACTGTCGGCATCGAGATCGTCGCCGAAGCGGGCTTCCATGGTGACCTGATCGGCGCTGACGGCGAGAACCTCTACCGCACAGGCCTTGAACTGCTCGAACTGTTCGTCGCTCACTGGGAACTCCTTGCTAAGTGGTGCACCCAATCTAGTCGGGGGCATGGTGGTGGCTGAGACTCTGAAGGTGCTAGATCGCGCCCATGCCGAGTCCTCCGTCGACCGGTAGAACCGCACCGGTGATGAAGGCGGCGGGATCGGACGCGAGGAAGGTGACGGCAGCCGCGATTTCGGACGGCTCTGCGAGTCGACCGAGGGGAACGGCGTCGGTGATTGCAGTTCGCGCATCGTCGGAAACGGCTGCGAACATGTCGGTGGCGACGGGGCCGGGACTCACGACATTCACGGTGATGTTGCGCGAGGCGAACTCGCGGGCGAGCGATCGGGCGAGACCGATCAGTCCGGCTTTGGATGCGGCGTAGTTGGCCTGACCGGCCTGACCGGTGGCGCCGACGACGGAGCCGATGAAGATGATCCGACCCTGACGGGCACGCATCATTTTCTGCACGGCGCGCTTGGCCACACGGAATCCGCCGACGAGGTTGGCGTCGAGGACCGATGCGAAATCATCGTCCGACATGCGGATGGCAAGTTTGTCGACCGTCATTCCGGCGTTGGAGACAAGGACTTCAACCGGGCCGAGTTTCTCCTCGATCTCCAGGAAAGCGGCTTCGACCTGAGCGGCATCCGTGACGTCGCATTTCACGCACAGAACGTTGTCGGCGAGCGATGCAGGAGGAAGTTCGCTCCGGTAGGTGACGGCGACCTTGTCGCCGTTGGCGACGAATGCTGATGCACATGCCAGCCCGATTCCGCGGTTGGCTCCGGTGACAAGAACAACACGACTCATGACGCAACCTCCGGAAGATGACCCGTCCAACGGATGACGGCACTGGCCCAACTCATGCCGGCACCGAAGCCGACGAGAAGTACATGGTCGCCCTTCTTGACGCGCCCGCTGTCAAGGGCGTCGACGAGGGCGAGGGGAATCGAAGCCGAGGAGGTGTTCCCCGTTGTTGCCAGAACGGTGGCGACCCGATCTGCGTCGACATTCAGACGCGAGCAGGCGGCTTCGATGATCCGGATGTTTGCCTGGTGCGGAACGACGAGGGCGAGATCATCAGCGGAGATTCCGGCCGAAGCGAGTGATGTGTTGGCCGATTGCACCATGACGGTGACGGCCCGACGGAAAACCTCTTTGCCGTTCATCTGCATGTAGCCGCCGATGGGGGCATCGAGCAGTTTCCGGGCGGACCCGTCGGATCCGAGGTCGAAGGCGAGCAACTGTCCTGCATCGTCGGTGGCCTCGAGAACCACTGCGCCGGCGCCATCACCGAAGAGGATCGCGGTGTTTCGATCTTCCTGATCGGTGAGTCGACTGAGTGTTTCGGCTCCGATGAGAAGGACACGGTTCAGACCCATTGCGATCAGTCCGTGCGCTTGCACGAGGCCGTAGACGAATCCGGAACACGCGGCGTTGATGTCGCACGCTCCGCCGCGGATGCCGAGTTCGTCCTGAACCTGCGATGCCGTCGAAGGGATCTGGTAGTCCGGACTGGTGGTGGCCAGCAGAACGAGATCGATGTCGTCACCGGTCAATCCAGCCATGTCGAGTGCGGCGCGGCCCGCTTCGATGGCGAGTGC
Source organism: Actinomycetota bacterium (assembly GCA_009703925.1). Classification (GTDB taxonomy): domain Bacteria; phylum Actinomycetota; class Acidimicrobiia; order Acidimicrobiales; family Acidimicrobilacustridaceae; genus Acidimicrobilacustris. The sequence goes on along the minus strand of WLFD01000008.1, from coordinate 4,507 downwards.
TGCCGTCGAACTTCCGTGACGACGCTCGCGGATTCCGGTGCGCTCGGTGATCCACTCGTCGGTGGTGTCGAGTCGCGCCTCGAAATCGGCGTTCGTGACGACATGGGGGGGTAGGGCCGTGCCCCATCCGGAGATGGTTGCGCCCCGCCGGGCGGGAGTGGTTGAAGCGGGCATGGGTTTCCCTCGGGGTGAGTCGTTCACGCGGTACGGAGCCAGGCGATGGGCTGGCTTGTCGTTACCCGCTCGCCTTCGACGGCGAGCATGCCCACCACGATGCCATCGAATGGAGAGCGAACATCGACATCACCCACGGCGCCGAGAACCGTTCCCGGGGCGAGGGTGGATCCGGCCTCGATGCCGGCAGCAGGAGTGAAGACTCCGGCGGCGGGGCTGACCACCATCCGCTCGGTGGCGAACAGATGCTCGCCTTCGTGGACGCCGGAGACGCTGGCCGACGGGGTGGCGAGCGCCGTGATCAGTTTGTCGAGATCGTTGGGGGTGCTGACCGAGAGCGTCGTGGCTCCGGTAACCGTCCGCTTGGCCATCCCGGTCAGGACGCTGCCTGGTCCGAGTTCTACGAACACGGTTCCGCCGGCGTCGCCGAGGTTGTGGAGTGTCTGGCGCCAACGGACCGGACTGCACAGTTGGGACGACAGAAGGCCGACCCATTCGCTGGCCGAGGTGTGGGGGCGGGCATCGACATTTGCGTAGACCGGCAGGTCGGCCTCGCGGAAATCGGCGGTGGCGATAGCGGCTCGGAGTCGTTCGCGTGCGGGCGCCATGAAGGGGGTGTGGAACGCCCCGCTGACGGCCATCGGCATGACCTTCTTCGCTCCGAGTTCCTTGGCGACGTCACTGCATTCGGCGACGGCTTCGGGGGAACCGGCGATGACGACCTGCCCGGGAGCGTTGTAATTGGCCACCCACACATCACTGCTGACGCGGGAACATGCGATCTCGACATCATCGTCATCGAGACCGAGAACTGCGGCCATCGTTCCGACCCGTTCGGTCGTGGCCGCCAACATCGCCGATCCCCGTTCGGCGACGAGTCGGAGTCCGTCCTCGAAGGACATCGCTCCCATCGAGACGAGGGCGGTGTACTCGCCGAGGCTGTGACCGGCGGCGGCGGCGGGTTCGACCCCGAGACGTTCGACGGCATCGAGAACGATCAGGCTGGTGAGGAACGTCGACAGTTGGGCGTTGTCGGTGCGGGTGAGTTCATCCGCTTCGGTGTGCAGGAGTAGTTGCCCGAGATCGCGCCCGAGAACCGCCGATGCCTCGTCGACCAGTTCCCACGACGGATGATCCCGCCATTGCTCACCCATTCCGGGCTTCTGCGACCCCTGACCGGGGAAGGTGAAAACGATCATGGGGCGTTCGGTGAATCCTTTACGGCCGTTTTGTCGGAGTTCATACGAAGGTATGACCAGTCGGCCCGGCAAACGGTTTCATTTGCGGCCGGATTCATGGGCGAACTGTTCTCCCTGCGGCGATGGCGAGGCCGTCGGGGCAGGAAGGGAGGTGCGGCGGGAGGGATTCGAACCCTCAAGCCCTTGCGGGCAGCGGGGTTTGAGCCCGCCCTGTATGCCAGTTCCAGCACCGCCGCAAGGTGATGCGGACGACACGCTACCAACCCGGGACCGGAGGCCCGGCCGTAGACTTTCTCCATGTCCAGAGCCACCGTCGAGCGTCGCCTTGTCGAGATCTCCTCCCAGATGAAGGCCCTTCGTTCCGAATTGGCCGTTGTCGACGAACAGATGCAGCAGCTTTCCGCCGAGGCCGACGATGCCCGGCTCCGTTCTCTGGTCTCCGAAACCCCTCTCGCCGAGCGGGAGCACCGCGAGGCGGCGAAGCACGCGGACGCGATGGGACGCCACCGGACGGAGGTCATCGCCGATCTCCAGCGACTCGAAATGCAGCAGGACGATCTGCTCGACCGCCTCAACGAGGTCGCAGGCTGAACCGGTACGATGCGGACGCGCCCGCACCGTGCTGGTGATCGATCCATGAAGGGAACAGCTCCGGTGTCGATCCGTGTGGTCCTTGCCGAAGACGAGGCGATCATCCGACTCGATCTGAAGGAGACCCTCGAGGAAGAGGGCTACGAGGTCGTCGGCGAGACGGGTCGCGGCGACGAAGCAGTTGCCCTCGTGCGGGATCTCGATCCGGATCTGGCGATTCTCGACATCAAGATGCCGGGAATGGACGGTCTGTCGGTGGCCAGAGAGATTTCGGCCGAGCGACTCTGTGCCGTTCTGATCCTCACCGCCTTCAGCCAGCGCGATCTGATCGAACAGGCCCGCGACGCAGGGGCATTGGCGTATCTGGTCAAACCGTTCCAGCGCAGTGAACTGGTTCCGGCGATCGAACTGGCCATCGGTCGGTTCCGCGATTTCAAAGCCGTGTCGGAGCAGGCGGAATCGCTCGGTGATCAACTCGAGACGCGCAAGATCCTGGACAGGGCGAAAGGTGTCCTCATGGACACGCACGGCCTCACCGAGTCCGAAGCCTTCTCGTTCATCCAGAAAACGGCGATGGGTGATCGTCTGACGATGCGCCTCGTCGGCGAACAGATCATCTCCGGGGAACTCAAACCATGACCACACTGATGTTGATCGACGGAAATTCGCTGACGTACAGGGCGTTCTTCGCTCTACCCACCGACATGGCCACAGCATCGGGTCAGGTCACCAACGCCGTGTACGGCTTCACGGCGATGCTCATCAATCTCCTGCGCGATCAGAAGCCCGACCACCTTGCTGTTGTGTTCGATCGTCCGGAACCGACGTTCCGCCACATCGCCCTGCCGTCGTACAAGGCGAACCGGGATGAATCGCCGGACATCCTCCGCCAGCAGATGGGTCTCGTGCGGCAGGTCGTCGAGGCGCTGCGGGTGCCGGTTCTCGACCTTGTGGGTTTCGAAGCCGATGACATCATCGCGACGCTTGCGACCGAAGCCGAAGCGCGCGGCGACGACGTGCTGATCGTCACCGGCGACCGGGACAGTTACCAGCTTGTCCGCGATCCCCACATCCGCGTGCTCTACAACAAGCGCGGTGTTTCCGATTACGCCCTTTATGACGAAGCGGGAATCCTGGAACGCACGGGTGTGAAGCCGACCAGCTATGTCGAATACGCAGCGTTGCGAGGTGACCCGTCCGACAATCTCCCGGGGGTTCCGGGTGTCGGTGAAAAGACTGCAGCGAAACTGATCACCACCTATGGCGGGATCGACGGCATCTACGAGAATCTCGACGCACTCACACCGAAACTGCGCCAGAACCTCGCCGAGAACGAGGAGAAGGCCCGCAACAATTGCGAGCTGATGCTTCTGCGCCGCGATGCGCCCGTGACGGTCGATCCGGATGAGCTCAACATCGGGAACTACGACCTCGACGAAGTCCGTCAGGTGTTCGACTTCCTCGAGTTCAACGCGTTGTACCCCCGACTGATCGATGCGCTCGGCGTCACCGACGATTCGGTGCCGGCCGAGTCGACCGATCTCGTCCTGTTCGCCGAGCGGAGCGATCTGCTCACCGCAACCGATGCGGTCGGCGTCCTGCGGGCCCTGGCCGACAGCGACGAACCGCTTGCCGTCGCAGCGTTGTGGGCAGGCGCCGAGGGTCGCTCGACGCTCGAGGGACTCGCCATCGTGACCGACGCCGAGTCCGCCGACGTCGCATGGATTCCATCGGCCGTGCTTGCGCTGCCCGAGGTGGGCGGGGCACTGGCCGATCTCGTCGGTGATTCGGGACGCCCGCTCGTGGCGCACGATGCGAAGGCGCTGATCCGCAGTTTCGAGGAACTCGACATCGATCTTCGTTCGCTGTCACTCGACACGATGATTGCGGCGTACCTCCTCGACCCTGCCGAATCGCGTTACGCGCTCGAGACCCTTCTCGAGAAGTACGCGCACGCACGCCTTCCCGACAGCGACGGTCCGCCCGCCGGTCAACTCGATTTCGGTGGCGACACCGAACCCGACGGTCAGAGTGCGGCATGCCGGGCGCTGGGGGTGCATCGTCTGATCGCGCCGTTCAACGAAGCGCTGGTCGCCCGTGGTCTCGCCGATCTGAACGCGACCATCGAAGTACCGCTCGTTCGTGTCCTCGCACGGATGGAGATCGTCGGAGTCGGCGTCGACGAGATCGAACTGCGACGACTCAACGATTCGCTCATCGCCCGGTGCGATGAATTGCGAGCGGAGATCTGCGCAGACGCAGGGGAGGAGTTCAACGTGAACTCCACCGTGAAACTCCGCGAGATCCTTTTCGAACGTCTCGGTCTCGCCCCGCAGAAGAAGACGAAGACAGGTTTCTCGACCGACGCCGCGTCGCTCGAGAAGCTGAGGGGCCAACACCCGATCATCGAGCATCTGTTGTCCTACCGGGAGGTCGAGAAACTCCGGTCGACCTACGGCGAGGGTCTCCTTGCCGAGATCGCTCCCGACGGTCGGATCCACGCCACGTTCAACCAGACGGTCGCCCGGACGGGGCGCCTGAGT
>WLFD01000079.1 GCA_009703925.1 Actinomycetota bacterium | reverse complement strand
ATCAACGGGAACACACTCCACGTCGAGAAGCATTTGAGGGCCAGCACCGACTTCGCTCCCGAGCGTGAGCGGATCTCGTCGACGACCTCGAGATTGCGCTTCAGAGCGCTCTCGTCGAGAAGAAAGTACGGGGTGCGTGGCGCATTCACTCCCCGGACGTTATTCGACAGGGAAGTATTCTCCCGCCGTCGAACGTCGTGTAGGAAAAAGCGAGAAAGACTACGCTGCGCGTCAATGTCGAAGCGTTTCATCTCCGTTGGTTACGCAGTCCTGCTTCCGGCGACACCAACTTCGAGATGCAGCAACGGAAGAGGGCGAATCCAGTGACGATGGGAGCGGGTCCGGCGAGGATCGATCGACCGATCTTCATCGTCTGTCCCCCCCGTTCAGGATCGAGTCTCCTGTTTGAGACGCTTGGACGTTCACCCGATGTTTTCACGATCGCCTCGGAGAACCATGGTCTCGTCGAAGGGGTCCAGTCGCTCTCGCCCGCGGCTCACGGATGGGAATCGAATCGTCTCGGGGTCGATGACGCCACTGACGGTGCAGTTGCATTCTTGAGGGATGGTTTCGTTCAGCAGTTGCGTGATCGTGACGGGAATCGTCCGACCGGCGGGCCGACGAGGATGCTCGAGAAGACGCCGAAGAATGCCCTGCGCGTGCCGTTCCTCGCGAAAGCATTCCCCGACGCGAGATTCGTCTACCTCTACCGCGATCCTCGCGAGACGATCAGCAGCATGCTTGACGCATGGCGTTCGGCTCGCTTCGTCACCTATCCCGATCTGGACGGCTGGGCCGGCCCGCCGTGGTCACTACTGCTGGTGCCCGGATGGCGCGAACTGGACGGACGTGCTCTTGCCGAGATCGTCGCTCGACAGTGGGCGACGACCGTTGAGATCCTCCTCTCCGATCTTGCGGAGCTCGACTCCGAGCGATGGTGTGTTGCGTCGTACGACCAACTTGTTGCCGAACCCGATGAGGAGATGCGGCGACTGTGTTCCTTCGTCGATCTGCCGTGGGACATTGCGATCGAAGCGCCACTTCCGCATTCGCGGCACGCCGTCGATTCCCCACACCCCGAGAAGTGGCATCGCAACACCGACGATGTTCTCGGACAGGCGACCGTGTTCGCATCTGCGGCGCAGCGGGCACTTGATGTGTTCGCGTCTGCACCTCGCGTGGATCCGATCCAGACGGCAACGCCGGCGAGCACCGTCAGCCAAACCACTCGCTCGGAGGCCGGTGGGGCAGCCAACGCTTCAACAGCAATCGATTCGGGAGCTTTCGCTGCCCGGAACAGTCCCGGGATGCACCAACTGCTGGAGTCTCTTGGAGCAACGCTCGCCATCACGACCTATCAGGCCGGCAAACTGTTGCTGATCCGATCCGAGGTCGATGGGCTCAATTCGCACTATCGGAATCTCCAGGTCCCGATGGGGATCGCGTTCAACGGTCGGGATCTCGCTGTTGGCCTACGCAGCGAAATCGTGGTGTTTCAGAATCAGCCCTCGGTTGGCCAGCGTCTCGATCCACCGGGTCGACACGACGGATGCTTCATCGCCCGCCGCCGGCACTGCACCGGCGATATCCGTGTGCACGACCTCGCGTGGGGCGATGACGGACTTTGGATGGTCAACACCAGATTCTCCTGCCTCGCCACACTCGATGAGGATCACTCGTTCGTACCCCGATGGCGTCCGGGGTTCATTTCGCGACTTGTGGCTGAGGATCGATGCCATCTCAACGGTCTCGCCATGGTTGATGGCCGCCCACGATTCGTGACCGTTCTGGGCATGACCGACGAACCGAATGGATGGCGAGAGCACAAGGCTGACGGCGGAGCGATCCTTGATGTTCCGTCCGGCGCACCGGTGAGCACGGGTCTGGCGATGCCGCACTCGCCGCGATGGCACGACGGCCGTCTGTGGGTTCTGGAGTCCGGGATCGGTGCCCTTGTCATCGTCGACCCCGATACCGGTCGACGGGAAGAGATCGCGCGCGTTCCCGGATTCGCGCGAGGCCTCGCGTTTGCCGGTAAGTACGCATTCATCGGACTGTCGAAGGTCCGAGAGCACGTGTTCGACGGTCTGCCGTTGACAAGAGACGGACGCGAGGAACTGCAGTGCGGAGTGCGGGTGATTGATACCTCGACCGGCGAGAACGTGGCGCACCTGACCTTTGAAGGGGCGGTCCAGGAGATCTTCGACGTTGCGCTACTCCCGGGTCTGCGCTTTCCGGAACTGATCGAACCGGGAGCACCGCTGGCCGACTCGGCGTTCTTCCTACCCTCCGAGGCGTTGGTCCCTCCTCTGGAGTGAGCCCCAGCTACGGAGGGGCGGCACCTCGGGGAGGGAGGTCGAAGTCATGAGCTGCCTCTTCAAAACAATGCTCTTGTAGTAACTTTTCAAAAATCTCTCGAAATTGAAGCGCGAAACGTGCGAGGAGCATGATGATTGTGACCAACGAAAAAGACGAGACCGCCGTGGTGAAAGCCCCGCGAGGGAAGATCCGCAAGGCTGGCGTACTTGGCGCCGCCACGACGCTCGCCGGCGGTTCGGCGTTGGCGATGATGACGGCGCTGGCCGGGTCGGCTTCTGCGGCGACGTTCACGGTTGATCAGGCCACCGATGATGGATCGGGAACGGTTTCGGGCACTTTGAGTTGGGCTATTGCACAGGCCGAACTCGATGATGCCGCTGATGTCATCGACTTTTCGCCGTCGTTGACAACGATCACGTTCTCGGGTGATCCGAGTCAGGTGCCGATCACCAATTCGTTGTCGATAACCGGGCCCGGTTCCGGATTACTCACGATCGACCTCAACAACAATTGTCATCTGGCGGCCGTGCTCGACTCCGATGCTGATCTCAGGGTGAGTGGAATCACTATTGAGAATGGCAATGTGTCAACCAGCAGTGCAACTCAAGGCTGTGCCGAAACAGGTGATCACTACGAGGGCGGCGGTCTCGTGGTGTTGTACGGCGGAGCCGATACATCGGTCACGATCAGCGACGTGACCTTTCAGAACAACTCCGCCTACTACTACGGAGGCGGTTTCAGTTGTAATGGCACAGCTCAGGTCACCATCGAAAACTCGCTTTTTGACGGAAACGAAAATGTTGAGGGAGACGGTGGCGGGGCATACCTGAACTGTGAGCTGAGTCTGACCATCAGTGGGTCGACGTTCTCGAACAACACAGCGCTCGAAGGAACTGGAGGAGGAGTGCTCGTCAGAACAGATAACGGCGTGGGGTCGTTGATCGTGAACAGCACCTTCTCCGGAAACACTGCTTCGAACGGTGGCGGAATCGGTGTAGGTAATGGCAATTCAGTCGTGCTCAACTCCACCATCTCCGGTAACACGGCTGGCGACGGTGGTGGGTTATATGGCGACAGTCCGATTTCTTTGATCCAGTCGACTGTCACCGGGAACGAGGCTTCTTTTGACGGTGGCGGTATGAATTGGAAGCTGGGGACCTTCGGTAACACCTTCACCACGTTCGACATTTTGATGTCGACGATCAGCGGCAACGCGGCGAACACCGGGAATGAACTCCATGTTGAGCAGATCAACTCTTCCTATCAGGATGCTTCGATCGTGGGCTCGGTCATTGCCGGGACCGGAGCGGGCGATGCGGTCTCCGTCGCAGCTGCCTTTCAAGCCGACCCCGCGGACTTTCCCGTCAAGGTCAGTTACTCGGTGCTCGGAGCGGTGAGCGGGCCTCCGCTGATTGACGTTGAGGGCAACACCCTCGATGTGACAGATCCGATGCTCGAAGAACTCGCCGACAACGGTGGCCCCACCATGACGATGCTGCCTCTGGACGGCTCACCGGTTATCGACGCCGGTCCGCCCACGGTGCCGGTCTACTCCGGCAACGAGTTCGATCAGCGCGGCACACCATACGCTCGCACCTACAACGGCACCGTCGATGTAGGAGCAGTCGAAACGCAGCCTGGTCCCACTCCTCCGACGTCGTCGACAACGACAACGACATCACCGGCACCTTCGACGACGATCGCTCCCGATCCTGAACCTGAGGATTCGGACCCGGTCGTTCCTGCTTTCGCCGGCTGACCTGAACTTCTTTCTGTACGACGGCGCTGATGCGATGCATCGGCGCCGTCGTCGCGTCTGTGGCGTTGAGCGGCGACGGTGGCCGTGGTCGTTCCCGGGGCCGATGGCACTTGATCCCGATTGACCAGCGCATGCTCGCTGAGCGTTCCTAGTCGCTGAGGGCTTCGCGTTCGATGGCAGCCGCTGACCGCAGCACGTTGTGGGCCACGAACGAACGCTCGCCAGCAGCACGCGACTCGAGCAGATCGGCCTTGCGGCGACGTGCTTCGGCCAAACCCTCGCCCTGGTTGAAGATCACGAAGTCCACGAGATGCAGGGCAAGTTGCTGATCGGCGGCATCGCCGGTGGCGAGGGCATCAGCCCGGGCCAGCAGCGCATCAACTCCACCGATGAGTCCGACCACCTCGGTGGCGATCTGAGCACGGGTGGAGGGAAACACCATCGACGGATTGCCGTCGTACCAACCCATATAGCGGCGCAACACATCGCGCACGGCGAACTGGACGCAGCCATAGAGCGGCTGCAGATGCTCGCTCTCATCGAACTCGGGCGGCAGTTCGACCTCGTTGATGATCTGTTCCTGCCACTGGCCCTCGTTGATGCGCCGCACAACTTCGGTGTCTATCCAACGCATGGCCCGGGCGGTGACGTCGAGCATCTCGGCGGCCTTCTCGGTGTAGACGCCACCGTGGCCACTGATGACGAACTGCGGCTCGACGGCCGCCATCGCCTCGAGGGCCTGGGCCCATTCGAGTACGTAGCGCTGCACCCGGAACGGTGTGCCGGCGTTGGGTAGTGACGACACGATGAAATCGCCGCCAACGATGGTGCGCGACTCCGGTGCCCACACCCAGATGTGATCGTCGGTCTCGCCGAGACCGTGATGGCATTCGAGTTCAAGGCCACCGAGTTCATCGAGTGTGATGGAGTCGGTGAACTCGATGGTGGGCGGATGGTATTCGGCATGACGAACAACATCACCGCCGTCGCCTTTCCAGATGGAGAACTGGAAGTCGAAGGTCTTGGCGATATGACCGGAGGTCTTCTGATATCGCTCGAACCGCTTGGCCACATTGACATGACCCACGATGTCGGGGGCGGCATGGCCGCGCTCGCGCGCATCGGCCAGAATCGACGGCGTGCCGAACGCGTGGTCGTAATGGCCGTGCGTGTAGATCACATAGCGAACCGGCAGATCCGTGATGGCCCGAAGTTCACGCACGACTCGCGGGCCGCTGGTGAGTAGCCCGGGATCGACCACCGCGACACCTTCGGACCCCACGAGAAACGTGGTGTTGCCGAACCCGGCGAGGAAATGCACGCCCGGCGCGATCTCTCTACTCTTGCGCTGCTTCGCCGAGGTGGTGAGCGCCTGGGCGCCGTGCAGTGGTTCAGACGTGGCTTCGCTCATCAGTGTCCTCCGGATCAGTTCTTGACGACTTCGGAACAACTGTTGCCGAGTTCGTCGTTCAGCACGTGGACTGCGGTGGTGGCGGTCTGGGCCTTCGGTGCGGTGTCGAGGATGCGTGAACTGTAGGTCCAACCCTCGGATCCTCGGTGAGTTCGGTCCATGGAGCAGCATCGAGGTGGTTCTCTGAGACCTCGTCGATGGTGACGCCGAAACTGTACGCCTGAATGAAGACGGCGAGGGCGAGAGGGTCGACGTTTCGCTTCACCCAACCCTTGTCCTTGGCCGAGGTGATCACGGACACGTACTCGTCGGTGAGGTGCTGCTGTTCGACTGCGAGGCGGTCAGCCATGCGGCCCTTGGCGTTCGCCATCGTGTGTGCGCGAAGCCTGCGCAACGCTCGCAGCCCCTCGTCCGTCACGTAGTTGATGTTCGCTTGGGAGACGCCATCGCGGAACTGTTCGAACGTCGTGGCCGATGCGAGGGTTACCCGCACAGATTCGATGGTCGCGCCCACGCCTCGGGAATACGTGGCGATCAGGGCAGAATCGGCGAGATCATCAACGTTGTCGAAGTGGTGGTAGACCGGACCGGGCGTGAGGTCGGTTCGCTGGAGAACATCGTCGACGCGGAACTCGGCTGGTCCCAGTTCTCTGAGCACTTCCGCTGCGACTGACGTGATCAGGATACGCGTCGGATGATCAGACTCCCGCTTGGTTTTCTTCACCACCGCGCTTCTTCCATGTCCTTGGCCCCGGGGGCGAGGACCCGTTCCGCGATCGATGTGACGTTCGTTGAGCGCGGACGCGAATCCCCGCGCTAGGCAATGGGGTGAATGCCATCTGAAGTGCCCGACGGCGAACCGCCGTCGGGCACCGATCAGATTCAGCCGGCGAATGACGGAGTCAAGGCCTTGGTCGGTTCCGTTGCCTGGTCACCGTTCGGAATAGTGGTCGGCACGGAGGTCGTCGCCGTCGTCGGGACGGTGATTGGCGCAACTCCTGTTCCGCCAATTTGAACGTACGGAGCCTCGGTCGGACCAGTGACATCGAATGTCCAACCGGTGGGCAGAGGATTGGGAAGGGAGATCAACTCTCCGTCCAGACCGGTAAAGCCGCCGCCGTTGGTCCTCCCTGCCGTTCCATTCCCAACAGAAGTTCCACCTGTTCCACCGTTACCCGGACTTGCGCCGCCGCCCCCGGTCCCGTTTCCGGCCGTGACGATGGCTGAGCCCCCGAGCTCAATAACGGTGATTGTGCCGTCGGAGCCGAACATGCCTTGGTCTCCGTCCCTTCCCGTAGTGCCGCTATCGGAGGGACCCACCGGGTCTACCGAGTTGCCGGGATTTCCGTTCATTCCACTGGGGCCGGCTGCCCCGTCAACGCCGACGACGAGATCGAGCGTCACCGTGGCCTGTGTCGTGTTCGTCCACGTTCCGCTGATTCGTGCACCTGCTCCACCAATGCCACCTGCTCCGCCAAGACCGCCAGCGCCGCCCGAGGTCACAGCCAAGCCGGTCCATCCGTCACCGCCATTTCCGCCATTTCCGCCATTTCCACCGGCGCCGCCATTGCCGCCCTTGATCGTGAATTCGATGGTTTCTCCGGCCAGGACGGTGCACTGGCCACTTGACGAGAACGACTCGGTGGTGACACAGGTCCCGAAGTTGTTCGCAGTGATCGCCTCAGCGCTGTTCACCATTGTGAGGCCGCTCCCGGCGAGCACCATTGCCGCCGAACCACCGATGATCTTCTGCCATCCACGCATCTTCCACTCCTCCAGAGATCCGCTCACCCGGTCGTTCCGGGGGCGTTTCGGTTGGGAAGGCATTTCTCGCTCTTCCACAGAGACAAACATAATGTATGTCTGTGCTCGATACATGCATGTAATCCACGCATGCAGATCGTGCGGTCGAGGGATCCGGCAAGGGTTGGTCCGAGTGCCCGAACGCCCCAGGGAATCGCAGCCCTGCATGCGCCTGCAATTACAGCGGTCCGCTCGAGAATCTCGTGCGGACCGGTCACCTACGGAGCAGCGTCGAGTCCCCCGAGGGACCGCTGAACATCAAACCACCCCGGGCATGAGTCCATCCTCGGTGGGGTACGACTCGGCCTGCTTGGACGTTTCGTCCTGCGGGTCAGTCAGCGGAACGGGAAAACTCCCGTTCTGAAGTGCGCGAGGGGGACTTGCTGAGTTCTTCGCGGGACTGGTCCCACCACGCCCCTTTTTCGGTGCGGCGGTTACGGTTCGAAATTCGTGCAGAGTCCAGGTCCGGCACTGGTTTGGTCGGGAGCGGAGCACATGCTGACCGGGTCGGTCGTTTGGGTCAGCCCGTGAAGACCGGCGCAACTGGCGCAACTGGCGTCGAGCACGGTGTGAGGGTGACGTTGGTTGCTGCCGTGGCCGCCCCAGCCGTGGCCGCGAGCGTGCCGCTAGCTGCTGCGCAGTCGATGGTGGGGAACATGGTGTCGAAGACCCCATCGGGGCCGGTAGAAGTGGTGCCGAGAGTGAACGAGCCCAGAGTGATCGTCACCGTGATCGACGGCGGGAAGTTCTGTCCCCTGACCTCCACCGATCGACCGTTACCGGCTACGAAGGCCTCGACCGTAGGAGATGGTGGGCGACATGACGCAACTATGCCAAGTGGGCCTGCGCCGACGGGGACTGTCGCCATCACGGTGTTTGTGGTTCCGTCAATTACCGACACCGAATTGTCGCCGGAGCTCGTGGCATAGATCGTGCCCGACGGCGAAACCGCAATTCCATAGGGGGCCGCGCCGACGGGGACTGTCGCCGTTACGGTGTTGGTGGTTCCGTCGATGACCGACACCGAATTTCCTATGTTGTTTGCAACGTAGATCGCGCCCGCAGGTGAGATCGACACTGCGAAGGGGTTCGTACCGACGGGGATTGTCGTCGTTACTGTGTTGGTGGTTCCGTCAATGACCGACACCGAATTGTCGGCGTAATTCGGGACGTAGATCGTGCCCACGGGTGAGATCGCCACTGCGAAGGGATACCTACCCACAGGGATTGTCGTCGTTACTGTGTTGGTGGTTCCGTCGATGACCGACACCAAGAAGTCGCCGAGAAGGGTCACGTAGATCGTGCCCGACGGGGAGACTGCCACTCCGCTCGGGCCATTGCCGACGGGGACTGTCGCCATCACGGTGTTTGTGGTTCCGTTGATGACCGACACCGAATTGTCGTCTTTGTTGGTGACGTAGATTGTGCCTGAGGGGGAGACCGCTACCCCGTAGGGGTTCGTGCCGACGGGGATTGTCGTCGTTACTGCGTTGGTGGTTCCGTCAATGACCGACACCGAATTGCTGTCGTTGTTGGCGACGTAGATCGTGCCCGCAGGTGAGACCGCCACTGCGAAAGGGTTCGTGCCGACGGGGATTGTCGTCGTTACTGCGTTGGTGGCGCCGTCGATGACCGACACCGAATTGTCGCCGCCATTGAGGACGTAAATCGCACACGCCGATGTGGCACCGGCATCGGAGTTGCCCGCAACCGAGATGCCGAGCAGCAGCGCAAAAACCAAAAAGACTCGTGTGCTCATTCGCCGACGGTACCGGAATGGGGCAAGCCCTTGACGCAGGTCCTCCGAATCGGCCGCCTTCGGCTCAACCAAAATCAGGTGACGCTCAGGTCGAGGCGATCTTTCGGACGGGGATCCCTTCCGGCGACCGTGAGACCGGTCTCACCTAATGGTGCGCGAGGGGGGACTTGAACCCCCACACCCTTTCGGGCACAGGAACCTGAATCCTGCGCGTCTGCCTATTCCGCCACTCGCGCGTGGTGAAGACGGTGAACTCTACCGCCCCATGGCAATGGCCACGAATCCACGCCGGCACGGAGGCCGGAATCCGGCCGGCCGGCAGGGGCAGCGGTGCTTGCATAGGTAACGTGTTCCCTCGTGGGACTGAAGGGTTTTGAGCGTCGGCTCGAGAATGCGGTGGAGGGAGTTTTCTCCCGCGTCTTCAAAAGTGGCGTCCGGCCGATCGAAATCGGTCGCAAGCTGACCCGGGAGATGGACGACGGTCGCACCGTCGATGTCCGGGGTCGCACGGCCGCTCCCAACTCGTTCACCATCGTGATCTCGTCCGACGATCACGATTCGTTCTCCGACATCGCCGACACGCTTGCACGCGAACTGTGCGATGCGGCCCGGGAACACGCCCGGGATGAGGGCTATGCATTCCTCGGTCCGGTCGAAGTCGAACTTGCTGTCGATCCCTCGCAGCGAACGGGCACGTTCTCGATCGAAGCCCGCTTCCGCGAGGGCACGGGCGGAAGCGGTGCCGGGTCGCTTCTTCTGCCGGCCGGGGACCGATACGTGCTGCGCGAGCAGGTTGTCGTGATCGGCCGCCTTCCGGAATGCGATGTCACGATCGTCGATCCGAACGTCAGCCGTCGCCATGCCGAGATCCAACCCCGTGGCGTTGGATTCGTTCTTGTCGACCTCGGGTCCACCAACGGCAGCAAGGTCAACGGAGTGCCGGTCAGCGAACGCGAACTGCGCGATGGCGATGAACTCAGCTTCGGAAACGTCCGGCTCACGTTCCAGGCTTCCTGAGGATGATCTCGGACCAACTGCTGTTCGTCCTGAAGCTCTGCCTTCTTGCGGTCCTCTACCTGTTCTTCTTCCGCGTGGTCCGCGCCGTCTGGGCCGAACTTCGTCCGTCGCCAGCGGTTCCGGTGCCGCCGGTATCCGGTGCCGCGCCCGTACCGCAGCCGGTCAAGCGCGGCCGGAAGGATCGGGCCGCTGCAGCAACGTCGAAGCCGAAGCTCGTGATCCTCGAACCCGCCGAGAACGCCGGTCGTTCCTTCGATCTCGACGGTGAAGTTTCGATCGGTCGCGCCGCCGGATGCCAAGTCACGCTCGACGACACGTATGCCTCGCAGATCCATGCACGCGTGTTCGCCCGGGACAACCAGTGGCAGATCGAAGACGTCGGCAGCACGAACGGCACGTGGCTTAACCGCCACAAGGTCTCCGGGCCGATGGTTGTGCAACGCGGCGATCGCATCCAGATCGGCAACACGGTTCTGGAGATGCAGTGACGAAGTTCGCGTGGGGAACCTCCACCAGCACCGGCCAGATCCGGCAGGCCAACGAAGACTTCTTCCTTGCTGTCGACGGGTTGTTCATCGTGGCCGACGGTATGGGTGGCCATCAGGCCGGTGAAGTGGCGAGCCGACTCGCCGTCGAGACCGTCCTCGAGGAGTTCGATTCTGCCGGCACCGACGTGCTGGTCTCCGCGGTCGAGAAAGCGAACCGGGAACTGGTTTCGCGCTCGTCCGATGATCCCGATCTTGCGGGTATGGGCACGACCCTCTGTGCGATGGCGCTTGTCGACATCGGCGGACGCGACGCCGTCGGAGTCGTCAACGTCGGCGATTCGCGCCTGTATCTGCTCAGCGAAGGGGAACTCCGACAGATCACCGAGGATCACAGCCTCGTGGCGACGCTCGAGCGACAGGGT
>WLFD01000078.1 GCA_009703925.1 Actinomycetota bacterium | reverse complement strand
TAGCAGTGCTCGAAACGAACAAGGGCGCTGCGATCGACGCGGTTCGTCAACAGGTTTCAGCGGATGCGGCGATTTTCGTCGGCGACGACGTGACCGACGAAGACGCATTTGCCGTCATGCGCGGTCCGGACATGTCGGTCAAGGTGGGCGAGGGGGAGAGTGCTGCGGACTACCGCGTGGGAAACCCCGACGACGTGGCGCGTCTGCTGGCGGTGCTTGTGCAGTTCCGGAAGCTGTGGGTGGAGGGTTCGGGCGCCGAGCTCATCGAACGTCACAGCATGCTGTCGAACCTCCAGACGGTGGCAATGGTGCAGCCGGACGCACGGCTCACGTGGATGTGCCACCCGAGGGCCGACTCGCCGTCGCTCTTCGCGCAACTTCTCGGAGGGCCATCGGCCGGCTACTTCTCGGTCCAGCCGGCGGACGGGCGGAATCCGCTCGGTCAGCGTTACATCGGCGACACGATGGTTCTCGAGACGAGCTGGCCGGGGGCGACGGTCACGGACTTCCTGAATCTCTTCGGTGACCATCCGTCCGCGCAGCAAGCGGTCGAGGCGCCGGGGCAGTCGATTCTGGTTCGCATCATCGATGGTCGCGGAGCCATGAGGATCGAGTTCGCGCCCCGTCTGGACTTCGGACGCGCTCCCACCTGCATGGTGGTGACCGACGTGGGAGTCGAGGTCGTCGGCAGCGCGGAGCGACTCCATCTGCATACGACGGGAATCGACTGGTCGATCGTCGAGGACGGAGTTCACCAGACCGCGGTCGCCGAAATCACCCTTACCGGGGAGCCCGTCGCGCTGATCATGTCGCTCGGCTCCGAACGCGAGCGGAGCCCTTTCTCCGTGCACGACGACGCATGGGTGGCGTACTCGAAAACGGTGCAGCACTGGAACGCTTGGTCGCGTCAGCTCGAACTGCCCGAGATCGCTCCGGCCCACGTGCTCCGAAGCGCACTGATCCTCAAGAGCCTCTGTCACGCTCCGAGTGGCGCGATCATCGCGGCCGGAACGACCAGCCTGCCGGAGGTGATCGGCGGGATCCGGAACTGGGATTACCGCATGTGCTGGCCCCGCGATGCGGCGATGGCTGCAGCAACGCTCGTGTCACTCGGCGCGACCGGAGAGGCCGAGGCGTTTCTCGATTGGTTGGCCGCACGCGTCCACCAACTCGGCGGTCCGGAGCAGTTGCGTCCCGTTTATCCGATCGTCGGTGACGATTATGTTCCCGAGGCGGTCATCGCCGCGTTGAGCGGATACCGGGGAAGTCGGCCCGTGCGGATCGGCAATGCCGCCGAGCATCAGGTGCAGATGGATGTCTTCGGTCCTGTCGTCGACCTGATCGATCGGTTGGTCGCGGCGGGCGGCGAACTCACCGATGAACGGTGGTGGCTCGTCGAGCAGATGGCCGAAGGTGTTGCCCGTCGATGGCACGAGCCCGACCACGGTATCTGGGAGGAGCGGCGGCCGGTACGCCACCATGTGCACTCGAAAGTGATGTGCTGGCAGACACTCGATCGGGCGATCCGTGTGGGCGATGTCACCGGTCGTGTCGTTCCGGCCGAGTGGTCGGTGCTGCGGGGCCACATCGAGATGGACGTCCTGGCGAAGGGATGGGATGTCGAACTGGGCGTGTACACGATCGCCTACGGGGATCCCGAACTTGATGCCGCCGTGCTGCACCTGGCTCTCTCGGGCCTGATGAAACCGGACGATCCCCGATTCATCGCGACAGTCGCAAGGATCGACCAGTCGCTGCGTCGCGGACCGGTCGTGTACCGCTATCTGCTCGATGACGGACTCCCCGGGGTCGAGGGCGGGTTCCACCTCTGCACTTCCTGGTTGATCCAGGCGTACCTGATGATGGGCCGGCGCACGGAGGCGGAACTGCTTTTCGAACGACTCCTGGAACTGACCGGACCGACGGGGCTGCTGTCCGAGCAGTACGACCCGCTCGGGCGAACTGCCCTCGGCAACCATCCACAGGCCTACTCCCATCTCGGACTCATCGACGCGGCACTTGCTCTGTCCGACAGAAAAGGCGTGCGGTTCAGAAGTTGACGGTGGCGGTGGGCGAGGTGTCGCCGGCCCCGAGGATCCCCGAATTTCCTCCGGTTCTGATTCCGTTCACGAACACATCGAGTGTGTAGGGGCACGATGTGCTGCTGAATCCCCCGAGGTTCACGATGAACGAACTGTATGTTCCCCTCGGAGCGGCACCTGTGGGCCAGAAGACGTTCTCGATGTGATTGCCTGTCTGACCCGGATCGGGGATGTCGTCGACATCGAGCTGTCCACCACTGGGAGACGTCGGGCTGACAAACGAGATCTCCGTTCCTGTGGGGTCGATGACATGCAGATCGAGATCGCAATCGCCGGACCAGTTGAGTGTCGCCTGGACATCACCTGTCCCGAGAACGGTTCCGCCCGGCGAGGTGGTGGGTGGCCTTGTCGCCGGCGGAGCTGTCGTGGGCGGAGCGGTGGTCGTGGTTGTCGGTGCAACGTCGACACCGGTTGAACCGGGTGTCCGTTCGATGAATCCGCCTCCGCTGAGATTGACGAGAATGAAGACGTCGATGATCACGGTTGTCTGGGTCACGATGACGATGTTCGACGGAGCGAAGCCGGGCCACTGAGGTCCGGTGTAGACGGGTGCCGATCGAACTGCGATCGGTGCGGTGAGGGGATTGCCGCAGTTGCACTTGATGCGCGGCGCTCCGTAACGATCGACCATCACGGCGGTCCCTGCCTGCAGGACCGCCTGACGTGGCGTGGCCCGGCCGTTCGAATAGCCGTAGTTGGTCACGCGGGTGTCATTGATCAGGGTCACCGATGTCAGTTCGCGTATGTACGACGGGAGTTGTTCGCGGCTGACTTTGGTGCCGCCGCTCCACCGGAGAGTCGGATCTGTGTTGAGTGCGTTTACGAACGCGTTCGCGATCGAGTTGTTGTTCGACAGGAACTGGATCTGGGCCTCGGGATCACATCGACCGGTATTCAGCGATCCGCCATAGAGCCCGCGCTGTCCTCCGCTGACGCTGCGGGCCGTTGCCGAACCCGGCGTGGTGGACATGGTCGTCTGGGTCGAGCTTGTCGTGGTGACCGAGACGGCAGGGCCGGGAAGCGAACCGAACGGGTCGGTCCCTTGGCTCGATGCGCCTTCGAGGAAGATTTCACCCGCAGCCGAATCATCCTTCGATCCGTCATCGCGGGTCAGGGCGACGATGCCGACGATCGAGCCGGCGATGATCGCAACCACGACGATCACCCCGATGACGATCAAGGCTGTGGAACGACCTCCCGGAGTTGGCGGGCCGACAGGGCCGGAACCGCCGGGAACGAACGGTGGCGGCGGGGACTGTGGCGGGGGAGGCGGAGGAGGCGACTGCGGCGGGGGAGGCGGCGGTGGAACTGGAGAGGTCACGATTTTCCCGATCTTCGCCGGACCTCGGCGAACCCGAACCGATCGTCACCTCTGTGCGCGACCGCCGGAAGGGACTTCGGTCATACGGGATCGTTGCGGAAAGGTTGCGATCGCCAGCGGGTGTACGGCACAACCTCGGGACGGCTACATCGAGTACGTCACGACGATCGGTGCATGATCGGACCACCGTGTGTCCCAGGTCGGTGCGCGGTCGACGTGGGTTTCGGTGGCCAGCGCCGCGAGTTCGGGTGTGGCGATCTGGTAATCGATCCGCCAACCGGCATCGTTGTCGTAGGCGCGACCTCGATACGACCACCACGAATACGGACCGGGACCTTCACCGCTCAGCGAACGGGCCACATCGACCCAACCGAGGGTGTCGAACCAGTGATCGAAATGGGCGCGCTCTTCGGGGAGGAAACCGGCACTGGTGAGGTTTCCCTTCCAGTTCTTGAGGTCCTCCTCGCGATGGGCGACGTTGAGATCTCCGGTCAGGAGAACGAGGCGACCGTCGGCGCGCAGTTCGGTCATCCGTTCCGTCATGGCCTCGAAGAATGCATGCTTCTCGGCCATCCGTTCGGGAGAGGTTTCGTCGCCGGTGTGGACATAGGCCGAGATGACGGTGAGGAGTCGACCCCCGATGTCGAGATCGGCTTCGATCCATCGCCCGTTGTCGGCGAACGCGACGCGGTCGCCGCAGGTCCTCGAGTCGGTGACAGGGAGACGCGTGGCGATGGCAACCCCGGCCCGACCTTTGGCGGTGCTCTCGGCATGAACGACGTTCCAGCCCTCACCGAGGAGGGTCGCAACCATGTCGTCCGGTGCCCGCACCTCCTGCATCGTCACGACATCGGGGGAACGGGTGGCGAGCCACTCGTGCATTCCTTTGCGGGTGGCGGCCCGGAGGCCGTTGACGTTGACGGAGGCGATCGTGAGCATCCGGTCCATCGTGGCACCACCTTGCCGACTGGCCGAACCGGCCCGGCCCGGCCCGGCCAGTCGGAACGATCCTCGGCGCTGTCAGGACCTTCAGTACTGTTGGGAAGTGCTCCCGGAACCAGCAATGCAGGCCTCGACCATGTCCGACCCCGCCATGAATCCCCATGCCGGCCGGCCCTTCGATGATGCCGACTCGGTCATCGCGGCCGCACTCGAGGACGTCAGCGTTCCGGCGCTGCTGTGCTCGCTGGTGCACATGACCGGCGATCCTTCCTGGATCAGGGGCGACATCCGCCCGCAGGCCTCGGTGCTCAACGACTACCAGAGCCAGATGAGTCCGGAGATGCAGGCCGAGGCGCGGCGACTCGCCCTTCCCGTGATCCTCGCCTTCCGCGACGGAGGCTGCCGGTTGCCGCCGGCCCCGTCACCGGAAATCGCCCACGAGATGATGTCGTTCCTCGGGTGCGCCCCGGTGGCTGACGAAGTCTTCCCGATGTTCCTCGACGATCTCCATCTCGACGGCGCCGACAGTGGTGCGATCACGTGGCGCGACGAAATACCCGACGCGGTTCGTGCCGGCGCCCATGTCGTCATCATCGGCTGCGGCGAGTCGGGGCTCCTCTCGGGGATGCGTCTCGCCCAGGCCGGCATTCCGTTCACCATCGTGGAGAAGACCGATGGTCCCGGTGGTACCTGGCGCGACAACCGCTACCCGGGAGCGCGTGTCGACATCGGGAGCCATTTCTATTGCTACTCGTTCGAACCGGCGGATCACTGGAGCGAATACTTCGTGCGCCAACCGGAATTGCGCGGGTACTTCGAACGCGTGATGGCGAAGTACGACATCGCCAAGGATTGTCGCTTCAACACCGAGGTGGTTGCCGCGTCGTGGGACGAGTCGACGGCTCGCTGGTCGGTGGAGGTCCGCGGTGCCGATGGTTCCACCGATGTCCTCGATGCGATGGTTGTCATCAGTGCGACCGGTGCTCTCAATGCCCCGAAGATGCCCGACATCCCTGGCATGGACACGTTCGCCGGTCCATCGTTCCATTCGGCCCGATGGGATCCGGATGTGGATATTTCGGGCAAGCATTTCGCCCAGATAGGCGCGGGTGCGAGCGGATTTCAGATCGCACCGACGATCGCCGATGACGTCGAGCAGTTGACCGTGTTCCAGCGCACGGCGCAGTGGATGTTCCCGAATGCGAACTATCACCGGGAAGTCCCCGAGGGTGACGCATGGGCCATGCGTCATCTGCCGTTCTACGGCCGGTGGTTCCGTTTCCTGATGTTCTACCCGGCGTCGGGTCTGACCATCGAAGGTGCCCGGGTCGATCCGAATTACGACGACAGCGAGGGCACCGCGATCAGCGCGACGAACGCGATGCGCCGGGACTTCTTCGGCGACTGGATCAAGAGCCAGTTGGGTGATCGCCCCGATCTGATCGAGAAATCGATCCCGCACTACCCGCCGTCGGCGAAACGGATGCTGCAGGACAACGGCTCGTGGCTCACGTGCCTGAAGAAGCCCAACGTCGAGTTGGTCCGGACCGGCATCAGGGAGATCGTGCCCGAGGGCATCGTTACCGACGACGGAACGCTGTATCCCGCCGACGTCATCTGTTACGCAACGGGATTCCGCCACAACGACTATCTGTGGCCGATGGCGATCACCGGTCGCGACGGGGTGACGCTGCGCGGGCAATGGGGCGAGGAGCCGACGGCGTTCCTCGGCATCACCATTCCGAATTTCCCGAATCTCTTCTGCCTCTATGGGCCGGGAACGAACCTCGCTCACGGGGCGAGTCTCATCTTCCAGTCCGAGTGTCAGGTCACGTACATCCTGAGCGCGATCCACGAGATGTTGGCCAACGGCCATCGGTCCATGGAGCCGAAGGCCGAGGTCCACGACGCGTATTCGGCGAAGTATCAGGAAGAGATCGCACAGATGGTCTGGGCGCACTGGTCGGTCAAGCACTCGCACTTCAAGAACGCCGATGGCAGGGTGTTCACCCTCTCGCCATGGCCTATCCCGACCTACTGGGGTTGGACGCGTGCCGTCGATCCTGCGGACTACGACTTCACCTGAGGGGGGAGTGCACCGCATCGGTCTGAACGGGCCGTACGGTTGGGCGTGTCCAAGATCCGGTTGTCGCGCGCAGAGTCCACGAACGAGAAGTTGTCATGAGCAGACTCGACGAGGTCGGAGAACGCGACGGTTGGCGCTGCTGGATCTGTGACGAACCGGTCGATCCCGAGATGTCCGTGAACGATTCGCGCGGGCCGAGTGTCGACAGCGTCATCACCAAGGCTAAGAGTAAATCGAAGAGCAAGAGCGACAACGCTGCCGAGGAACGCCTCGCTCATCGCGGATGCAATACCAAGAAGGGCGCGATCGCGCCGGTGATCGAATGGTCGCCGGAGCTGTTCGTGAGCGAACCGGCTCCGATCTATGCGACCGTCGAACGACTCGAGCGCAAAGGTGGCCGCGAGATCGTGGCTCGTTGTCCGGACCAGGCCGACGGGGATGCGGCCGCGGCGTGGTTGGTCGATCGCATCTCGCGTCTTCGGCCCGGTTTCCAGGTATCGGCCACTGTCGAACCCGGAGGTGGGCAGTTCATGGTGGTGCTCCGCCATGGCTGACCGGCGCGGCAGATCACTCAACGCAGATGGGCAGTCCCGGGACTTCGTTTTTCTGCAGGGTCCGCGCCTGCGGAGGCGCGAACTCGGCACCGTCATTCGGGTCGGCCGGGAACTGATCCGTGGCTTTCGGGCGCTGCATTTCGTCGGACCCTGCGTGACGGTGTTCGGTTCGGCCCGGGTGGACGAGGGCGACCCGTCATATGAACTGGCCCGCCGAATGGGCGCTGCCATGAGCGGATTGGGTTTCACCGTGATCACCGGCGGCGGGCCCGGAATCATGGAAGCGGCCAACCGGGGGGCGAAGGAGGCCGGGGGCACGAGTATCGGCTGCAACATCGAACTTCCCCACGAACAGGCACCGAACCCCCACGTCGACCTGAGCATCGATTTCCACTACTTCTTCGTCCGGAAACTGATGTTGGTCAAGTATTCGTACGCCTTCGTCGTGTTACCGGGAGGGTTCGGAACGGTTGACGAACTTTTTGAAGCGTTGACACTTATCCAGACGGGAAAGATCTCCGATTTCCCGGTAGTTGTACTCGGCACGGATTATTGGTCGAGCATGGCGGCCCAGCTCGACCGAATGGTGGCCGATGGCATGATTGATGCCTCTGACCTCGACTTTCTTCTGGTCACGGACGATGTCGATGCCGCTGTCGAGCACGTTCGGAGCACGACCGTGGACCGTTGGCGACTGGCGAAACGGCTTCGACCGATCAAGGTCATCGGCGAGGTTCCGGCCCCGGTTTCCTGACCCTGCCTTGTGTCGAATGTTGCGATCTGTAATGCTTTCGCAACATGACTACTGCCCGAGCACCTCGCCGCAGGATCTTCGCCGCTCTCACTGTGTTCCTCTCCTTGGGGATCGCTGCGGTGGTCCTTCCCCCCGCTGGCGCCGACCAGCTTTCCGACAAGCGGGCCGAAGCCGCTCAGATCGCCGACAAGCTTTCGGCCCTCGACTCCAGGGCGATGGAGTTGAACGCTCAGTACGAGCGGGTGAACTTCGAACTGAAGCAGGCCGAGGCCAAAGTCGCCGAAGCGCAGGCCTGGGCCGCGCAGACGGCCAAGGAACTCGATGAGCGTCGTCAGGATGTCAAGGACTACGCGATTGCTGCGTACCAGATGGGCAACGACAGCCCGGAGTTCGATGCGTTGATCACAAGCGACGCCAACACCGGCGTCGAGAAGCGTTCCTATCTCGAGAATCTGAGCGGTAACCGTCAGGACGTCGTCGACGCCCTGAACACAGCCAAACTCAAAGCGGCTGAAGACACCGAGCGCCTCGAAGCGGCGCAGGGCGAGGCTGCAGAGCGCGCAGCCGAGATCGAGCAGACCCGGACGGCCGCCAACAGTGCCGCCGATGAGCAGCGCTCGCTGAACGCCAAGGTGCAGGGTGAACTCGCTTCGCTGGTCGCCGCTGAAACCGCCAGCCGCAACGCTGCCGCCGCCCAGCAGCGGGCCACTGCCAACGCAGGTCGTGCGTCCTCGAACACCGGCTCCGTCGGTGGGGTGGCGAACCCTCCGTCGCCGGGTTCCGGAGCCGCAGGCGCAATCGCAGCCGGTCGGACCAAGATCGGCGCAACCTACCTGTGGGGTGCCTCCGGTCCGAACGTGTTCGATTGTTCCGGTTTCGTCCTGTGGGCGTATGCGCAGGTTGGTATCTCTCTGCCGCATTACAGCGGAGCGCAGTACCAGCGCACCGTTCGCATCTCCGCTTCACAACTCCAGCCCGGTGACCTCGTGTTCTGGGGTTCGGGTGGTTCGGAGCATGTCGCGATCTACATCGGCGGCGATCAGATCCTCCACACCGCGAACGGCGTATCGATCACGAACCTCAACGGCTGGTGGAAGAGCCCTTCGGGATACGGCCGCATCTCCCAGTAAGAGATTTTCGCCCTTGGATAATGGGGTGAGCTACCGTCATCGGCGTACTCGACGATGACGGAGTGTTCGTGATGGAAAATCTTCTTGGTTCCGCGCCGGTTCGACGCCGTTCGGGCCGTGTTGTGGCTCTGGGTTCGACGGCTGTGCTTGCGGCGGCCGGTGTGGGTCCGCTGGTGATGCTGACGTCGTCGACGGCGTCGGCGAATGCTGCTCTGGTTGTTACGACGCTTGCCGATTCGGGTGCAGGCAGTCTGCGTCAGGCGATTCTCGATGCGAACGCGGCTGCAGGGCCCGACACGATCACGTTCGCCGCCGGTGTGGCGGGCACGATCGACGTTCTGTCCGACCTTCCGCGCATTTCGGGCGGCACGGATCTGCAAGGTCCGGGTGCGTCGGTCATCACGATCGACGGCGGCTGGACCGAAGCAGGTGGCCCATCGACTGGGCACGCACTGTTCGTGCTCGATGGCGTCAACATCGCCGAGGGGGAATCCACGATCTCTGGGATCACGATCAGCGGTGGAAACAGTTCGAACAATTATGACTATTCCGGCGGTGCGATCCAGAAGTTCCTCGGAAATGCCGATCTCACGATCGCCGATGTTGTGCTGACCGGCAACTACTCGGCGAACGACGGCGGTGCCATTGACCTGTACATGACTGCCGGAACTGTCGTGATCCGCAATTCGGTGATCTCGAACAACGTTGCCGTGGAATCCGGTGGCGGTCTGTATTTCGACAGCAATGACAATGCTCCCCTGGAGATCTCGATCACCGACGTGACCATCACGGGCAACACCGCCGGTGATGCCGGTGGCGGGGTCTACGCGATCGGTGGTGACTTCTATCCGATGAATGTCTCGATGACGCGGGTCCGCATCTCGGAGAATGAATCGTTGTACTCAGGTGGCGGCCTTTATGTCGGAATCGCACTTGGTCAGTTGACGATCTCCGACTCGATCATCTCCAACAACTTCTCCGAGGACGACGGCGGCGCAGCTCTTCTGAATGCCACGAACACGTTGATCGAAAACACCACGATCGAAGGCAACCAGGCCGACGGCGGCGGGGGAGCCATCCGGTCGGTAGACGTCGATGCAACGGGAGATGACTATCTCCTCAGGATCGGCAATTGCACGATTTCCGGAAATCTGGCCGCCTACGGTGGCGCTCTTTACGCAACGGGGGCGTACTTCCCGGTCGAGTTCGTGAACTCCACGATCTCCGGCAATTTTGCCGCGTATGACGGCGGAGGGATCTACATGGGCAAAGGCGCCGGAGTGGCGCTGACCCAGTCGACGGTGACGGACAACGCCACGGCCGGCCTTTACGACAGCATCGGTGGAATCCAGTCGGGCCAGAATCGCTCGGACCTGGCGGCAGTTTCGCGGGAGAACAGCCCGGCGAAGGTCCCGTCCAGCGAACGGGAGGCTGCCAAGCGCGCCCGTCGTGCCGGCACCTCGGAAGCAACCCCTTCGGCTGCCGGCGATCTGACGCTCATCGGTTCGATCGTTGCCGGTAACGACGCAGTCGACATCGGCACCTACCGGGACGCAACCCCGGTTCTCAACGCCAGTCATTCCGTATTGGGCATTGTCCAACCGGCAGTGACCCTGGTTGATGGTGGTGGCACGCAGCTTGGTGTCACCGATCCGATGCTTGGCCTGTTGGCGAACAATGGCGGTGTCACCAAGACGCACGCGTTGCTTGCCGGCAGCCCTGCGGTCAATGCCGGGCCGGATCCGGTTCCGACCTTCGATGGCAACGAGTTCGATCAGCGCGGGTTCGGGTTCGCCCGTATCGCGTTCGGTATCGCCGATGCGGGTGCGTTCGAGGTTCAGGAACCCCCGGTCCCGGAACCGATCGCCCCCGCCTTCACCGGCTGAACGCGTTCGGACCGTCGCTACGGGCCCGGCTCGATTGGGTCGGGTCCGCTCGGGATCTGAAGATTTTCGCCCTTGCATAATGGGGTGAGCTACCGTCATCGGCGTACTCGACGATGACGGAGTGTTCGTGATGGAAAATCTTCTTGGTTCCGCGCCGGTTCGACGCCGTTCGGGCCGTGTTGTGGCTCTGGGTTCGACGGCTGTG
>WLFD01000077.1 GCA_009703925.1 Actinomycetota bacterium | reverse complement strand
CGCCGACTCGTTCACCCGCACCGAAGTCGCCCGATCGAGCGTCTGGGCCGCAGGCGTCACGATCGACGAGCCCGAAGTCGCCGATGTCGATCGCGCCATCGCCGGAGCGCGCCTCATGGCCGCCCGTGCCGCGTCGGAGAACGCCAAGACCTGCGTGCAGGTTCATGGCGGCATGGGGTTCACATGGGAGGTCGACGCCCACCTCTTCCTGAAGCGGGCGTGGATCCTCGAGACCCTGTTCGGAAACCTCGACGAGGATGCCGACCTGATTGCACTGCACGTCGCCGCCTCGCTCTGACCGGCCGGATCTCCGGAACGTTCAGACGTCTGCCGACTCGGCGGCGTCCGCATCGATCAGCGCCGTCAGGCGAGCGAGCGATTCGGCAAGAACACGCCGATCGGAACCCGAGACTCCGAGCGAGTCCTCCCAGGCATGAAGATCGGCGTTGACCTTCTTGGCCAGGGCGAGACCGGGGGCCGTTGCCTCCACCACGATCCGTCGGCGATCGCCGGGATCGGGGAGACGACGAACATGACCGGCCGCCTCGAGGCGGTCGAGCGTCAGCGACATCCCTCCGGTTGTTCGGCCAAGCACCTCGCAGATCGCTGTCGGCGCGCTTCGATGTTGCGGTGAACGTCGGATCACCCCGAGCACCAGATAGTCGGCGACGCTGATTCCCGAGGCACCAGTGATCTCGGCAAGGACGCGGTCGACCGCGACGTTGAGTCGCACCACATGACCGAGGAGACCGTCCGTGTCCGGGATAAGTTCCGGATCCATCAGGGTTTGATCCCCCAACGCCCGAGACCGTAGGCCTCGATCGCATTTCCGCGAAGAACGGCGTGACATTCATCGGCATTCATACCGGCGGCGACGAAGAGCTCGTGAGCGATCTTGCGCGAGTGGGGGAAGGTGCCGTCGGAATGCGGATAATCGGTTTCGAACAGGATGTGATCGATGCCGACGTCATTCCGGCTCTTGAGGCCATGGAGATCATCGAACACGCAGCCGTACACGCGGCCCTTGATCTGATCGCTGGGTCGAATGGTGACATCCGGAATGTCGCCCCGCCCGTCCTGCCACACCGCGTCCATGCGCTCGAGCTGGAACGGCATCCAGCCGACCTGGCTCTCGGCGAATGCAATCGTGAGCTCTGGGAACCGCTGCAGCGTCCCCGAATAGACCCAGTCACACAGCGATCCCTGGGCATTCTGTGCGTACATCGACATCGATGTGGCCAACGGCGCATCCGCCGAGGTGGTCGGCATGCTCGACGATGATCCGATGTGCATCGAAACCGATGTGTCCGTCTCCTGACAGGCCTGCCACAACACATCCCACTCGCCGGTGTACATCGACGGAACACCGAGCTTCGAGGGATTCTCGCTGAATGCGATTGCGTAGCTGCCCTTTGCGGCGCAGCGACGTACTTCTTCCGCGGCGAGTGCGGGGTCCCAGAGCGGAACAAGCGTCAACGGAATGAGACGGCCGTACCCGGCACCCGCCGACCAGTCGTCGATCATCCAGTCGTTGTAAATGCGAAGACAGGTGAGGGCGAGTTCCTTGTCGGCCCGCTCCAGAAATCCCTGACCGGCGAAGCGCGGGAAGATGTTCGGATAGTTGATGGCGGCTTCGACATGGTTGAGCGTCATGTCCTCGAGGCGGGCGGTCTGATCCCAGGTGCCCGGGCGGAAGTCTTCGTAGGTTGCCGCGACGTTGCGCTGTTCGTCGCGGGGCACACCAGCCGGTGCGTGCAGCAGACCGGTGGGCATGACGAGATCGTCGAACACCCACACGTCGCACCAATCGCCATCTTC
The DNA here is from genome assembly GCA_009703925.1 of Actinomycetota bacterium. GTDB lineage: Bacteria > Actinomycetota > Acidimicrobiia > Acidimicrobiales > Acidimicrobilacustridaceae > Acidimicrobilacustris. Next base: position 9,217 of record WLFD01000077.1, on the reverse strand, counting down.
GGCATTGCGCTCGAACCCGTAATGCCCGCCCTGGAAGGAGAGCTTCACCTTCTCGCGGACCGTGCGAGGACCCCGTTCGCGCAGCGACGGCGGAAGTTGCTGCTGCCACAGATCCTTCGGTTCCATGACGTGGTCATCGACCGAGATCATCAGCGGAAGGTCGTGTGCGGCGGGAGTGGCTGACTGGGACATGGCGGAACCTCCTGAAGGGACTCCACCATTTAGCTATGCCAAAAGCTACTTTGTCAAGCGCTACTCGGAATCAGGCAATCGGCAGGCGGCGACGAGCCCCAATCGGGCCGAGATTCTCTGGCGATTCCGGGCCACAAGCCGGTAAACAATCCCGGCCAACGAGCGGACCACGGGCAGCGCGATCAGTCCACCGACAACCCGTCCGAGCGGGCCGGTCCGGCCCAGCGCCTTGGATACGGCGGCCACGGCGAACCAGGGGCCGCCATCACCCGTCACGATCAGGGCTTCCTCGGCAAGGCGTTCGAGTACCGGATCGTCGAGGTATCGGTTGGGTTCGTAGGTCACGGTCCCATCCGTGAACCGGCGGAGGAATCTGACCGACGCGCTGCACACGCCGCAGTCATCGTCGAAGTGGACCACGATCGGCGAACGCGCATTTTTCGGCTTCGCCACGAGTCGCGGCATGCCGACAAGAACCGAGACCCTCGAGGCGTGATGCACGATCGGTTCACCGGTGACGGGCAACCCCGCCGAATCGGCGAGTCCTGTCCGAACATCGATGAGTTCCGCCTTCGTGAGCGGCCATGGCTCATGGATCAGCGGGGCGGTGAGAAGCACACCACCGACAGTCGTGGCGTAGAGCCTCCAACGCGAAGTCAGGAAGACCGCCAGCGGATCCTGGGAAAAGTCCACACGCTCGTCGGTCAGTCGAACAGAAAGAGCGCCGTCGGACTTGTCGGGCCAGGTTCGGCTCACCGACCATCCGATCGTTGTGGACGTGCGTTGCACATCAACCGAGCCGCGATCATAGGGAAGGGCGAAACCGAGGCGTGCGACAAGAACCGGCAACCAGTTCGGGACGTCGAGCGAACAGAACCACACGCCGGGACCCGACGGGCCCGTGACATAGGTGCGGACGTTGAACTCGGGGAAGTGCGACGTCGTCGGGATCGGCGGCAGACCGGTGACGCGCAATCCGTCCATGTCGAAACCGACCAGCGACACCCATGCGTGACCGTCGAAAAGATCCGGCTCGAGACCCGCCGGCAGTACGGCCCGGACCAGATCGGGTTCGACGGGCCAGTGGGCGAAGGTCGCGTCGACCCAACGCTGACGCATCACCGGGCGTTTGATCTCGTGGGGGCAGAACTCGCCGCCGCTTTCGTTCGAATCAGGCCCGATCGGATTCGACATACACCGACCGTACCGCCATTGAGCCCCATACCCCCCGTTGGGGAAATCGAAGAATCCGTTGCGCGGCCGAAGGGTCGTCCGCTGGAATGACCGCACTTTCTCAGGAGGCTTTATGGCGTTGGCTCCCCTTTTCTACGATGCACTCGGCGGGCAGTTGCCCATTCGTCTCCAGTTCTATGACGGCAGTACGGCCGGACCCGCCGACGCGACCGCCACGTTGCACGTCCTTTCGCGCGACGGACTCGCCCGCGTTCTGTCCCGGCCCGGTGAACTCGGCGCTGTTCGCGCCTACGTCTCCGGCGACATCCATCTCGACGGCGATCTCCGGGAATTCCTGGAACAGGGATCGAACATCGATTTCAGCTTGCGCACACTCGATCCCAAAGCGATCGGACGTTTGCTCAAATCGACCGGACTCGGCGTGCTGCGATCGCCCACCCCTCCGCCCGAGGAAGCGAACCTTCGCGGGAAGGTACACACCCGCGACCGCGACCGCGACGCCATCTCGCATCACTACGACGTCTCCAACGAGTTCTACGCCATGGTTCTCGGTCCTTCGATGGTCTATTCGTGTGCCGTCTGGTCCGATCCCGCCGAGTCCCTCGAATCGGCCCAAGCCGCCAAACTGGATCTCGTCTGCCGCAAGCTGGATCTCCGCCCCGGGATGCGTCTCCTCGATGTCGGTTGCGGCTGGGGAAGCCTCGCCGTGCATGCGGCTCAGCACTACGGCGCTGATGTGGTCGGCATCACTCTTTCGGTCGAACAGGCCGAACTGGCTCGGCTGCGGGTCGCGAAGGCCGGCCTCTCGGACCGGATCGAAATCCGTTTGCAGGACTACCGCGATGTCACCGATGGCCCGTTCGACGCGATCAGTTCCATCGGGATGTTCGAACATGTCGGGCGCAAACGGATGGACGAGTACATCCGGAGTCTCTACGACCTTCTGCCGGCAGGCGGACGACTTCTCAATCACGCGATCAGCCGCCCCGGTTACCCGCAGGGCGACGGCGTCGTGGGCCGGGCCCGAGCACTCGGTCGTCGCCTCGCCACCGCGTTCGGCTCGGACTCGACCTCGAGAGTCCAAAGTCAACTGATCCAGCGCTATGTGTTTCCCGACGGGGAACTTCACGAGGTCGGTGTTCTCGTCTCGATGCTTCAGGAAAGCGGTTTCGAGGTTCGTCATCTCGAATCGCTGCGCGAGCATTACGCGATCACTCTCGAGCACTGGGTCGAGAACCTCGAGGACAACTGGTCCGCCGCTGTCGACGAGGTCGGCGAGGCGCGCGCAAGGATCTGGCGTCTCTACATGGCCGCCTCCGCTCTGAACTTCAGGCTCGGCCGCATCCAGATCCAGCAGGTTCTCGCGGTCAAGAGCCTCGACGGGATCAGTGCCTTTCCGCTCCGTCCCCGATTCTGAGTCAACCGCCTGCTCCATCAACGATCGTGTAGAACGCAGGTATGGAATACCGCGATCATCTCCGCCGCGAAGGCGTCGCCCTGCTCATCGGTGCACAGAGCGCCGGAATCGAAGCTCCCGTCGATGCCTGCCCCGGCTGGGACATCGGTCGGCTCACGAGCCACACGGCGCGGGTACTCCAGCGAACCACCGTCCTCGTGGCCGAAGGACTCAGTGAGCCCCCCGACAACGACCGTTTCGAACGTCTCGCCCGGGACGAGACCATCTTCGATCAGTACAGCGAGATCCTCGATGAACTGATCGAGGTGCTCTTCGCCGCCGACCCCGACGCGCCGAGCTGGAACTTCACCGGCGAGAACTTCACCAATGCATTCTGGCAACGCCGCATGACCCACGAGATCGCCATCCATCGATGGGATGCAGAGATCGCCGGTGGTCACGCCGGCGAGTTTCCCGCCGACCTCGCCGTCGACGGGATCGACGAACTCCTCACCGTGCTCGTTCCCATGTCGGCTGCCCTCAAGCAGCCGACTCTCGACGCGAGCTTCCATCTCCATTGCACCGACACCGAGGGCGAATGGCTCACGGCATTTGCGGGTGGCACTCCGTCGACGATTCGCGAGCACGCCAAGGGGGACCTTGCCGTCCGCGGGCCGGCATCGTCGCTCTACCTGTGGGGATGGAACCGTCGCGGCGCCACCGAAGGTGGTCTCGAAGCGCTCGGGAACACCGATCTGCTCGAGAGCTGGGCGGGCATCGTTCCCTGAGACGACAACGGGCGCATCGGTTCAGCGGATGAACGACCACCAGATGCTGAAGCAGATACCGATCGCGCTGAGCGCCAACCCGCCGAACACGATGCGGAGAGGAACCTTGCCATCGGCATCGGCCGGGAGACGCTTGCGCACCTGAACCAGCAGTCGGCGGGCGAAGGGGACCTCGGGGGCCAGGATGGCGAGGCCGGCGGCCAGCGTGAGCAGGCCCGGTCCGGGCAACGGCAACATCAGCAGGCCGGCGAAGACGACCAGGAAGCCGACCATGATCTGTCCGAGCCGGAGCAGCACATGCCGCTTCGCCTCCTCGATGGTCTCCTCGCGGAAACCGGTTTCGATCTCGGCCTCGATCGCGGCTTGTTCGAACCGGTCGACAAACCCCTCGTCGGGCACGGGCACATCCCCGTCGTTCTTCGCGTTCACTGCTCGAACCTTGTCGCCTGCTTTCGACGGGCGACGAACTTCCAGCATTCGGCGCCGACGAGGAGAACGAGGGGAACGAGCAGGCACTGGCCCCATTGGACGAGCGTGAGGTCGGTGGTTCCGAACAGCGACTCGAACGGCGCCCAGGTCGTCGCAGCCACCTGAAGAAGGGTGACACCGAAGACGACGCCGAGAAGCATCTTGTTCGTGAAGGTGTACATGCTGAACAACGACTGCGTCTCGGATCGGGCGTTGAAGACGTTGACCAACTGTGCGAGCACGAATGCGGTGAACGCCATCGTCGATGCGAGCACCTCGGAATGACCGACGCTGTGGGCCCAGATGAAAAGCCCGAGTGTTGCCACACCCATCACGACTCCCTGAAACAGCACCTGGCTCAGGCGCGCCTTCGTGAGGATCTGGGCGTCGCTGCGGATCGGAGGCCGGGTCATGATGTCGCTCGCCGGCGCGTCGACACCGAGGGTGATGGCCGGCGGACCATCGGCGATCAGGTTGACCCACAGGACCTGGAGCGGGCTGAAGGGAACCGGTTGATTGAGCAATGACGCACCGAGAATCGTGCTGATGGCACCCATGCTCGTTGCCAACTGGAAGCGGACGAACTTGAGAATGTTGTCGTAGATCGTCCGACCGCGTTCGACGGCCCCGACGATCGTGGCGAAGTTGTCGTCGGTGAGCACCATGTCGCCGGCTTCCTTCGTGACCTCCGTGCCCGTTATGCCCATCGCCACACCGATGTCGGCACGCCGCAGAGCGGCAGCATCGTTCACACCGTCGCCGGTCATGGCGACGACATGCTTGTTGCTCTGCAGCGCCTCGACCACCCGGACCTTGTGCTCGGGCGACACCCGGGCACAGACACCGATCGAGTCGATCTGTGCCGCAAGTTCCTCGTCGGACATCTGATCGAGATCGTCACCGGTCACGACCCGGCCATCGATCCCGAGTTCGGCAGCGATGGCCCCGGCGGTGACGGCATGGTCGCCGGTGATCATCTTCACGCTCACACCGGCGACGCGACACAACCGGATCGCGTCGCGGGCTTCGGATCTCGGTGGATCGACGATTCCGACCAACGCATCGAGACGCAGTTCATGAATCCAGTTCTCGGGATCGGTGATCGACCCGTCGTGATTCAGAATCTCGCCGGCAGGAAGGCGGCGAGTCGCCAGGGCCAGCACGCGCATTCCTTTTGAAGCCAGATGGTCGTTGTCGGCCTGACGGGCGATGCGGCCCGTTTCGTCGAGAACCTGCACGGCACCGTCGCTGTCGACGAACGACGTCACCCGGGCGAGCAGCACATCGGGCGCGCCCTTCACGCAGACGAGGACATCACTGTCCGGATCGGCGGGATCCACCCGATGAAAGGTCGACATGAACTTCGTCGTCGAGTCGAACGGCACTTCGGCCAGACGGACCTGCTTCGAGCGGGTCGCGGCAATATCGATACCCGACTTGGACGCGGCGACGACGAGAGCCGCTTCCGTCGGATCGCCCACGATCGACGCGACACCATCATCATCGACACGAACCACCGCATCGGAGCACAACGCCGCCGCCAGAAGTGCCGAGACGGTTCGGTCGCCATCGATACCGGAGCCGTTCGCATCGGTGATCTCGCCGACAGGGGAATAGCCCTCGCCCGAGAGCGACCAGGCTGCGCCGCCCTGCATGACTTCGCGCGCGGTCATCTGGTTCAGCGTGAGCGTTCCGGTCTTGTCCGAACAGATGACGGTGGTCGATCCGAGGGTTTCCACCGAATGCAGCCGCTTCACGATCGCGTTCTTTTTCGCCATCTGCGAAATGCCGATGGCGAGTGTCACCGTGACGACCGCGGGCAGACCCTCGGGGATGGCGGCGATCGCCAGCGCCACCGCACCGACCGCCGCTTCGGCAAAGGGCTGTCCCTGGAGAATCTGCAGGGTGAAGACCAGCACGGCCGCACCGCCGGCGATCAGCGCCAGGCGCTTGCTCAGGCCGTCGAGTTGCCGCTGGAGGGGTGTGCTCGGCGTATCGGATTCATTGAGCAGATCGGCGACGCGACCCATTTCGGTCTGCATGCCCGTCGAACTGATCATGACTTCGGCACGACCACGGACGACCGTGGTGTTCATGAACACCATTCCGTGACGATCGCCGAGGGGCGAGTCGGCCGGCGCAAGCGACTCGGCGTGTTTGTCGACCGGAACGGACTCGCCGGTCAGCGACGCCTCGTCGATGGAGAGATTGGCGGCAAGGAACAGCCGGCCATCGGCGGGAACGCGGTCGCCCGCTTCCAGGAGAACGACATCGCCGGGAACAAGATCCTCGGTCACGCATTCGACGACCTCGCCGTCCCTGCGGACCCGCACCCGGGTGACGAGCATGCGTTCGAGAGCTGCAAGGGCATTCGAGGCCCGGGCTTCCTGGGCGAAGCCGAGAATCGCGTTGATCACGAGGACAACGAGAATGACGACCGCGTCCTTGACATCGCCCAATGCCCCGGCGAGAACGGAAGCACCGAAAAGCACATAGACGATGCCGGCCCGGAACTGGTCGAGGAAGAGCTTCCATCGGGGACGGGCAGGCGGCGAGGTCAACCGGTTGAGGCCGTGACGTTCCACCCGGGCGGCGACTTCCTCGGTGGTGAGACCTACGAGCGGATCGACACCCAACTCGCGGGCGACCGCGTCCGGGCGCATGGTCGACCACGGCACCCGCTCGATCGGAGCCGGGGTGGAGACGGAAGCGGAAGCTGTTTCAGGGGACATCGAAACTCCGGTCATGTAACGCCAACGGCTGTTGGCAGGGATCACGCAGGCGCGCTTGATCCGACCGGAGGTCTCCCCCACCCAAGTGGGTCAGCGGCACCGGGTGGCCTGATTCGCTGATCAGACCGCCGTGATGACGACACCGCTAGTTACGGGGTACTCCCCTCACGCCCACAGTATGGCGCGTAAAACTCCCCGCGGCTCCGCGCAGGGAGTTCTTTCAGCCGTTTCGGGCGTTCAGCCCACCAGAAGACGGCGCACTGCGTCTTCGGATTCGGCGGTGACCAGGACGATGACTTCGTCTCCGGCGCCCAGGCGGGTGTCGCCGCGGGGAACGACCACATGCGAATCGCGCACGACGGCAACGACCGAGGAGTCGCGGGGAAGACCGAGATCCTTGAGCTGGACCCCTTCCGCCGGCGAGTTCGGAGCGAGCGTCACCTCGGAGAGCCGGGCCCGGTCGTTCTCGAACGACAGCAGACGGACCAGCGAACCGACCGAGACAGCCTCTTCGACCAGTGCGGTGAGCATGTGCGGTGTCGACACCGAAACGTCGACGCCCCAGCTCGCGTTGAACATCCACTCGTTGGAGGGGTTGTTCACGCGGGCCACAACGCGCGGCACGCCGAATTCCTGCTTGGCCAGAAGCGAGATGACGAGGTTGTCCTCGTCGTCGCCGGTCACGGCAACAACGACATCGGCCTTCGAAGGATCGGCCTTGGCGAACTCCGTGACCTCGCAGCCGTCGATGTTCAGCCACTCGACACCGGCGGGCGCTTTGTCGGCAAGCGCCTGTTGGACCCGCTGTGGATCGACTTCGATGATCAACACCTCGTGACCTGCGGTCTGGAGTTCCGTGGCGATGTAGGTTCCGACGTTTCCGCCGCCAGCGATGATGACGCGCATCAGTGATTTCCTCCGTGAGATGCCGGCGCAGAGGCGAGGCGGCGATCGAGTTCCTCGATACGGTCACCGGCCGCCGCTACGAACACGACGTCGCCCTCTTGGGCCAGAAGTGCCGGTGAAACCAGTTGGGCCACGCCCAGACGGGTGAGTGCCACCACGCGGGCGACGCCATCGACTTCGATCCCGACCAGCGGATGCCCCGCCCATGATGCCGGAACGACACGCTCGACGAGACAGACCCTGGCGCTCGGATCGACCCATTCGACTCCGGTCGTTTCCGGTTCGATGCGACGCAACACGCGCTCGATCGCCCAACCGACGGTTGCGACCGTGGAGATGCCGAGTCGTTCGTAGATCGCGGCGCGGCGCTGATCGTAAATTCGGGCGACAACCCGATCGACATTGAAGAACTCGCGGGCCGTGCGGGCGATGAGGATGTTGGAGTTGTCGCCGTTCGTCACGGCGGCAAGAGCATCAGCGCGTTCGATGCCGGCGGCGATGAGCCGTGTCCGGTCGAATCCGACTCCGACAATCGTGTCGCCGGTGAATCCCTCCGGAAGTCGACGAAACGCCGTCGCCTTGCGATCGATGACGGCGACAGTGTGTCCCTGACCTACAAGAGTGGCTGCGAGACCGGAACCGACTCGACCACATCCGACTACGACAACATGCACTGAAGTACACCTCCCGAGCCCGAGTGGGCACTGCGGTCGATCGTACGACCGACCCTCGTCGATGCCAAACCCATCACCGATTGTTCACATTTCGGTCAGATCCATCGAGGGAAGCGAGCCCTCGGCAAAGCCCGGCTGGCTAGGTTGATCAGTCCACTCCCTTCCGATCCGGAGCCCTTTTCATGCCCCTGATGTCGCCCCCCATCGATCTTCCCCGCTCCGACCTCCTGGTGCTCTTCGGCTCCTCCGGTGATCTGGCCAAGAAGAAACTCTTCCCCGCCATCTACCGACTTGAGGTCCGCGGACGTCTCGATGTCCCGGTGATCGGCGTCGCGCGCGACGACTGGACCGACGACGATCTGCGCAACCACTGCCGCGCATCTATCGCCGATGCCGGCGAGATCTGGGATCAGGCGGCATTCGACCGACTCGCCAACAAGATGACCTACGTCTACGGGGACTACAACGATCCCGGAACCTTCGATCGCCTGAAGATCGCTGCCGGCGACGCCCAACATCCGATCTTCCACTTCGCCATTCCGCCCTCGATGTTCGCGACAGTCGCCAACGGAATCGCGGCCGCCGGACTCGACAGCGGCGCCCGCCTCATCATCGAGAAGCCTTTCGGACGCGACTACCAATCGGCCGTCGAACTCAATGCCACCCTCCACGAGCACTTTCCCGAATCGGCGATTTTCCGAATCGACCATTTCGTCGGCAAGGAAGCGCTCCGGAGCTTGCTCGTCACGCGGTTCGCGAACGCAATCGTCGAACCGCTCTGGAACCGGAACTTCGTGTGCTCCGTGAAGATCACGATGTCGGAATCTTTTGGCGTCGAAGATCGTGGCGCCTTCTACGACTCGGTCG
>WLFD01000076.1 GCA_009703925.1 Actinomycetota bacterium | reverse complement strand
CGGTCTACCGGTGCAGGAACCGACCGGAAACATGATCGTCGACATCGGTGGGGGAACCACGGAGGTCGCCGTCATCTCTCTCGGTGGCGTGGTCACGTCGCAGTCCGCCCGCGTGGGTGGCGACGAGATCGACCTTGCGATCATCAACTACATCAAGAAGGAATACAGCCTGGCGCTCGGCGAGCGCACGGCCGAGGAAGTCAAGATGGCTCTGGGTTCGGCCTGGCCGCTCGAGATCGAGCTGCACGCCGAGATCCGCGGCCGCGATCTGGTTTCGGGTCTGCCGAAGACCATCGTGACAACCACCGAGGAGATCCGCGAGGCCATCGCCGAGCCGGTCGCCGCGATCGTCGATGCCGTCAAGGTGACGCTCGACAAAACTCCGCCTGAACTCGCCGCCGACATCATGGAGCAGGGGATCGTCCTTGCCGGTGGCGGAGCCCTTCTCCACGGCATCGCCTCTCGTCTCGAGTTCGAGACAGGGATGCCGATCATCATCGCCCCGAATCCGTTGTTCTCGGTAGCCATCGGTTCAGGGCAGTCACTCGAAGAGTTCGATGCGCTCAAGGGCGTGCTGTTCTCGTCGACGATCAACTGATCATCGACTGAGTCGTGCCAAATTCCCGGCGCAGAGGGCGTGCCCGCTTCACGATCGTTCTTCTGGTACTCACCTCCATCGTCCTGTTGACGCTCGATGGTCGGGGTTCCGGTCCGCTCTCGTCTGTGCGCAGCGCGGCCCTGTCGGTTCTGTCGCCGGTCGGCGATCTGGCCTCGACGATCTTCTCCCCGGTGCGCAATGCGTGGTCGGGTGCCTTCGAGCAGGACGATCTCGAGATCGAGAACGAACGACTTCAAGAGGAGAACGATCGGCTCAAGGGAGAACTGACGGCCAGTTCCGTCTCGAAGGAGCAGTTACAGCAACTGTTGCAACTCGTCGGCATCCCGTTCGTCGGTGACACGCCGGTGGTTCACACCCGAGTCGTCTCCGGAACGATCGGCAACTTCGGTGAGACGGTCGAACTCGACAAGGGCTCGTCGAGTGGCATCGAGAAGAACATGCCCGTCATCACCGGCGAGGGGCTCATAGGCAAAGTCGTGCAGGTCTCCGCCGATCGGTCGGTGGTTGCGCTGATCACGGGCGGTTCGTTCAACGTCAACTTCAATGTGGTCGGAACTCCGGCTATCGGGACAGCACAGGGGACTGGTTCGGCGACAATCCTGCGCGGCGGCAGTATCGATGTCCGCCAGTCGATCTCGCCGGGACAGATCGTCGTGACGAGCGGACTGCTCGGCAGCCCGTTCCCGCCGAATCTTCCCATCGGAACGATCACGGCTCTGCGGACCGATGAAGCCGCCCGCGAAACCTCGGTCGACATCACCATGTTCGCGAACACCCGCGACCTGACCTACGCGGACGTCGTGCTCTGGAAGCCGGTGGGTTGATGCTCGGACATCCGGCCCTGCGTTATCTGATTCTCCTGATCACCGGAGTCGTTTTCCAGAGGGCGGTGTGCGTCCAGTTCGATCTGGACGGAACAACCCCCGATGTTCTTCTGGTCCTGGCCATAGCGGCCGGGATCGTCGGCGGAACCGAGCGGGGAGCGATCGTCGGATTCTTCGCCGGCATGGCACTCGATTCGATCTCGGTGACGCCGTTCGGGCTCGGAGCGGTCGCCTATATGGGTGCAGGTGCACTTGCCGGATGGATGGAGGGGACCATCGTCCACTCGGCGCGTTGGCTCACCATGGTGGTGGCGTTTGTCACCAGCGCCCTCGGAGTCACGGCATTCGCCGTCATCGGTTCGGTCCTCGGCCAGAGCCAGATGTTGTCGGATCACCTGCTCCAGGTGGTGCTGGTGGTTTCGATCTGGTCGGCGTTGCTCGTCATTCCGGCAACCAGGGCCTGTCGTTGGGCCGAGACGTACTCCGACCGATTCCGCCCTGCCATGCGATGAACGGTTCCGTCTGCTGGACTGTTGTGGTCGTGTCCAGTCCCCGAACCACTCTCCTCCAGCTCCGCCCGGAGCGCCGATAGATGGATACCGCATCGCCGCGCACGCGCATGAGCCTTGTGGGTGTCGTCGTCATCGGCTGCTTCATGGCGCTGTTCGCGAGGCTCTGGTACCTGCAGGTGATGGAAGCGCCTCGGCTCCAGGTCCAGGCGATAGCGAACCGGACCCGCGTCGTGGCTGTCGAAGCACCCCGCGGCCGGATCCTCGATGTGAACGGCAAGGTTCTCGTCGACAATCGCACGTCGCTCGCTGTCACGATCGATCGGGCCGCATTCAAGAAGCTCCCCGATCAGGCTGATCTCGTGAATCGTCTGGCCGACGTGCTCACGCGCTACGGGACTCCGACCAAGGTCTCGTCGCTCGAGAAGCGCTACGCGGACGTGCAGTTCAACGATCTGTACCCGGTTCCCGTTGCGACCGACGTGTCCGAAGAGGTCCAGTGGTATCTGGCCGAACACGCTGACGATTTTCCGACGGTTGGGGTGGAGCGGCGCTCCACGCGTGTGTATCCCTACGGCGCCGCGGCCGGAAACGTACTCGGGTATGTCGGTCGCATCACGGCCGAGAAACTCAAGGTGGCCGAACCCGGTATCGATCCGGATTCGGGCGCGGTCAAGAGTTACCAGTCCGATTCGACGATCGGTCTCGCCGGCGTGGAATCGACATACGAGAAGGATCTGCGGGGAACTCCGGGCGTCGAGATGATCGAGGTCGATTCGAAGAATCGTCCGGTCGGTACCTCGGCATACCAGGCGCCGAAACCCGGAACCGATATCCAGTTGCACATCGACATCGATGTGCAGATGCGGGCGGAACAGTCCCTGCAGGACAAGTTGCTGCGGCTTCGAGGCACGAATCAGCGTGACGGAACCCTGCGAAACGCCACAGCCGGTTCTGTGGTCGTGATGGATCCGCAGACCGGCGGAGTCGTGGCGCTCGCCACTTACCCCACGTACGATCCGCGCGAATTTGTCAACGGAATCTCGCAGGAGCGATACGACCAGTTGACCGATGTCGACGGCGTCAGCGCACTCATCGATCGCTCGATCAGCGGCCAGTATGCGCCCGGTTCGACCTTCAAGCTGGTGACGGCAACAGCCGCCCTGAGCAACGGCCTGATCACCGGTGGCACCTCCTACAACGATCAGGGTGTGTACACCGTCGGCAATCCGGCACAGGAATTCACGAATGCCGGCAGTGTCCGCAACGGAACGATCTCGCTTCCCACGGCTCTCACCATTTCGTCGGATGTCTACTTCTATTGGCTCGGCGATCGCATGGATGGATCCAAGCTGATCCAGGACACGGCGGCTGCCTACGGATTCGACAAGCGGACGGGTATCGACCTGCCGAACGAATCGTCGGGCTACGTGTTGACGCCTGAGGAGAAGAAGGCGCTCAAGGACAAGTACCCGGATTCCTATTCGGATGGCACGTGGTACACGGGCGACAACGTCCAACTCGCGGTCGGGCAGAACGTCATCGTCGTCACGCCTCTGCAACTGGCCCGTGCCTATGCAGCGTTCGCCAACGGCGGAACGCTCTACACACCCCACGTGGTCTGGAGGCTCCTGCGACCGAAGAACTCCGAAGTCGATCCCGGCGGAGTCATCAGTGTGATCGAACCCGTTGTCACCGGAACAGTCGAACTGCCGCCCGATGTCCGGGATCCGATCGTCGCAGGTCTGTCTCGGGTCACGACGGGTCTGGGAACCGGCTCGAGTGCGTTCATCGGTTTCGATCAGCAGGCGTTCCCTGTCGTGGGCAAGACCGGAACTGCACAGGTGGAGGGTAAAGCCGACACGTCGTTGTTCGCGTCGTACGGTCCGGGCCTGTTCCCTCGGTATGCGGTGACTGCCGTCATGGAGGAGAGCGGTTTCGGCGCCGAGGCCTCGGGTGAAGTGGTCCGACACGTGTACGAGATACTCGCCGGTCAGACCATCACCGATGCCGCTCCGGCGTCATCAGGTTCGAGCGACTGATGCTTCCATCCTCTGTCAGTCGCCATGATTCGAATCGCAGCCGTCGGGATCCCACCGCTCCGGCCCGCCACATCGACCCCCTGCTGATGCTGTCGGTCGCCGCTCTTTCCATCGTCGGGATCATCGCCGTGTACAGCGCGACCCGCGGTCCCGGACCGACCTATTCCTCGTCCTACCTGTTCAAGCAGACGGCCTTCGTGGGTATCGGCGCCGGTGCCTTCGTGATCTTCTCCATCGTGGACTACCGAAAGCTCCACGACTGGGCGTGGGCGTTCTACGGGTTGACCACGCTGATGCTTGTCCTCGTGATCTCGCCGCTCGGATCGCAATCGAAGGGAGCGCAGGCCTGGTTCGCGCTCGGGCCGTTCCAGTTGCAACCGGCCGAGTTCGCCAAACTGTCCCTCATCGGTGCGTTGGGGTTCTTGCTCTCGGAGTTCCGCGGCGACATCGATGTGCGGCGGTTGTTCTCGCTTCTCGGAGTGGCGGGGCTTCCGATGATCCTGATCCTCGTCCAGCCGGACCTCGGACTCGTGCTCATCCTCACGGCAATAGCCCTGGCAATGCTGCTGGTCGGGGGTCTCCCCACGAAGTTCATCGTCGTGCTGACGCTGGTCGGACTGATCGGCATCTTCGGGGCGCTCAATTCGCCGGTCCTCAAGGAGTATCAGATCAACCGGTTGACGGCCTTCGCCAACCCCGAGGACAAATCCAACCCTGCCGTCTACAACATCGACCAGAGCCAGCAGGCCATCGCCACCGGGGGAGTGACCGGCGAAGGTCTCTTCAACGGACCACAGACGAAACTCGGGTTCGTTCCCGAGCAGCAGACCGACTTCATCTTCACCGCCGTTGCCGAGCAGTTCGGGTTCGTGGGGGCGGCGATCGTGCTGCTCCTTTATGGATTGCTCTGCTATCGGATCTGGCGGATCGCCCAGATCGCCAAGGACTCGTTCGGCAGCTACGTCTGCATCGGGGTTCTCGCCATGTTCGCGTTCTCGATCTTCGAGAATGTCGGAATGGCGATGGGCATCATGCCGGTCACGGGAATTCCCTTGCTGCTTCTGAGCGCCGGGGGATCCTCGACCGTGACCGCCCTGGCCGCTCTGGGCCTCGTCATGAGCGTCCACGCCCGCCGGTTCCAGTAATCGGGGGCAGAACCGGTACTCTTCACCGGGTGAACGGACTGTGGCCCCAGCTGGAGCCCCTTCTGGCCAAAGTGGCCAAGCCGGCCCGGTACATCGGGCTCGAAGATGGTTCCCAGCGTCCTGAACACGCCAATGATCGTGTGGCGTGGCTTTTGGCGTACCCGGATACCTACGAGATCGGCCTCCCCAATCAGGGATTGCAGATCCTCTACGAGATCCTCAACGAGCGTCCCGATGCCGTGGCCGAGCGCGCCTACGCCCCCTGGACCGATCTCGAGGCGTTGCTGCGCGAACACGGATTGCCGTTGTTCTCGCTCGATACCCACCGCCCGGCGACCGATTTCGACATCATCGGTTTCAACCTCTCGGCGGAACTCACCTACACGAACCTGCTCAACATGGTGGATCTCGCCGGCGCCCCGGTCCGTTCCGCCGATCGTCTCGAGCACCACCCGCTGATCGCCGCCGGTGGCCATTGCACCTACAACCCGGAGCCGATCGCCGACTTCCTCGATTTCGTCGTGCTCGGCGATGGCGAGGAGATCGTCGCCGAGATCACCGAAGTCGTCGGGGCATGGAAGGTCTCCGGGCGTCCGGCCGGTTCCCGCGCCGCGATGTTGCGCGAGTTGTCCCACGTGAGCGGCGTTTACGTACCGTCGATGTACGACGTGACCTACGACGGTTCTGCCCTCGCTGCGATCACACCCCGCTTCGCCGATGTGCCCGAAACCGTCGAGAAGCGGACTGTCGCCGATCTGGCCGATTTTCCGTATCCGAAGAATCAGCTCGTTCCGCTGACCGAAGTCGTTCACGATCGTCTCAACGTCGAAGTGTTCCGCGGGTGCACGCGGGGCTGTCGTTTCTGTCAGGCCGGCATGATCACGCGCCCGGTGCGCGAGCGTCCGGCCGAGCAGGTTCGCACGATGGTCGAGGACGGTCTGCGCCGCACGGGTTACGACGAGGTCGCACTGACCTCGCTGTCGACGGCGGATTTCTCCGGCATCGAGGATCTGGTGCGCGACATCGCCGATTCCACCTCGAACAACTCGCCGGTCTCGGTGTCCCTTCCCAGCCTCCGGGTCGACGCGTTCGGCGTCGGGATCGCCACACAACTCCAGAAGGGTCGCCGCACCGGCCTCACCTTCGCGCCGGAAGCCGGCACCTGGCGCATGCGACAGGTAATCAACAAGCTCATCCGCGAAGAGGATCTCTACAGCGCTGTCGAGGCCGCGTACGCGAACGGCTGGCGGCGAGTGAAGCTCTATTTTCTCACGGGCCTTCCCACCGAGACCGACGAAGACACCCTCGGCATCGCCGAACTGGCCCGTAACTGTGTCGAGCTCGGCAAGAAGTACACCAAGAGCCCGTCGGTGACGGTTTCCGTCGGCGGATTCGTTCCCAAGCCGTTCACCCCGTTCCAATGGTTCGGTCAGAACACCGTCGAGGAACTGCGCCGCAAGATCAATCTGCTGCGCGACGCGACCCGCAAGTCCCACGGCGTCCAGATCAAGTGGCACGATCCGAAGGCCACGATGGTCGAAGGAATCATGAGCCGTGGTGATCGTCGCGTCGGCGCTGCCATCGAAACGGTCTGGCGCAACGGTGGAACGTTCCAGGAATGGAGCGAATGCTTCGATCTCGACCTGTGGCTCGAAGCCATGGCCGAACACGGTCTCGATCCCGACTGGTACGCCTATCGTCACCGCACCGAGACCGAGATTCTTCCGTGGGACCACCTGTCGGCGGGACTCCACAAGGATTTCCTCTGGCAGGACTGGCGCGACGCGTTGGCCGAGGTCGGCCTTCCCGATTGTCGCTGGACGCCCTGCTACGACTGCGGCGCCTGCACGGGCTACTCGATCGAGCACATCGTGGCCTCGGCCACGCCGCCTGCGGGTGGATCGCAGGGGACCGGTCAGGATCTCGGTTCGTCGGTTCCGGTCTCGCTTCTCGGACGCAAGCCCGAGGCAGCCGCAGTGGGTGTCGAATGAGGATCCGGTTGCGCTACAGCAAACACGGCAAGGTCCGCTTCACGAGCCATCGCGACGTGGCACGCATCTGGGAGCGGGTCCTGCGTCGGGCCGAACTGCCGCTCGCCCGCACCGAAGGTTTTTCACCGCGTCCGAAAATGCATTTCGGACTCGCGCTTTCCACCGGCCATGAGTCGCTGGGGGAGTATCTGGATGTCGATCTGCGTGAGCCCGAGGCTGACGAGATCGATCTCGGGATGTTGCCCGAGCGGCTCTCGCCGCTTCTTCCACCCGGTATCGAGGTCGAGGCCGTTTCGGTCATCAACCGCTCCGATCCCTCCCTTCAGGAGGCGGTGACCTCGTGCGTTTGGCGCATCGAGGTGCCGGGACAATCTGTCGACTCACTTACCAGCGCAGTGGCGGCGATGCTCGCGGCCGATGCGATCCCCGTCGTTCGGGAACGTAAGGGTAAGCAAGTGGCCGATGACCTTCGTCCGGGAATCCTGCACCTGAGCGTGCTCGGTTCAACTCCGGACGATGCCCCGGAAACGGGAGCAGTATTCGAAGCCGAACTGGCGACACAGCCACGTTCGATACGTCCGGCAGAATTGCTGGCCGCTTTCGATCCGCCCCTCCCCGAGGGTCGGGTCTGCAGGATTTTTCAATGGATCAACGAAGACGGCGCGACGCGGGAACCCCTCTCGCAAGGCGCGCACGTCACGGCAACTGCAGTAGCGGTTGCCCCGAGAGAGGACCATCCCGATGACCGATCCCACGGTCGAGCCCACGACACCCAAGATTCCGTCGGTTCCGACGGAATCACCGACCCCGCCACCGAAAGCGCCTTCGACTTCGTCTGACGCGTCCGGCAGCGACGGGGGAGATTCACCCTCCGACGGAGAAAGTGCGGCAAGTCGCAATCGCCGTCGCCGCGGATCCCGCGGTGGTCGCAACCGCACCCGTTCGGGCGCACCGCGCGAAAACGGTTCGGACGATTCGTCGGACGATTCCGATGCCGGCGATGTCGAACTTCCGGAGCGCATGACGCAGAACCGTCCCAAGAATCCTGTCGCGGCGGAAGAGGCGCTCGTCAAGCGCCCGCAGATCGGTGACGTTCGCCCCGCTCCGGCAGAAGCCCCGAAGCCGGAGACGACCGAAGGTGCGGCCGGCCAGGGTCAGGCCCGTACCGGTGCGCGTCGCCGTCGAGGTGGACGCGGACGAGGCAGTGGTGGCGGCGGCAACGGCAACGGCGGCGGAGGACAGAACGCAGGCCAGGCCAAGCCCCAGACCGGCGGCCAATCGCCGGCGGGTCAGGGTGCACAGGGTGCCCGCTCCGGTGGCCGCGGATCGAACCGCCCCGTCGAGGCGATCCTCGGTGGTGGTGGGCCCGATCTCGACGAGGAGACGCTCGATCGTCGTCGTGGACGCGAGCGCAAGGGTCGTCCGGTGGGTCGCTACCTGATGACGGTCAGCGTCCGCCCCGAGGCCACGCAGATCGCCGTGCTCGAGGGCCGCAACCTGATCGAACACTTCGTGTCTCGTCCGGCCGACGATGTGGCACAGATCCACGGAAACATCTATCTGGGCAAGGTCCAGAACGTCCTCCCCGGCATGGAAGCAGCCTTCGTCGACATCAGCACGCCGAAGAATGCGGTGCTCTACCGCGGTGACGTGCAGTTCGACGTGGAAGATGTCGAACAGGGTGGCAACGCCCGCATCGAACAGATCCTGAAGCCCAAGCAGACCATCATCTGCCAGGTCACCAAGAACCCCATCGCCCACAAGGGCGCACGACTCACGCAGGAAGTCTCGCTTCCCGGCCGTTTCGTGGTTCTCATCCCGAACTCGTCGACGTACGGAATCTCCAAGCGCCTCGCCGACGACGAGCGCAAGCGCCTTCGTTCGATCCTCGACAAGGTCAAGCCGCCGCAGCATGGCGTCATCGTCCGTACTGCAGCCGAGGGCGTCACGTCCGAGGAGATCTCGGCCGATGTCCGCCGTCTGCTCTCGCAGTGGGAGCAGATCGAGCAACTCGCCGCCAAGGTTCAGGGTCCGGCCCTTCTCTACCGTGAACCCGACATGGCGGTGCGGGTCATCCGCGAGGAATTCAACGACGATTACCGCGGTGTCGTCATCGACGATGAGGCCCTCTTCGCCGATGTGCGCGATTACGTCTCGAACATCTCGCCGGCCCTCGCCGATCGGGTCCAGCACTACGACCGTTCGGTCGAGCCGCTCTCGATCTTCGAACGCCATCACGTGCACGAACAGTTGCACAAGGCCCTCGATCGCAAGGTCTGGTTGCCGTCGGGTGGCTCGCTGATCATCGAGCACACCGAAGCACTCACCGTCATCGACGTGAACACGGGCAAGAACGTCGGCTCGTCGAGCCTCGAGGAGACGGTCTTCCGGAACAATCTCGAGGCTGCCGTGGAAATCGCGAAGCAGCTCCGGCTCCGCGACATCGGCGGAATCATCGTGATCGACTTCATCGACATGGAGATCAAGGCGAACCGGGACGAAGTCATCAAGGTCTTCCGGGACAGTCTCGCCCGGGACAAGACCCGAACCCAGGTCTTCGACATCTCCGAACTCGGTCTTGTCGAAATGACCCGAAAGCGCATAGGGGAAGGGCTTCTCGAGTCCTTCGCCGACCAGTGCCCCGAGTGCGAGGGCCGCGGAATTCGCATCGATGCAGATCTTCTCAAATGAGCCGAAACCATCCCGGTTTCATCTCCCGACCCCGACCCGCTAGGATCAAATCCCTATGTATGCCGTGATTCAAACAGGTGGCAAGCAGTATCGAGTCGAAGAGGGCCAGCGTCTTGACGTTGAGCGCCTCGGCGACGCCGATGAAGTCACCCTCACCCCCGTTCTCGTGGTTGATGGTGATTCTGTTCTGGCTACCCCAGCTCAACTCTCTGGCGCCAGCGTCACAGCCCGTGTGGTCGGCGAGACCAAGGGGCCCAAGGTCATTGGCTTCACCTACAAGAACAAGGCGAACGAACGTCGCCGTTTCGGTCATCGTCAGCATTACGCGACGATCGAAATCACCGGAATCAAGAAGGGCTGACCCATGTCAAAGACTAAAGGCGGCGGCTCCACACGGAACGGCCGCGATTCGAACGCACAACGTCTTGGTGTGAAGCGGTTCGACGGTCAGGCCGTCACTGCAGGCACCATCCTCGTCCGCCAGCGCGGCACTCGCATCCACCCGGGTGAGAATGTCGGCCGTGGTGGCGACGACACGCTTTTCGCCCTCACCGAAGGAACCGTGAAGTTCGGTTCCCGCAAGGGCCGCAAGCTTGTCGACATCCTGCCCGTCGGCTGAGGCCGACAGCAGCCGATAGTCGGCAGCGAAATCGATCGAGTCGCTCCTCGGAGAGGCACGTGAGTCTGAAACGGGTGGCCTTCGGGCCACCCGTTGCGCGTCCGGGAGGAGACGGGTGAGGGTCGGGCCGTTCGGCTGATCAGACCGTTCGGGGATGATGGGCATCGAGTCCCCTGGGCAGTTCCTGTTCGGGCCAGTGGAGTTCGTCGATGGCGGCCTGACAGGCGAATCGGTCGGTCATGCCGGCCACGTAGGCGATCGAGCGGTGCAGGGCTTCGATACCCGATGGATCGGGCGAGTCCGAGCCGGGAATCCGCTCGGGTCGGGCAGCGAAGTGCTCGACGAGGCCCTGAAGCACCGAGACCACGGCCCGGCCCTGTGCGAGAGATTCGGGACGCAGGTAGATGCGCTCGTAGTTCAGGGACCGGAAGGCGGCCAGAGCTTCGGCGAGGGGCTCGCTCATGGCGACCCGACCCGCAGCGACCGAACCCTCGACCACGCCCTGGATGAATGCGCTTAGCCAGGTGCTGCGCCGTGGTCCACAGCGGTCGAGCACGACCGCCGGAAGATCGTCGAGGGTGACGATGTCGGCATGGACGGCATCTTCGAAATCGTGACAGACATACGCGATCCGGTCGGCCCAGCTCACGACCTCGCCCTCGGGGGTGGAGGGGGTCGGGCGAGACCATGAATG